>CAYQSE010000341.1:0-4385 GCA_964419905.1 uncultured Enterobacteriaceae bacterium
CACGTGATCTCGAGCTCCCGTCTGGATGTGTGGGATCATGAGGGCGGCGTAACGTCGAGGGCAGCCGGCAACGCAGCGTCTCTCGTCGTTTGCGCAGGAGGTCGCCATCCCCCTCCCTTCCGAGCGCAGTGCGGCGCGCCGTCGGGCCAGCGCAGCGCCCGCGGCGTGGCCCCGTTCCATCTGCACACGTTATCCTCCCCCTGCTCATGCCGAGCCCTGACGAGGCGGACCCGTACCAGGCAGGAACGACGGGCCAAGGAGGGGATCCGCATGGCCTGGTTCATCCTGTTCGTCGCGGGCGCGCTCGAGGTCGTGTGGTCGCTCGGTCTGAAGTACACCGACGGCTTCACCCGGCTCGTCCCGAGCCTCATCACCATCGCCGCGCTCATCGCCAGCATGGTGCTGCTCACGCACGCCGCGCGCACCCTCCCGATCGGGACGGCGTACGCGGTGTGGGTGGGCATCGGCGTGGTGGGCGCGACGTGGGGCGGCGTCGTGCTCTTCGACGAGGCGATGACGCCGCAGCGGTTCGCGTTCGTGGCGCTGCTGATCGTGGCGATCCTCGGACTGCGGCTCACCGCGACGCCGGTGGCGGCGAGCAGCGATCCGACCGATGTCCCCCATGAGGATCATCGGCTATGAACCCTCCATGAACACCGACGGACGCCTCTCCCGCCCCGCCTCCGCCGCCCTGCTGGTAGGTTCGATCGTCGTGTGCTTCGGCGCCGCCGCGCTCGGCGGCCTCGCGACCGCCTCGGGGGTACAGTCCTGGTATCCCAGCCTCGACAGGCCCCCGTGGACCCCGCCGGGGTGGGTGTTTGGCCCGGTGTGGACCGTGCTGTACACGCTGATGGCCGTCGCCGCGTGGGACGTCGCGCGGCGGGGGCTGCGACCAGCCCGCAGCGCGCTCGCCCTGTTCGGGGTGCAGCTCGCGCTGAACACGCTGTGGTCGCCGGTGTTCTTCGCCCTGCACTGGCTGTGGACCGCGCTCTTCGTGCTCAGCGCGCTGTGGGTCGCCGTGGCCCTGTGCATCCGGGCGTTCTGGCGGCACAGTCGGGTCGCGGCGCTGCTGCTCGCGCCCTACCTGACCTGGCTCACCATCGCGTGGACACTGAACGCCTGGATCGCTTGGTTCAACACGTAATGCGAGTCGCTCAGCCGGCCGCGATCTTCACCTGGTTGAACCATCCCGCCGGCATCGGCGCGTCCAGCTCCCACACGATCTGCATCGGACGGTCACCCGCCGCCGACGCGCAGCGGACCGGCCCGAGGAACAGGTAGGGCATCGTCAGCCCCCGGTCGTCGCGCTTCGCCTGCCGGACGAACAGCAGGATCCGCCAGTCGTCGGGTGGCTTCCGATACCGGCGCCCCGTCGACGAGTCGAACGCCGTCACCGCCTGGCTCTCCCAGTGGAACCGGCGCTGCGAGAGCGGGTAGTCGTTGTAGAGCGTGGTCGGGGTGAAGTCCTTCTCGTCCTTCTCCAGCGTCACGAACAGCACGTCACAGCGGCGCGGGGCGCACTTGTACACCCCGCCCTGGGTGCGCAGCAGCTTGCCCTTCCGGAGCTCGACCAGGCCAGCACTCACCTCGTCCCGGCTGTAGGTCGCGTGAACCCGAAACGGAAGCCCCGACAGCGCTTGCGTCGTGTTCCGGCGGCGGTCGTCGAGCACTTCCAACAGCTGGCGCACCTCGTCGAGGACCACGCGCTCCGACCACAGCGCCGCGAAGAAGTCCCCGAGCGCATCGACCGAGCGCTGCGCCTGCCCGAGGGCTGCGAACAGCATCAGCTGGTGCGGGTCGGACGGATCGGCGGCCGGCGGCGCGTCCGCGGCGAGCCATTGCCTCCACCGCCCGAGCCGCTCGGGGTCGTCGACGTGCAGCAAGCGCGGCAGCGCGCGGGTGATCGCGCTCTCGGGCGCCGCCTCGACGTAGCCCCGGAGCCAGCGCAGCTGCGTGAACGACCGCCCGCTCCGGTAGAGCTCGCGCAGGTCGACGTCCGCGCGGTCGAGGAACGTGCCGAGCGGCCAGTCCTCGGACAGGTCGTCGGCCAGCGCGCTCCACTGCGACAGGGTCTGCCGGATGTTGTCGAGCACCGCGCGCTGCGCTTCCTCCTCGAGCTGGATGGCGCAGCCCGCCGGCAGCCGGGGGAAGCCGTCCTCGACCGCCTCGCGCACCTCCGCCCGCGTGCCCCCGCCCAGCAACGCCCGGAACCGCCGATCGAACCGGAAGCTCCGGTTGGCCCTCCCGATGAAGTCGAGCACCGTCAGGCAGCTCTTCTCGGGGTGCAGCCGGAGCCCGCGGCCGAGCTGCTGGAGGTAGAGCGTGGCGCTCTCGGTGGGCCGAAGGAAGAGCACCGTGTCGACCTTGGGGAGATCGACGCCCTCGTTGAACACGTCCACCGTGAACAGCGCGCAGAGCTCGCCCCGTGCGAGCCGCTCGACCGCGGTCTCGCGCTCGGCCCGCGGCGTGTCCCCGGTGACGCTGGCCGCGGGGAGGCCGTGTCGGTTGAAGAACGCGGCCATGAACGCGGCGTGCCGCACCGAGACGCAGAACCCGAGCGCGCGCATCGCCCACGGATCGAGGACGCGCTCGGCGAGCGCCCGGAGCACCCGCACGGCCCGGTGCTCATCTGCGGTGTAGACCTGCTCCAGCGCCGCGACGCTGTACCGCCCGCCGCGAAAGTCGATCAGCGACAGATCGGTGTGGTCGTCGACCCCGAAGTATTGGAACGGGACGAGGAGGCCCTGGTCGAGCGCGTCCCACAGCCGGGACTCGGCGGCGACGCGGTCGTCGAACCAGTGCAGGATCGACTGACCATCCGCGCGCTCCGGGGTCGCGGTGAGCCCGAGCAGGATCCTCGGGCGGAGGTGACGCAGCAGCGCGGTGTAGGTGGCCGCCTCGGCGTGGTGGAACTCATCGACCACGACCACGTCATAGGCGCCCGGATCGAGGCGCTGGAGCGCCTCGTCGTGCAGCGACTGGACGCTCGCGAACACGTGCCGACCGACCACCGGCCTGTCGTCCCCGGTGAGCAGCTCGCCGAAGCGCCCGTCCTGGAGCGCCGCCTGGTACGTCGCGCGGCTCTTCGTCAGGATCTCGCGCCGGTGGGCGACGAAGAGCAAGCTCGGGCGCGCGCCCGCCGCCTCGCACATCCGCAGGTAGTCGAGCGCGGCGATCACCGTCTTTCCGGTGCCGGTGGCGGCGACCACGAGGTTCCGGGTGTGTCCGGCGGCCCGCTCGGCGTCCAGCGCGTCGAGCACCGCGGCTTGGTGGGGGTAGGGGTGCAGGCGGAAGCGGGTCGCCAGCGCGTCGGACACCGCGCCACGGCGCGCCCCGCTCACCGCGTCGAAGCGCGCGCGGTCGTAGTCCTCGAACGTCCCCTCGTCCCAGTACTGCGCGAAGGTCGCCTCGAACTTCCGCAGGATCGCCGGGTTGTCGACGTTCGACAGGCGGACGTTCCACTCACAGCCGTCACGCAGCGCCGCGTGCGACAGGTTCGACGACCCGACGATGCCCGTCGAGAAGCCGCTGTCACGGTGGAAGAGCCACGCCTTGGCGTGCAGCCGCGTTCGGCGCTCGTCGTAGCCGACCCGAACCTCGGCGCCGAGCGCCACCAGCGCGTCGAGCGCCTTCGCGTCGGTCGCGTCCATGTAGGTGGTCGTCAGCACCCGGAGCGGGGGCCTGCCGCCGTGCCGATCGCTGAACGCGCGCAGCGCGCCCTGCAGCTCCACGAAGCCACTCCACTTCACGAACGACATCAGCAGGTCGATCCGGTCGGCGGACGCGATCTCGCGCTGGACCTCCCGCCCCACGCTGAGGTCCTTTGGACCGTTCACGATCAGATCGCTGTGGCGCAGCGGGATGGACGGACGCGGCAGCGCGCCGGTGCCGAGCCGGACCTCGTCGCGGCGCAGCACTTGCAGCAACCGCTCGGCGGTCACCCGGTCCTCGGGTGTGACGACGCGGTCGTCGCCGCCGCTGGCGAGCTGATCGAGCAGCGCGTTCGTGAGCGCGATCTGCGCTTCGACCCGCGCGTCTCCGCTCCCCTTCACCGCGGACAGGACCGAGGTGGCGAACCGGAACAGGTGTCGCGCCAGCGCCTCGGCCGCCGCGTCCGGCCCGAGCGGGGCCCGAACGGAATCGAGCGCCGGATCGTCGAGCTGACGCTTCAGCGCGAGCGTGACGAGCTGATCGTAGAGTCCTGCCGGAAGATCGGGCATCCCGCGACGCTACGGCAGGCGTCCCGTCGATGCAAGCCAGGCGACGCCCCACCCTCACGATGGATCACTTCTCTACGAAGACGGTCTGAACGCAGGCTCACGAGCACCATGGAACGTGGGGCGGGCGTCCCGCCTGTCGATTGATCACTTCTCCAAGAAGTCCGG
>CAYQSE010000342.1:0-4335 GCA_964419905.1 uncultured Enterobacteriaceae bacterium
CGAGGTAGGCCGTCCCCGCGACAGGACGTGGGTCGGCCGTCCCGGCCGACCTGCCCACGGCGGCGAGGTAGGCCGTCCCCGCGACAGGACGTGGGTCGGCCGTCCCGGCCGACCTGCCCACGGCGGCGAGGTAGGCCGTCCCCGCGACAGGACGTGGGTCGGCCGTCCCGGCCGACCTGCCTATGGCCGGCCGGGACGGCCGGCCCACGGCGGCACCTACTTCGGGAGCACCGCGTCGATCGCGCCGACCAGCGCAGCGTCATCGGGCGTCACCCGCGAACCGAAGCGCTGCGTCACCTGCCCGTCGGGCGATACGAGGAACTTTTCAAAGTTCCAACCCACATTCTTGCCCCCACCCGCCTCGGATCCGATCAACCACTGGTACAGCGCCGAGCGGTCCGCGCCGTTCACGTCCTGCTTCTCGAGCAGCGGAAAGGTCACGCCGTAGTTCATCCGGCAGAACGTGACGATCTCCTCGGGCGTGCCGGGCTCCTGGCCGCCGAACTGGTTGCACGGCACGCCCACGATCACGAGCCCCTCGTCCTTCTTCGCCTCGTACAGCGCCTGCAGCCCGTCGTACTGCTTGGTGTAGCCGCACTTGCTCGCGACGTTCACGAACAGCACCGCCTTCCCGGCAAGCTGGGCCAGGTCGAACGGCTCGCCCTGGATGGACGTCAGCGCGAGGGCCTCCATCGGATGGGTCGCGGCGGACTGGTCCGCAGGCGGAGGCGGTGCCGCCGCGAACGAGAGCGGAGCCACGGCCAGACTGATCAGCAGCAGAGAGACGCGCATCGCTCACCTCACGATTGAACAACCTTTGAGTAACTCTTGCGCGCATTCGCGCAAACGATCGCGCGGCGCTTCGAATCGGCTAGAGCGGGAGAACCGCCCGGAGTCCCTGTGTCCGTGCTCCTCGACCCCTCCGCGTATCGCGGCGCGCTGATCGCCTACCTCGTGCTCACCGTCGCGACCGCGATCGCCCTGTCGTTCGTCTCCGCGCCGTACGGCCGCCACGAGCGGCCCGGCTGGGGGCCCACCCTGCCCGCTCGCGTCGCGTGGATCCTGATGGAGGCCCCCGCCTCGCTCGCGTTCCTCGGCTTCTACCTGCTCGGCGAGCAACGGGGCGCCCTCGTCCCGCTGGTGCTGTTGGGGCTGTGGCAGATCCACTACGCGCAGCGCGCGTTCGTGTTCCCGTTCCTGATGCGGATGAAGGCGAGCCGTGCACCGCTGCTGATCCCCGCGCTCGCGATCGCCTACAACCTGCTCAACGCCTACACCAACGCGCTGTGGGTCAGCCACTTCGGGCGCTACGACGCGGGCTGGCTCACCGACCCGCGCTTCCTCGTCGGCGTCGCGCTGTTCGTGGGTGGCTACGCGGTCAACCGCTGGGCCGATCAGGTGCTCGCGCGGCTCCGCGCGCCAGGCGAGGTCGGCTACAAGATCCCGCACGGCGGGCTGTACCGCTGGATCTCGTGCCCGAACTACCTCGGCGAGATCGTCGAGTGGTTCGGCTGGGCGCTGCTCACGTGGTCGCCCGCGGGGCTGTGCTTCGCGCTGTACACCACCGCCAACCTCGCGCCGCGCGCGTTCGTGAACCACCGCTGGTACCAGCGACGGTTCCCCGACTACCCCCCGGAGCGCAAGGCGCTGGTGCCCTACCTGCTCTGATTGGGGTCCGGCGTCGCGAACAGGTCGAGCTGGTTGCGCTCGGTCTCCTCCTCGGGCGGCACCGGCCAGGCGCCGCCGAGACAGCCGTCGCACCAGGCGCGCTCAGCGTCCGCGCGCGCCCCCAGCACCTCGCGCAGCGCCACGCCGGTCAACGCGCCGATCGACTCCACGCCGAGCCACACGCCGAGATCGGCGGCCGAGCCGAGCCGGCGTGACGCCAGCTCCTCGGTGGTCGGGCCCGCGACGCCGTAGGCGCACGCGTTCTGTACGAGCGGCGAGGCGACCCGGAGGTGCACCTCGCGCGCGCCGACCTCGCGGAGCAGACGGACCGCCTCGAGCAGCCCGTGACCATCATCGATGCTCGGCGCGACGAGCACGACGCGTTGCCCCTCGACGACGGCGGGCACCGGCGTCCACCGCATCCACGCCCGCACGTCGCGCACGTCGGACGGCGGCCGCGCGAGCACACGGCCCGCGTTGGTGGACGCGATCAAGCCGTCGCGCTGCGGGAGCGCCACGCCGCGCGCGTACCCGACCGCGAGCGCAGCGCCCGCGCCCGGCAGCGCGACCACGACGTCACCGCGGTCGCACGGCGCGTCGAGCGCGAGGCGCTCGCCCAGCGCGACCCGCTGGGTGTACGCCGCGCGCCCGAACACCGTCGCGTCCGCGCTCGCGAGCTGCAGCGGCTCCTGGATGCACGCCGCGCGCTGCCGACGGACGAACGGCATCAGCGCGGACTCCCGGCTGGGATCGACCACGACGAGCTGCCCCGGGAGCACCTCCCCGCGGATCTCTCCGCCAAGGAGCCGGATCGGGCCGTCCTCGGTGGCGATCACCGTGGCGCCGTCCACCCGTCCGCGCACCAGGGGCCGGAAGCCGTGCGGATCGCGCACCGCGATCAGCCGATCCACGGTGAGAACCAACAGGCTGTACGCGCCCTTCACCTGTCCGAGCGCGTCGACGACCCGGTTGACCAGCGTGCTCTGCCGCGAGCGCGCGATCAGGTGGACCACGACCTCGGCGTCGGTCGAACCCGAGAAGACCGCGCCCTCGTCCTTCAGCGCCGCGCGCAGCGCTGCGCCGTTGGTGAGGCGACCAGCCATCGCGACCGCGATCTGTCCGCCCTTCGTTCGCCCGATCGCCGGCACGCCGAGGCCGCCGGCGTCGGGCCGCGGGGTCAAGGCCAGCGGCACGCGCACCACCTGCCCCACCGCGTGCTGCCCGATCAGCGCGTCGAGCGGCGCGCCACCGAGCGCCTCGGAGACCGGACCGTCGCCATGCACCCGACGCAGCGTGTCGCCGTCGGAGGTGACGAGCCCCGCACCGTCGGGGCCGCGCTCCTGCAGCCCGTGCAGCCCGAGATAGGCGAGGTGCGCGGCGCGCGGGTGATTGAACACCCCGAACAGCCCGGTCTCGTCGCGGAAGCCCTGCATCAAGACGACAGCTCCGTGCCGAACACGCGCCGATAGACCTCGCGGTAGGTCTCGGACAGGTCGCCCAGATCGCGGCGGAACACGTCTTTGTCGAGCTTGCGCCCGGTGCCGTGCTCCCACAGGCGCGAGCCGTCGGGCGTGACCTCGTCGGCGAGCACCAGCGCGCCGTGCGGGGTGCGGCCGAACTCGAGCTTGAAGTCGACCAGATCGACGCCCAGCTCGGACCAGAACGCGATGAGGAGGTCGTTGACCGCGAGCGCCTGCTCCTTCATCTGCGCGAGCTCCCAGCCGCGCGCCCAGCCGAGCAAGGGCGCGACATCGGCGTCCATCAGCGGATCGTTGAGCGCGTCGGACTTGTAGAAGTACTCGACCAACGGGCGCGGCAGCCGGCCCCCCTCCGCAAGCCCGTACCGCTTCGCGAACGAGCCGGCGATCACGTTGCGGACGACGACCTCGACCGGGATGATCTCGACCGCCCGGCACAAGAGCTCGGTGTCGGAGACCTTGGACACCATGTGGTGGCGGATGCCTGCCGCGTCGAGCTGCTCGAACAGCGCCGCCGAGAGCGCGCAGTTGATGCGCCCCTTGTCGGTGATGGTGGCGTGCTTCACGCCGTTGAACGCGGTGGCGTCGTCCTTGAACTCGAGCAGCACGAGGCCCGGGTCGGAGGTGGACCACACCCGCTTGGACTTGCCCTCGTAGAGCAGCTGACCGCGCTCGCTCGTCATGGCGCCCTCCGCGTTCGGATCGGACAGGGGCCTAGCCCACGCGGCGGACTGGATCCACCTCCTCCGAGCGAGGAGGAAGGCGCGCCTCACGTCACGCCCAGCGCGGCCATCTCCTCGACGAAGGCGGCGATGATCGCCTGGGGATCGGGCACGACGCCCGCATCGCTCGCCACGCCGATGCCGATCTCGCCCGCGTAGGAGAACACGCTGACGCCGAGGCTCACGTGCGCTGCCTGGGGCACCCAGAACCGCAGCCCGACGAGCGGCGCGCCCGCGAGCGTGACCCGCGCAAGCGGCCCCGGCACGTTGGTGACGACCAGGCTCCCCTTCATCGCGAACACCCACACCGCGACGCGCTGCAACCAGGCGGGGACCCTGCCGATCCATCGGATGATCCAGTGCGCGATCCAAGCCTCCGGGCTCCGCTTGATCGCGTTCATGCTCCGCTGCGTCGCGAGGAGGCGCGCATCGGGGTCGGCGCCGTCCACCGCGAGCGGGAGGTAGAC
>CAYQSE010000343.1:0-4298 GCA_964419905.1 uncultured Enterobacteriaceae bacterium
GCGCGCGAGGTCGGCCTGCCCGTGCTGGCGGTCGCGCGCCGCCACGACCAGGCGGGGCTGGTCGACGCCGTGCGCCGCTGGCTCTCGCGCCGCTCGCACACCGCGATATGACCGAGGGATGGAAGCCGTCCCCCCGCTGACCGAGCCCCTGCCGCCGCGCCTGTTCCTGTACGACGGCGTGTGCGGGCTGTGCGATCGCACCGTCCAGTTCCTGCTCGCGCGCGACCCGGCGGGCGCGCTGCGCTTCGCGCCGCTGCAGGGCCCCACCGCGGCTGCGCTCGCGACGCGGCACCCCGAGATCACCGGCAACCTCGACACCGTGATCTACCTCGAGGACGGCGTCGCCTACGTCCGCAGCGAAGCCGTGCTCCGCGCCTGCGGCCACCTGCCCGCGCCGTGGCGCCTCCTCCGCGCGCTCCGATGGATCCCGGCCGTGCTGCGCGACGTCGTCTACCGCCTCGTCGCGCGCTCCCGCTACCGGATCTGGGGCCGCTACGACACCTGCAAGCTCCCGTCGGAAGACGAGGCGGCGCGCTTCCTGCCGTAGCCGACGGGTCGACCCGCGAGCGCGCTCGGCCGGCGGGTCACGGCGCCCCCCCGATGACGCGGATGTCGTCGATCCAGGCGCGGTTGTAGGGGGGTTGGTAGAACGAGCCCACGTCGTTGCCCGAGGACAGCTTCTCGAAGCGCCAGGTGAACGTGTGGGTGCCCTCGGTCACCGCGAACTCGTTGTTCGTGGCCGTGGACGTCGACAGGCGGAAGGCGTCCCAGCTCCGCTTCTCGACGCCGTCCATCAGGAACACGAGCCTGGATGAGTTTGGCAGGCTGTTGGTCAGCGACTTGAACTGGATCTTGTTGTACGGGCTGCTCCCGAACGTGGCGGTGAGCGTGACGCTGCTCGTCCCGGGTGAGAACAGATCCGGACTGATGAGGGAGCGCGCCCCGTCGATCTCGTAGTCGGCGTCGAGCGTCCACGCGCTGCCGGACATGACGAACGCCGCGGGGATCGGGCCGGTCTCGAAGGTCGCGCGATACGAGCACAGATAGCCGAGGCAGCTCTCGCTCTCGCAGTCCGCGTTGGTCTCGCAGGCCAGCCCCGCGGCGCAGGGCTGCCCCGGGCAAGCCTCACCGCAGTCGACGTCGACCTCATCGCCGTTCCTGTAGGTGTCGTCACAGGTGGGGAGCTTGCAGTCGTTGGTGCACGCGTCGTTGTTGCTGTCGTTGCCGTCGTCGCACTCCTCGTCGGCGGCGAGGTTGGGGTGGCCGTCCCCGCACTCGACCAGGGTGCAGTCGCTGTCGCAGTCTGCAGAGTCGAGGGGATCCCCGTCGCCGTCGTCGCACGCTTCGCCGTCGTCGGGCTCGCCGTTGCCGCAGCCCGCCACGTTGTACAGGACCGTGATCGCGCTGGCCGTGCGGACGATGATGTCCACGTCGCCGTCACGGTCGAGGTCGCCCACCGCGAACCCGCCCGTGACGTGCGTCGTCGTGCCGCCCGTGAAGTTGCCCGCGCCGTCGTTGAAGTAGAGGGCGAGGTAGCGGGCGACCGCGGGCGTGGTGGCGTCCTTCGACGTGACGAGGTCCAGGTCGCCGTCCCCGTCGAGGTCGACCAGCTCGGCGCCCGCGGTGGCGAGGTCGCCGAGCTGGACGAAGGTAGGGATCCCCGAGGCGGAGCCGAGCCGCAGGTAGTCGTCGCCACCGCGGGTGGCGAACAGGTCCTGCAGGCCGTCGCCGTTCACGTCGCCCCACGCGCTGCCGTCGAACGAGTCGGTGTCGCTCGTGTAGCCCGTGCCGGTCACCTGGGTGAACGACCCGGTCCCGTCGTTCCGGTAGAGCAGGTCGGTGCCGTTGCGCGCGTGCACCAGGTCGATGTCCCCGTCGTCGTCGAGGTCGAGGGGGATCACCTGGCCGCCGCTGGAGAAGCTGCCCACGATCGTCTCGCTCGCGAACGTGCGCGCCCCGGTGCGTCGGACGACGCGGATCGCCTCCTGGGCCCCGAACGCCGGGGCCAGGATCACGTCGAGCAAGCCGTCACCGTCGAGGTCGGCGAAGCGCGCGCGCACCTGGGAGTCCGCGTAGTTCAGCGCGATGTTGGTGGTGGTCGTGAGCGGGTTGCTCGACGCGCCCCAGTAGACGCGTACGTACGCGGTCGTCCTCGCGCGCGTGGGCTCGACGACCAGATCGGTGTAGCCGTCACCGTCGAGGTCGACGGCCGTGACGCCGGAGATGTCCGCGGGGGCGCCGAACGTGCCAGGGGTGTCGATGAACACGCCTGCGCCGTTGTTCTGCAGCAGTCCGTTCTCCGAGGCGAGGTCGAGGGTGCCGTCGCCGTCGAAGTCGCCGAGCGTGAACACGCTGGCCGGGACCGTGATCACGTCGGACGTCTGCGGTGTGCCCGCGGACAGGCTCCCATCGCCGCTCTTGGAGGTGGCCACGTGCCCCTGGACCACGCGGTAGTCCGTGATGGACTGAGCGTCGTCGCCCTCGGGCGGGACGTTCTCGAGGCCCGCCGAGATCGTGGCCGAGTACGCCTCACCCGCGAACAAGGCTACGGAGGGTGTCCATCGAAGGCGGGCGCCGATGGCCGAGAGCGTGCCGCCCTGGGCGCCGCCTGCGCCGCCGTCCACCTTGACGGCGACGTCGGCGAGCGACAACTCGCTGATCGTGCACGACAGCACCAGATCGAGACGATCCGCGGGGTTGGCCGTCACGTCGCCGGGCGGGCGCGGGTCGTAGGCGAACGCGCCGGTACACGCACACACGCGGTCGTCGCACCCTTCCGCGCTCCCGCACGTCCAGCCGCACGCGCCGCAGTTCGCGTCGTCGACGGTGAGGTCGATCTCGCAGCCGTCGGCGTCGGACACTTCGCCGTCGCACGCCGCGAAGCCGTCCGCGCACTCGTAGCCACAGCCGTCCTGGCAGTACGGGTCCGTGTTGGGCGCGCTCGGGCAGGAGAGCTCGCACACGCCGCAGTCGTCGACCGCGGCGGTCAGATCGGTCTCGCAGCCGTTTCCGTCGACTTCGTCGCACGCACCCCAGCCGATCACACAGTCGAGTGCACACTCGCTCTCTACGCACGCGGCCGTCGCGTTGGCGCCCCCGGGGCAGGGACTGTCGCACTCCCCGCAGTGATCGGGATCGTTCGCGAGGAACGTCTCGCAGCCGTTCTCGGGGAGGCCGTCACAGTCGTCGAAGCCCTCGGGACACGCGGGCCCCGAGCCGGTGTCCGTGTCGCTCGTGTCCGACGTGTCGCTCGTGTCCGACGTGTCGCTCGTGTCCGACGTGTCGCTCGTGTCGCTCGTGTCGAACGTGTCGCTGGTGTCCGATGTGTCGCCGGTATCGGTATCCGAGGGCCCGGATGGTTCGGTGCAGGCAGCGAGCAGGAGCAAGAGCGACGCGGTGACGATCGAACGCAAGGGTGGCTCCACACGAACGGCCCCACGCGTGATGCGAGGGCGTCGAAGTGACGCTCCCCAACCGCCGGCGCTGGCCGAGTATTCTGCAGTTTCCAAGGTCGTCGCTCGACCCTTGCTCGGCGCCTGCCCAAACACGCCCACAAACGCCAGATCTTCGAACACGCCAGCCCCCCACCGATCAGGAAGGCGGTCGCCTGGGACGAGCGCAAGCTCCGATGCCAGACCAGACCTTCGAGGCGAAAGACAACAGAGGGGCCCACCGACGTGGGGCGCAGACCCTCCCTATCCGTCCCTTAGTGGGTCCCCTCCGTGGTCGGGCTCGTCGGGGGCCCCGCGGGCCACTCCGCGGCGACGGCGGCCTCCCACGCGGCGTCCGTCGGGTTCAGCCGCCGCAGCAGCGCGGGATCGGCGCGGAACACCACGGTGTAGCCGTCGCCATCCGTGCGCTTGCGCTTCTCGACCCCGAACAGGCCAAGCCCCGCCACCCGCGCCTCACCCCGGGCCGCGAGCTCGTCCGCGAGCGCGCCCGCCAGACGTGCCGCGTCCACGACAGACGTCGGGAACGGCTCCGCCTCCTCCACCTGCGGCGGCGACTCGCCGTCGTTGAGCGCGCGGTAGAGGTGCTCGGACGGCCAGTACTGGACCCGCGTGAACGCAGGGAACCCGGGCATCCGCTTGCGCGTGTGCAGCCCGAACACGCCCACGTCGGGCCAGGCTGCGCGCCGCGTGGCCACAGCGGCCAGCAAGTCCTCGATCAGTCGGCTCAGCGCTTCCATCCACACCTCCGTCCTCATGCTAGCGCGCGCGAGCAACGGCCGGCCGGGACGGCCCTCGATCCTACACATCTTGGCTGCGGCCCGAGATCATGTGGGGCGGGCGTCCCGC
>CAYQSE010000344.1:0-4282 GCA_964419905.1 uncultured Enterobacteriaceae bacterium
AAGTGTCCTGTCGGAACGAGCGCCTGCGCCGCGCGCCGGCTCCGGCTCGCGTCGACCGCTGTCGGACAGCCGCCTCCGTGGGCCGGGCGTCCCGGCCGGCCGCCGCATCGTACGCGCCGGCTCGGGCATGTGCCGGCGCGAGCGGCGCCGGCTGCTTCGCCTGCGCCGCGCGCCGGCTCCGGCTCGCGTCGACCGCTGCCGGGCCGCCCATCCGTGGGCCGGCCGTCCCGGCCGGCCGCATGGCCGCGCGCTGGCGCCGAGCGCGGGGTGAGCGCGTCAGCGCTCGCCGCGGATCGTGTAGCGGATCCGCGTCTGCTCGTCGTCGTTGTGGACGCGCAGGACGTAGGTGGCGCCTGCCTGAAGCGCGACGTCGCAGCGCGCGCGCTGCTCGTGGTCCGGCGCGCAGGCGGCGATCGTGTCCTCGCCGGCGTGCAGGGTCCAGCCGCCGGCCCACGTGGGGGTCGCGCCGTAGTCGGGATCGCTGGCGTGGACCTGCAGGGCGTAGGTCGTGTACTCGGCGACGAAGGTGTAGTGGTGGGCCACGCCGGGATCCAGGTGGCCGTCCTGGTGCACGCGCACCGGGTCATCGATCTCGGCCGGATCACTCATCGTCAGGCCGCCGCCGGTCTCGCGCAGGCTCGTGTCGAAGTCGATCGGCGCGCCGCCGGACTCCCAGTTCCGGATGTCGAAGTAGATGAACAGCGGTGCCTGGTCCGCGTCGACAAAGAAGCCGTGGGTGCGGATCGGATCGTCCCAGTCCGAGGTGCCGATGCCGCCGAGCCCGCGCCAACAGAACCACGTGCAGCCCGGCGTGGGCGTCGACAGGCTGCCCATTCCGAGGCCCAGCCCGCGCCGGTTGCCGCCCGTGTCGTAGGTCTGGCCCACGTGGTTGTAGCCCTTGCCCGCCTCGGTCCACGCGACGTAGCGGGCGGCCTCGCCGGGGCCGTGGGTGCCGGCGTGCTCCACGTCGGGCGCGGTGACCCGGGTGTCGGTCTCCCAGAACGTGTCGACGCGGAAGGCCGCGTGGGTTCCTCGCAAGACGCCCGGCCCGCCCAGGCGCGCGTAGTAGGTCGGTTCGGCGTCGAACAGCGCGTAGCAGATCGCCTCCCAGCGGCCCGCGCCGCCGTTGTCCCGGAGCGTCGATGCGCACGCTTCGCCGTCGCTCGTGCGGACCGCCGATCCCTCGGGATCGGCCGGGTCGGTGTAGAGCAGCAGGTCGATCGGGCTCTGCACCGGGCGCCAGTCCATCACCTCGGCCCGGAGCAAGCCCGGACCCGAGTGCGCGCCGGCCTCGGTGGTCGGCATCTCGAAGCGGACGTGCAGCGCCTCGTCCCGCGCGAAGATGTGGTTGAACGACCAGTACGCGCGCGTGGCCGTGACCGCCACTGCGTCGTCGGGCGAGGTGCCGTCTTCGACGGTGCGCGGGCGCAGGGTGAACGTCGTGCTGGACTCGGTGTAGGGGACCCAAGACTGGTCCGCGTGTGCGGTGACGCGGGCCCAGAGCGTCCCCTTCGGGTCGCGGAGGAACGACTGCTGGGTGTTGCCCTCGCCGCAGCACCAGCCGTTCCCGACCGCGTAGCGACCCTCGCGGTCGTAGAGCTCGATGTTGTCGCTGGCGCGGTCGTGCGCGACGGTCTCGACGACGTGCGGTGCGGTCGCGCCGCGCACGCGGAACCAGCGCGCCGTGCCGACATCGACGGACTGGGTCGTGGCCTGGTCGGCGACGACGTCCGCGTAGTCCTCGTGGACGTAGACCACCGGCGGGCCGTCGTGTTCGCCATCGGGGGTGATCTCCGCGAACAGCGTGCTGCCGCCGCCGGTGGTGCGGCACACGTGCTCGTCTGCGACCCGCGTGCTCGTGCACAGCAGGCTGCCGGTCTCGCTATAGACCTTCAGCCCCGCGCCGCCCTCGGTGAGCCGGAACGCGCGCGCGTCGGCGGGCGCCTTCGGGACGGCCAGCCACGTCGACGCGTCGGGCGAGGTGGCGAACGCGCAGAACGGCCACGAGGCGCAGCCTCCGTGCACCGCGATCGGGTTCGCCTCCGCCCCACCGCGCGGCGAGACGGTCGCGGAGGCGTGCCATGGCGCGGTGAACGACCCGCTCAACGGGTCGCCTGCGGCGGTGAGCGAGAACGTGCCCTCCGCACGACCATCCACGCGGGTGAAGGTCAGGGTGCCCGCGACCTCGGAGGTGCTCGCGCCCTGCTGCCAGGAGCCCGTGACGTCGTAGGCGCGGTCGATGCGGTAGCCCGCCTCGTCCGCCTCGATCTCGAGGCGCAGCGCCAGGCAGTCGTCGCCCGAGCACCGCATCCCGTCGGCGGCGCCGCGGGTGGCGTGCAGCACCGTCCCGTCCTCATGGGCGCCGACCGCGACCACCCCGCGCAGGCCGCCGCCGACGGACTGGTGGGTCATCCACGCGGCGTCGCCGACCTCGATGGACCCGGGCGGATCGGTGCGGACGTTCGAGAAGTTGGCGCGGACATACGCAGGGCCGTCGCCCTGGAACGGGTAGCGCGCCTCGAGGCCGGTGGTGGCGATCGTGGGATCGCCGACGCGCGCGGCGCCTGCAGCGGCGGCGTCGAACGTCGCGGTCTGGTCGCCGCGCCGGAACGTGAACACGCTGTCTTCCACACCCACATAGAGATCCTCGGCCTCACCCACCGCGGTCTCGCCGAGCTCGCCGGACCCGAGCAGGTCGCGGTCCGCGCAGTCCGGCGCGAGACAGCGGACGACGTCCCAGCGCACGACGCTGCCCCCGACGATGCCGATCCCCGCGTAGATGTTGCCGGTCGCGCCGCCGCCGTCCTGTGACGAGCCGTCGGTGTACCAGTGGCCGCCGATCCGCGCGATGGGCGGGCTCGGGCTCTCGTCGTCGAACACGACCTCGTCGACGCGGACGGTCGCGGCGAGCTCCTGCGCGGTCAGCGCGGCGCGCAGCGGCAGGCGCAGGGTGCGGTTCTCGTCCGCGTGGCCGAGCGCGAGCGTGAACCCGCCGTTGGGGTCCAGCCGCCGCTCGAGATCCCCGCTCTCCCACTTCGTCGGGTCCAGGCGTGCGCCGGTGAAGTCGTCGTAGGGGACGCCGTCGAGCGAGACCTCGTGCACGCGCACGTCCATCCGCGCGACGTCGCCGGGCGCGACCACCCGGCGCGCATCGTTGCGCACCTCGGCGTACAGGAAGTCGTCGGGATCGAAGCCGACCAGCGTGGACGCGTCGAGCGTCGCGCGCCGACCGTCGACCTCGAGCACGAATCGCTCCGCGTCCTCTTCGAAGCGCACCGTGAACCGGTGCGGGGTGTCGGTGGAGGTGTGCACGTTGTGCGGGAAGTCGCCCGCGCTGATCGCCAGCGGATGCGACGTGGTGCACCCCTCGTCGACGCAGTGGAAGGACTGGATCGCGGTGCGCAGCGCGTTCGTGTCGGTGGCGTGCATCCCGACGCGCACCAACAGGAGGTTGCGGTCGGTGCCGCGGTCGGCTTCGGGCTGGTACGCGAGCGTGACCAGCGCACGGGCGCTGGCGTACACGGTCTCGTAGCGGTCGACCTCGAGCACCGCGGAGATCGCGTCGACGCGTCCGTCGACCTTCGGCCGCAGGCGGTTGTACACCTCGGTATGACCGGGCGTCACCGCGTGGGCGAGGCGGGTCTCGAGGCGGGCTGCCCCGTCCTCGACCACCCGGCGCTCGGTGTCACCACCATCCCAACGCCACACCCCATCGAGCGGGTCGGTGGTGAAGTCATCGAGGAGGATGGTCGTCTCGGGCGGGGTCGGCAGGGGCTCCTCGATGGCTTCGGGTTCACACGCGACGAGGGCGAGCAGGCAGATCCACGGGACACAGCGAAGCATCGGGGAACCCTCCGGGCGGGGCAGGCGGATGGACGCTCGGATCGTAGCCGCAACGCCACGGGGCCATGCAACGTAGAACCGCACCACGAGCCACGTCGCGAGGATTCCGAGATTCCGAGGGCGGCAATCGAGGCGCCACGCGATCCACGCCGATCCGTGGCAAGCCCGGCCCTGGCGGCGCGCGTCGACCGCTGTCGGTTCGGGGGAGCACGACGTGGGCCGGCCGTCCCGGCTGTCGATTGATCACTTCTCCACGAAGTCCGGATGAAGGCGGGTTTACGAGGATCTAGGAACGTGGGGCGGGCGTCCCGCCCGCCCAGCAAGCGCAGTGATGGTCGTCTTGCTGATTACGCTGGTTCAATGGTCATTCCGGGCCTGTCCGCAGGACGGGCGGGCGAGACGCCTGTCGATTGATCACTTCTCCAAGAAGTCCGGATGA
>CAYQSE010000345.1:0-4276 GCA_964419905.1 uncultured Enterobacteriaceae bacterium
AGTGCGACTCGCTGCTCATCGGCAGCAAGTGCGGCGCCCACACCTTCCCGACCATCGACGTCCGCAACGCGAGCGCACAGGTCGAGCACGAGGCCACCACCTCGCGCATCGGGGAGGATCAGCTCTTCTACTGCCGCCAGCGCGGCCTGTCGGAAGAGGAGTCGGTCAACCTCATCGTCAACGGCTTCTGCAAGGCGGTGTTCCGCGAGCTCCCGATGGAGTTCGCGGTCGAGGCCCAGAAGCTGCTCGGCGTCACCCTCGAGGGCGCGGTCGGCTAGACCGGCGCGCGAAGGATTCCACATGCTCGAGATCGCTGATCTGCACGCCCGGGTGGGCGAGACGCCCATCCTCAACGGCATCGACCTGCGCGTGAACGCGGGCGAGGTGCACGCCATCATGGGCCCGAACGGGTCCGGCAAGTCCACGCTGGCCAACGTGATCACCGGCCGCGAGGACTACGAGGTCACCGCCGGCACCGTGCGGTTCCTCGGCGAGGACCTCCTCGCGCTGGAGCCCGAAGAGCGCGCCCGCCTGGGTGTGTTCATGAGCTTCCAGCACCCCGTCGAGATCGAGGGCATCACGACCGGGTACTTCTTGCGCGCGGCGATGAACGCGGTGCGCAAGGCGCGCGGCGAGGACGAGGTCGACGCGTTCGACTTCCTCAAGCTCGCCAAGTCGCGGATGAAGCTGCTCGGGATGAACGCCGAGCTGCTGAACCGCCCGCTCAACGTCGGGTTCTCGGGCGGCGAGAAGAAGCGCAACGAGATCTTCCAGATGGCGATGCTCGAGCCGCGCCTCGCGGTGCTCGACGAGACCGACTCCGGGCTCGACATCGACGCGCTGCGCTTGGTCGCCCAAGGCGTCGACGCGCTGCGCAGCCCCGACCGCGCGCTGGTGATCATCACCCACCACCAGCGCCTGCTCGATCACCTCAAGCCCGACTTCACCCACGTGCTGATGCAGGGGCGCATCGTGTACTCGGGCGGCCCCGAGCTCGTCCACGAGCTCGAGACCCACGGGTACAAGTGGGTCACGGACCGCGTCGGCGCGTCGTTGGGGGCCTGATGACCGCGACCGACCAGGCCGTGCGCCACTGGGAGCGCGTGTTCGCGCAGCAGCCGAAGGGCGGGCCCGCGTGGCTCGCCACGCTGCGCGCCGACGCGTTCGCGACGTTCCAGGCCGAGGGCTTCCCCCGCCCACGCTCCGCCGGCTGGCGTCACACCAGCCTCGCGCCGCTGTCGCGGGTGGCGTTCGAGCGCGAGCGCGCCCGCGCCGGGACGTTCGACGGCTCGACGCTCCCCACGCTCGCCGACGCCGCGGTACGCGCGGTGTTCGTCGACGGCGCGCTCCGCCCCGAGCTGTCCCGTGTGGACGCACCGGGCGTGACCTTGCGCGCGCTCGCCGACGCGCTCGGCGACGACGACGACCTCCGCGCGTCGCTCCGCGCCGAGGCCAGCGGCCTGAACGGCGCCCTCGTGCCGCTCAACGCGGCGCTGCTCGAGGACGGCGCGGTGATCGACGTGGCGCGGGGCGCCGTGGTCGCGGGTCCGATCCACCTGATCTTCGCGTCGACCGCGACGCCCTCGCCGACCGTCACCACCCTGCGCAACCTGATCCGCGTGGGCGCCAACGCCGAGGCGAAGATCGTCGAGCACTACGTCAGCGCGAACGACGACACGGCGTTCACGAACGTGGTCACCGACGTGCGCTGCGGCGAGGGCGCGCACGTCACCCACGTGCGCGTTCAGGACGAAGGCGACGAGGCGTGGCACGTCGCGGACGTCCGCGCCACCGTGGCGCGCGACGCCACGTTCACCTCGGCCTCGGTCGCCCTCGGCGCGAAGCTCTCTCGGACGGCCATCCAGGTGATGCTCGACGGCGAGGGCGCGTCGTGCGATCTGCTCGGGCTCTACCTAGGCCGCGGTGCGCAGCACCACGACCACCAGACGCGAGTGGATCACCTCGCGCCGCACGGCACGAGCAGCGAGACCTACAAGGGCGTCCTCGACGACCAGGCCCGCGGCGTGTTCACCGGCTACGTCCACGTCGCGCCCGACGCGCAGAAGACCAACGCCGCACAGTCCAACCGCAACCTGCTGCTGTCGAACGGCGCGCACGCCGACTCGGAGCCGATGCTCGAGATCCACGCCGACGACGTGAAGTGCAGCCACGGCAGCGCGATCGGTCGCCTCGACGAGGACGCGCTGTTCTACCTGCGCGCCCGCGGCATCGATCACGACCAGGCGCGCCGCCTGCTCGTGCACGCGTTCGCGATGGACGTGCTCGACAAGCTGAGCGTGCCCGCGCTGCGCGCGTGGCTCGAGGCTCGGCTGGAAGCGTGGCTTCAGGCCTCGTCGGAGCGTGCGTCATGATCGCCGTGAAGCCCGCGTTCGATCCGGCCGCCGTCCGCGCGCAGTTCCCCATCCTGTCGGAGGAGGTGCGCGGCCGATCGCTGGTCTACCTCGACAACGCCGCGACCACGCAGAAGCCGCGCGCGGTGCTCGACGCGGTCGACCGCTACTACGCCACCTCGAACGCGAACGTGCACCGCGGCGTGCACTTGCTCTCCGAGCGCGCCACCGAGGCCTACGAGGGCGCCCGCACCCGCGTGGCCGCCTTCCTCGGTGCGGCCTCCCCGCGCGAGATCGTGTTCACCCGCGGCACCACCGAGGCGATCAACCTGGTCGCGTCCACCTGGGGGCTCGCCAACCTGCGCGAGGGCGACGAGATCGTGCTCACGCGGATGGAGCACCACAGCAACATCGTCCCGTGGCAGATGCTCTGCCAGCGCACCGGCGCGCAGATCCGCGTGGCGCCGATCAACGACCGCGGCGAGCTCGACCTCGACGGTCTGCGCGCCCTGGTCAACGAGCGCACGCGCCTCGTCGGCTGCGTGTTCGTGAGCAACGCGCTCGGCACGATCAACCCGGTGGCCGAGGTGATCGCGATCGCAAAGACCGTCGGCGCGCGCGTGCTCCTCGACGCCGCGCAGGCCACCGCCCACGTGCCGATCGACGTGGCTGCCCTCGACGTCGACTTCCTCGCGTTCTCCGGCCACAAGCTCTACGCGCCCACCGGCATCGGCGCGCTGTACGCGAAGGCCGCGCTGCTCGAGGAGATGCCGCCGTGGCAGGGCGGCGGCGAGATGATCCTCTCGGTGAGCTTCGAGCGGTCCTCCTACAACCGCATCCCACACAAGTTCGAGGCCGGCACGCCGAACATCGCCGGGGCGGTCGGGCTGCGTGCCGCGATCGACTGGGTGACGGCGCTCGGGCTCGAGAACGCCGCAGCATGGGAGGAGACGCTCCGCGCGTACGCGACCGAGGCGCTCCCGCAGATCCCAGGGCTGCGGCTCGTCGGCACCGCCGAGCACAAGGTCGGCGTGCTCTCGTTCCTCGTCGACGGCATCCACCCGCACGACCTGGGCACGATCCTCGATCAGCACGGCGTGGCGATCCGCGCGGGTCACCACTGCACGCAGCCGCTGATGAAGCGGCTCGGCGTCGCGGCCACCGCGCGGGCCAGCCTCGCCGTCTACAACGACCTCGCCGACGTCGATCGGCTGGTTGAGGCCCTCATCGCAGCCAAGCGGGTGTTCTCGTGAGCGATCTGTCCGACCTCTACCAGGAGGTCATCCTCCAGCACAGCAAGTCGCCGCGGAACTTCGGCGTCGCCGAGCCGCACAACCACCACGCGGAGGGCTACAACCCGCTGTGCGGCGACCAGTGTCGTATCACCGCGGACGTGCACGACGGCGTGCTCCGCGCGGTGAAGTTCGAGGGCCAGGGCTGCGCCATCTCCACCGCGAGCGCGTCGCTGATGACCGAGGCGCTCAAGGGCCACACCGTGGCCGAAGCCGAGGCCCTGTTCGACAAGGTGAGGCACCTGCTCACGAGCGACGACCCGCCCGACGAAGACCTCGGCAAGCTCCAGGTCTTCGCCGGCGTACGCGCGTTCCCGATGCGGGTGAAGTGCGCGACCCTGCCATGGCACACGCTCCACGCCGCGCTGCGCGGCGAAGACGCACCGGTGAGCACCGAGTGAGCGAGGGACGGACGATGAGCGAAGCCGCGATCGACAAGGACCGGATCAAGGACGAGATCGTCGAGGTCCTGCAGAACATCTACGACCCCGAGATCCCGGTCAGCATCTACGAGCTCGGGCTGATCTACGACATCCTCGTCGCCGACGACGGGCAGGTGAAGGTGATCATGACGCTCACCACCCCGCACTGTCCCGAGGCGCAGTCGCTCCCGCTGCAGGTCGAGCACGAGTC
>CAYQSE010000346.1:0-4193 GCA_964419905.1 uncultured Enterobacteriaceae bacterium
GAGGTGGCCGGACGGAACGAGCGCCGGAGACGCGATCAGCCGGCGGAGGCGAAGCCGCCGGATGCGCTCGCAGGGGCACCTGCGCGGAGTCCGCCGAGGCAGCGGCGGCCGGCCGAGACGGCCGGCCCACGGTGTGTGTCGTGGACCGACCGTCTCGACGCGTGGACTTCAGCGGAGGCGCGCGGCGCCCAGCCCGGGGACCCACGCCACGAGCGCCGCGCCGATCTCCTCGGCGCGCGTGTGCTGGAGCCCGTGGCCGCCTTGGGTGAAGCGCAGCCGAGGCCCAGCAGGCAGCGTCGCGGCGAGCCCATCGCCAATGGCCGGCTCGATGAGTCGATCGTCCTCCGCCCAGGCGACGAGCGTGGGCACCCGCACCCGACGGAGCCGCGAGGCATGCCCATCAAGGACCGCGTGCGACGTGGCGAGCGCGGAGCGCACCAGCACGTCGTCCCGCGAAGGCACCGGGATGCCCACCGCGCGGAACACGGGTCGCAGCATCGGCACCATCGCGCGGCGGAGCAAAGGGGTCGCCAGCGCCGCGGCGAGGACAGGACGAACGCGGATCAGCACGCGCACCGCGTCGTGCGGACGCAGCCCCGGCGTCGCGATCAAGCCGATCCCGGCGACGAGGTCGGGCCGCGTCGTCGCGACCCGGGTCGCGATGATGCCGCCGAACGAGTGCCCGACGAGCACCGCCGGCGGCAGGTGGAGGTGCTCGATCACCTCCACCACCGCGCGGGCCATCCGATCGACGCCCTCGCCGTCCGCGACCGGGCTCTCGCCGTACCCGGGCAGGTCGAG
This sequence comes from uncultured Enterobacteriaceae bacterium, assembly GCA_964419905.1. Lineage (GTDB taxonomy): Bacteria > Myxococcota_A > UBA796 > UBA796 > JAFDJI01. The sequence goes on from CAYQSE010000346.1 coordinate 802, forward strand.
GCGCACGACGCGCAGCGCGCCCTCCAGCGCATCGACCAGCCGTCGGAAGTCGCGGTGGCTACCCGGCACGCCGTGCAGCAGCACCACGGGGAGCCCCTCGCCGCGCACGTCGATCAGGATCGGCCCCGAAGGGAGCTCGATCCGCGTGGGCCCGGTGGGCGGCTCATCATCGAGGATCATCAGCGCGCGGCCTCCTGCGCGGTGGACCTACCCGGTTAAGGGTCCGCCTCGCCAGCCAGGGAGCCCACCGTGAAGCTGAACCTCGAGAACTCCTTCCCCGCCGAGCCCAACACCGTGTGGGACACCTTCAACGACCCCGCGTTCGAGGCGCGCCTCGAGGAGGCGTCGGGCGTGGTCTATCAGACGCTCGACGAGCAGGTCGTGAACGGCATCGAGGTCCGGCGGATCAAGTGCACCGCCAAGAAGGAGCTGCCCGGCATCGTGGCGAAGGCGCTCGGGGCAAACCACCTCTCGTACACCCAGGTCAACCGCCTCGACCGGGCGAAGAACCGGCTGGAGTGGGAGGTGATCCCGATGGCGCTGGCCGACAAGGTCGTCGCGCGGGGCGTCACGACGCTGACCTATGCCAATGGCGTCAGCAAGCGCCTCGTCGACGGGGAGATCACCGTGAAGATCCCGCTGGTGGGTGGCAGCATCGAGAAGACGATCGTGAACGAGGTGCGCGACTCGTACATGCGCGCCGCCGAAGTCGCGCTGAAGATGATGAAGGGCGCCTGAGCCCCCCCACGGGAGAGCCATGTTCGCGCTGCTGATCTCGATCGTCGGCGCGCTCGCCGGCCCGACGCCCGATCGCCCCGGTACGGCGATGCCCGATCGCCACTGGGACGTGCTCCACCTCGACCTCGACCTTCGCCTCGACCCCGGTGAGCGCGCGGTCGCGGGCACGGTCACGCACACCGTGGTCCCGCTGGGTCGGCCGAAGGGCCGCCTGCGGCTGCACCAGGTCGGGCTGGAGATCGAGGCGATCACCGTCGACGGCGCGACGATCGACGGCTGGCGGGCCGAGGCGGGCCACCTCGACATCCCGATGCCGGTCGGCGGCGGCTCGCGCGAGGTCGCGATCACCTACCGCGCCACGCCCGAGCTCGGGCTGCACTTCCGAGGGCCCCCCGACGACGCGATCGTGGAGGTGTGGAGCCAGGGGCAGGAGTCCGACACGCGGCACTGGTTCCCGACCTGGGACTACCCGAACGACAAGTTCAGCTACGCCGCGACGCTGACCGTCCCGTCCCGCTACGTCGCGCTCTCAAACGGCGTGCTGCAGGGGCGCGAGGCGGCCGAGCCCGGATGGACGCGGTGGCGCTACGCGCTCGACGGGCCGCTGCCCGCCTACCTCGTCGCGGTCGCGGTCGGCGACTACGCGGTGATCCCCGACCGGGCCGGCGACGTGCCGCTCGAGTACGTCGTGCCGTCGTGGGCGAGCACGGAGCTCACCCACGCCGCGCTCGGCGAGACCCCTGCGGTGATGGACTTCTTCGGCGCGTTGCTCGACACGCCGTTTCCGTGGCCGGTCTATCGCCAGGTCTACGTGCAGCGGTTTCTGTATGGCGCGATGGAGAACACCACGCTGACCCTCACCGAGGGATCGCTGCTGCAGCCCCTCGACGACCCGTTCGCGTGGTTCGCAGAGGAGGTCGTCGCCCACGAACTGGTGCACCAGTGGTTCGGCGATCTGGTGACGTGCGACGGGTGGCGCGAACTCTGGCTCAACGAGAGCTTCGCGTCGTACTACGCCGCGCTGTGGCAGCGGGAGCGTCGCGGTGACGCGTCGTTCGCGCACAAGCTCCGCGCCTGGCACGAGCGGGCCTACGACGACCGGCGCCCACTGGCGCCCCGCCCGTGGTCCGAGCCGCGCGAACAGGCTGGCATCCACGCGATCTACGCGCGCGGCGCGATCGCACTGCACGGCCTGCGCGCGATGCTCGGCCCGGACGTGTTCGACGAGGGCATCGCGCGCTACCTGCGCCAGCATCGCGGTGGCCTGGTCGAGACGGACGACCTGCGCCAGGCGCTTCAGGACGTGAGCGGCACCCACCTCGGGTGGTGGTTCGACGCGTTCGTCCACTCCGGCGCGATCCCGGCATGGACGACCTCCTGGCGCTGGGCCGACGGCGAGCTGACGATCGAGCTCGAGCAGGGCCAGGACGCGCCACCCATCGAGGTGCCGTTCACGGTCGAGATCGGCGGTGCCGGCCCGACCGTCCACCGCACCGCGTGGACGGGGCCAGGCACCACCCGGATCGCGGTGAAGCAACCCGAGCCGCCCCAGTGGGTGAGTATCGACCCCGAGGGCCTGCTCGTCGCGACGTGGACGCACACGCAGTCGCCCGAGGCGTGGATCGCGCAGCTACGACACAGCGAGGCCCCGTATGCGCGCCTGGTCGCGATGGCGGAGCTCGCGAAGGCGAAGAAGGGCGGCCCGGCGGTGGCAGCGCTGGAGGGCGTGCTGGTCGAAGCGGGACTCCCCGGTGCCTACCGCGCCCGTGCGGCGTCCACGCTCGGTCAGATCGCGACGCCGACCGCGGTGGAGGCGCTGGTGCGCGCGCTCGACGCCTCCGACCCGCTGATCCGCGAGGCCGCAGCGAAGGCGCTGCGCGAGGTGCCGCGCGCACCTGCCCTCGCGCGGCGCCTCGAGCGGGTCGCGCAGGCCGACGAGCGCGCACCGGTCCGCGCCGCCGCGCTGATCGGACTCTCGCACCAGGACACCGATCGCGCGCTCTTCGTCGCCCGCCGGCTGCTCTCGGATCCGGGCGAGCCGCAAGGGCCGTGGGAGCTGCGCGCCGCCGCGCAGGTGGTCGGTGAGCACGGCGACGAGGGCGATCTCGTCCGCCTGCGCGCGGCCAGCCGACATGGCCTGTCCACAGACACCCGCGCCGTCGCCCTCGACCAGTTGGTCGCGCTCATCGAGCGGCTCGACGAGGGCAAGAAGCAGGAACGGGCCCGGGAGGCCGCGGCCCGCCGCCTCGAAGCGCTGGTCGACGACCCGGACCACCGGATGCGGCTCACCGCGATCGCGCGGCTCGGCGCGGTTGGTGACGCGCAGAGCGTCGCGGTCCTCGGCGCGCTCGCCGCGCGCTCGACCGTCCCCGCGATCGCCACAGCGGCCCGCGATGTCGCCGCGAAGCTCCGCGCCGCGCGCCCGACACCCGCCGACGCGCCCTCATCCGACACCGACCTCGAGGCCGTGCGCGAGCGCCTGAAGCAGCTCGAAGAGCGCCTCGAGCGCCTCGAGACCTGGCGCTACTGAGTCACGCCACGATCCTGCCCAGCACCCGACGGCGGTCGGCCGGGTCGGCCGACCCACGGCACATGGCCCGCTCGGCGACCACCACAACTCAACTGTGGGCCGGCCGTCCCGGCCGGCCAGACCC
>CAYQSE010000347.1:0-4189 GCA_964419905.1 uncultured Enterobacteriaceae bacterium
CGCCCGCCGCGCGCTGATCAGCTCCGCGGAACCCAGTCCCGCCAGCCGCGCGACATCGCGCGCCGCGAGCTCCCGGTCGATGCGCGCGGTCGCCAGCTCGGCCTGCAGCGTCGCCCAGTGCTCCGCGGCGCCCGCCGGCAGCAGCGTCGCGAGCAGCTCACCGCGCCGCACCCGCCGCCCGACCACCGGGAGCGCATCGGCCCAGGCGACGAGGCCGTCGACCGGCGCGGCGACCACCGCCGTGCTCCCCGGGGCGGGCTGGACCACCCCGGACGCCTCGATCACGGGCGCCAGCGCGCGCGGCGTCGCGGGGCGCACCGCGAACGGGATCTGCCACTGCGACTCCTTGAGGAACGCGATCTCGCCCTCGGCCTCCGCGGGGTGGGGCAGGCCCTCGGCGTCCCCGACGCGCACGCTGCCCGCGTCCCACGCCGCGCGCTCGTCGCCGTCCGCGAAGGTGAACACGAGCCGGTAGGTCCCTGCCGTCTGCGGTGCGGGCGCCTCGGACGCGAAGATGCCGGCGCGGGCGACCTGCGGATCCCGATGCGACGCCACGGCGGAGCCCGCGTCCTCGAAGCGCAGCGTGAGCACGCCGGTGGTCGCCGCGTGGTTGTCGGCGAGCCGCGTGACGTGCGCGTGGTAGGCGAACGGGCGCCCCGCGATCGGCGCGTCGAGCTCCACGAACAGCTCGTGCGTGTCGGTCCAGCGCGTGACGGCGACGTGCTCGCCCTCGTCCTCGTCGTGCGCCGCGTCGCCGGGCCCGTGGTCGTGGTCGCCCGGGGGACCCGCGCACGCCAGCGCCACCCCGATCAGCGACGCCAGGAGCAGCAGGGTGGGTCGGGCCGTCATGGGCGGATCTCCTCCAGGAGCGCCTGGATCTCGGGTTCGGGAAACCTCCCCGCGGCGCACGCGAGGTCCAGGCGGGCGCGTCGACGCAGCGCCTCGGCCTCGATGCGCGCGAGCTCGGCGGCCTCCACATCTCGCGCCACGGTGAGCAGCTCGTCGATGGACGCCTCACCGGCGTCGTACCGGGCGCGCGCGCCGGTCCACAGCGCCTCGCTCGGGGGCGGATCGGCGACGGGTCCGAGCGAGTCCACGCTCCGCCACGCCGCCGTCACCGCCGCGTGGAGATCTGCTGCGCGGCGCGCGAGCCGCGCGTCGAGCGACGCGACCTCGGCCAGCGCGCCGCGCGTCTCCACCTGCCCCCAGTCGAAGAGCGGGAGCGCGAGCGCCGCGCCGACCTCGAAGCCCGGCGCGCGCTCGGACCCGTCTGGAAACGCGTCCCACCGCGCACCCCCCGCGACCATCAGATCCGGGACGCCCGCTCGCCGCGCGGCCGCCGTCTCGCGCGTCGCGGCGTCGCGCTCCCAGCGCAGCGCCGCCGACACGGGGTCGTTCTCCAGCGCGATCGCGAGGTGCGCGTCGAGCGATCCGGCGCGGGCGAGCGGGAGCAGCGTCACGCGCTCCAGGGTCTGCCCCGTGACGCCGGAGAGCGCCGAAGCGGCCCGCAGCGCGTCGTGGAGCCACGCCTCGACCTGCACCCGGTGCGTCATCGCCGCAAGGGCCGCCCGGTCGCGTTCGTAGCCCGCGGACTCGCCTGCGGCGGCCTGGGCCTCGACGCCGCGGACCAGGGACTCGGCCCGCTCCTGCGCGGCCTCGCCCACCGCGACACGCGTCGTCGCCCTCCACAAGTCCAGGCTCCCCAGACGGAGCGCACAGACCGCCTGAACCGCCTCGGCGCGCAGCCAGCGCTCTCCCGCCTGCTCCCGCATCGCCGAAGCAGCCTGACGTGGGACGCCAGCCAGCCCGAGATCGAGGGTGAGGCTGCCGCCGAGGTAGTCCACCGAAGCGCCCGCCGGCCCGTTGGCCTGCTCGTGGCGCGCCTCCAGCGCGGGGTTGGGCAGCCACGGCCCGGCGGTCGCGCTCGCCCGCGCACGGGCACGCGCCGCGTCCTGCTCCGCGCGGAGCACCGGACCCGCCAGCGCCTCGCGGACCACCTCGACCTCGTCGAGCACAGCCGGCGCCTCCGCCCGCGCCGCGGTGCTGGAGAGGAGCACCACGACGAGGCTACGACGCAATGTCGTAGCGATGAGACCGGCAGATGCCGAGGAAGGGGTCATGGGTCCGGGGACTCCTACAGCGACAGGTTGAGCAGGTGCTCGACCTGGTGGTGGACCCACGGCGTCGCGGCGACGGCGAGCGCCGCGAGGGCGATGACGAGCGCGAGGTCGGCGACGCCGAGGTCGGGCTGGACGGGCTGCTCGGGCGGATCGCCGAGGAGCGCGCGCACCCGATCCTCCACCGTACCACCCGTCCAGGCCATCGCCCCCTCGGGCGCGCGGGCGCCCAGACGGGCGCAGCGCAGCAGCGCGGTCGCGACGCGCACCGGATCACCCACGGCTTGCGCCGCCGCCCGATCCGCCTGGAGCTCGGCGCGATGCAGCCACGCACGCAGCACGCGGGCCGCCACCGGCGCCGGAGCGACCCCCAGCAGGACCCGCAGCACACCCAGCACCAGCGGATCGCGGCGGCGCAGGTGCCCGCGCTCGTGCGCGAGCACGACGGCGCGCGCGTCCTCGTCCAGCGCCGCCCACAGGGCGCGGTCGACCACCAGCGTGGGGCGCAGCCAGCCATGCAGCATCGCCACCGGGCCGCCGAGATCGAGGAGCCGCGGCGCGTCCCCGCCGCCGTGCCCGAGGGGCGCTCGCACCACCGCGCGCGCCGCGCGGAAGCGTCCCGGCGCGAGCAGCGCGAGCACGAGCAGCGCCGGGCCGGCGAGCGCCAGCGCCTCGGCGGGGTGCACCGGGCACAGGTGCAGCCACGTGGGCATCGACTCGAGGCAGTGACAGGCCAGGATCTGGCCCGTGTGCGGATCGCCCGGGAGCAGCGAGCCCACCACCACCGCGAGCCCCGCCAGCCAGGGCACCGCCGCGGCCACGAGCGCGGTGCGCGCGACCGCCGGATTGTGGTTGGCCAGGGCCACCCACGCGGAGAGCACCGCCGCAGCGACCGCCCAGGCCGTACCGAGGCCCAGCGCGAGGACCACCACCGGGAGCGACAGATCGGCCGGGCTCATCCGCGCTCCCGCCGCGCCCGGATCAGCGCCTCCAGCCGGTCGAGCGCGTCGGGATCGCGCCCGTCCACGTGGTCGAGGAACGCGATCAGCAGGGGCTCGGGCGCGCCGTCGGCGCGCGCCAGCACCCGCCCGACCTCGGCCGCGAGCGCCTCTTCCCGCGAGCGCGACGCCGCGTAGCGCCACACACCGTCCACCTTGTCGCGCTGCACCTCGCCCTTGTCGTGCAGTCGGTCGAGCACCGTCGCGAACGTGGTGTAGGCGAGCGCCGGATCCACCGCGTCCATCACGTCGCGCACGGTGAACGCGCCGCCACGCCACAGGCAGTCGAGCACACGGCGTTCGAGATCGGGCGAGCGCGCCAAGGGCACCTCTACGACCCAATGTCGTAGCTGCGCCCGCTCAGCGCGTCAAGGCGCACGCCGCGTCGTGCAGGACGCCACCACACGACCACCCTAAGGCGACACCCGCCGGATACACTGACGGCATGGACGGACTCGACGATTATCGCCACGCCTGGGCCCGCCGCTCGCAAGCGGAGGTCGCGCAGGCCGCTGCGCGACGAGCCCGCGCGGAGGCGCTGCTCCCAACACTCGTCCACGCGCTGGTCCAGACCTACGACGCCCGGCGCGTCGTGCTGATCGGCTCGCTCGCGCGCGGAGCGTTCGGCGCGCGCTCCGACATCGATCTCGTGGTCGAGGGCATCGCCCCGGCGCGATTCTTCGAGGCCGCCGCCGCGCTGGACCGCCTGGCGGACCCGATTCGGGTCGACCTGATCCCGCTCGAGACGGCCCAGGTCGCCCTCTACACGGCGATCGAGGCCGACGGTCGGATCCTCCATGACACGTGACGGCCTCCGACGTCTCGTGCGCCTCGCCGCGGAGCTTCGACGCGAGCGGGACAACCTGGACCGACTCGGCGACGAGCTCGTCTCGTCGCTCGCCCTCGTCGGGCAGCGCCCGCCCTCCAACCTCGAGCTGCGCGGCCTCGCGGGGATCCTGCACGACTACTACAGCGGCGTCGAGAAGGCCCTCGTGCTGGTGGCAGAGGAGCTCGACGGGGGCCTCCCCGAAGGAGAACGGTGGCATCGCCGCTTGCTCGCTTCGATGGCGCTCC
>CAYQSE010000348.1:0-4152 GCA_964419905.1 uncultured Enterobacteriaceae bacterium
GATCCTCGCGAACCCGCCTTCATCCCGACTTCTTGGAGAAGTGATCAATCGACAGCCGTCCCGGCCGACCGCCTCTTCGAGCCGCTGCGAGGCCGGCCCACATTCGGCCTGACGACCATCACGGCGCCGCGCGCGGCGGGCCCGATCGCTGCCTGCCGCTGCCCCGCCCTCGCGGCCTGCGAGCGGCGCGGCGGGCGGTCCGCCCTCGCGCGGTCGCCGCGTGTATGCTGCGCGCCCCTTGGAGGAACGCCATGTACCGTCTGTCGCCCTACCTGCCGCTGCTCGCCCTGATCGCCTGCGGATCGCCGCAGCCCGCCCCCACCGCGCCCGAGCCCGCGCCGGCCGCCGAGCCCGCCGAGCCCGCGCCCGCGCCGAAGCCCTCGATGGACGTGCCGCCCGAGCGCGCGGTCGAGGTCAAGCTGCCCACAGGCAAGACCGTCACCGCCGACCGGGTCTCGGATCCGGCCCCTGGCACCGTCGAGCACGCGATCATCGCGTCGATCAACCTGATCACCGCCGGCGACTTCGACGCGTGGATCGCGCAGTACTGCCACGACTCGGCGTGCGGCACGCCCGAGGGCATCGAGGCGATGAAGCGCTTCAACCTGCCCGCCGCACAGGGCACCGCGAAGGCCTGCCTCGGAGAGGACGGCAACAGCGTCGTCGTCACCCGCCGCGACCCGGTCGAGGCCGACGGCCTCACCCGCGTGTTCGTGTACTGCGGCGAAGACCGGATGCCGCCGTCTAGCGCGCACTACCTCGTCGACGGCACCTACCGGGTCGCGTCGCTGTCCTGGTAGGCGCGCGCGCCCAGGTGGTGGCCCGCCGCGGCGGCCACCAGCCACACGGCGACCGAGCCGAGCACGTTCGCGGCGGCCGCGGCGCGGTCGCCCTGTGCCCACAGTGACGCGGTCTCGAGGCTGAACAGCGAGAACGTCGTGAACCCGCCGCACAGGCCGGCCACGACGAACGCGCGGGTGAGCGGGCGCGGGTCGATCGGGCCGCCCGGCGCGATCAGCGCCGCGTACAGGCCGATCGCGAACGAGCCGAGCGCGTTGACCGCGAGCGTCCCCCACGGGAAGCCCGGGCCGAGCGCGGCCACCGCAGCGGCGCCGACCGCCAGGCGCGCCGCCGCACCGAGCGCGCTGCCGAGACCGACCACGGCGAGGTAGGCGCCGTGCGAGGGCTCGCTCATCCGCCTGCCAGGCGCGCGAGCGCGAGCCCCGCGACGACCGCGCCCAGGCAGATCACGACGTTCGCGACCACGTTGAGGGCGGCCCGACCCGGCTCTCCCGCACGCGAGAGCCCGAGGGTCTGCAGGCTGAACGACGACACCGTCGTGTAGCTGCCGAGCACACCCACCGCGAGACCGAGCCACACCGCGCCGTGCCGCCCCTCCCCCACCAGGCCCGCGAGGACACCGACCGCGAGCGCGCCGGTCACGTTGACGAACAGCGTCCCCCACGGGAACGCCTCGCCGAAGCGCCGGGCGATCGCCGCGGAGGCGACGAAGCGGAGCACGCCGCCGAGCGCGCCGCCCACGAGCACCGCGCCGAGTGCCAGCCCTCCCGCGCTCATCCGTCCTCCCTCCCTTGGCCACGTCGGGCGCGGACTAACCCGTCCCGCCCGGCGGCGGCGCGGCGCGCGAAGTCGGCCCCCTCCCAAGTTCGCCAGGAACCGAGGCAGGTCGGTCGAGCGACCGATCCCCACGGTCACTGGTCATCGACATCCGCTGTCTCTATGCTCGGAGCTCGTCCCCCGGGAGGCTGGCATGTCCCGCAACGCGCTCGCGACCACCTCGGCGGCGGTCGTCGTCGCCTTCACCCTCGCCTGCGGCGGACTCGTCCCGCCCATCACCCCGTGGGCGGTGGAGCACCCCGGACACGTCGAGGCTGGCGGCACCTTCGACGCGACGATCCGGGTGATGAGTCACCTCGACACCTGGGAGGCGACGGGTGGTGCGCCGATCGAGGGACTCGACGGGCTGCCGGGTCTGTGCATCGGCCTCCCGAGCGACGCGTGGGGCGCCGTGGAGGTGGTGTGGACCGCCATCGACGCGGACGGCGCCGAGGTCGCCGAGGCGGCGATCCGAGACGACTGGGCGGAAGCGCAGATCGCGGCGCAGATCGACTCGGCCGAGGCGGATGGGCTCGACGATCTCGGGCTCGTCGCCCTCCCCAGCGATCTGTCGTGGAGCTGCTGGCGTGACCGCGAGACGATCCCGCCCGACGAGGACACCGACAGCGACTCCGACGAGGCGTTCGTCGAGCCGACGCCTGCGTGGGAGCACCTCGTCTACACCGCCAAGATCTCCGTCGCCGACGACGCGGTGGGGCCGCACGACCTGGTATGGGCCGGCTACTACGGCGAGATCGCGCTGCCGACCCTATCGCTGGTACGCGTCGGTGAGCCCGCGGACGCGTTCGATCACTTCGTCGGCGCCCGCCCACCGCACCAGCCACCGATCACCGGCATCGCCTGGGGCGCCGACACCTTCGTCGCGGTCACCCGGGACGGCCGCACCGCGACGTCGGCGGATGGGCTGGACTGGACGTTCGACGCGCCGCTCGCCGAGCGATTGATGCTCGACCGGGTCGAGTACGGGCACGGCGGGTTCGTGGCCGCCGGCGCGCTCGTCGCGGACGAAGACGCCTCGGACACCGGCGACACGTCGACCGAGGAAGAGCCCGTGGGCGCGGTGCTCGCTTGGTCCTCGGATGGCGAGACGTGGTCGTGGCACCTGTACGACCCCTTCCAGATCACCTGCCTGCGACCCGGCGTGTCCTCGTGGCTCGTGTGCGCGCAAGGTGGGTTCGGGCGGTTCGACCCCGCCGATCCCGAGGGCCTCGCCATCGCCGCGGAGCTGGACGGTGAGGATGACCCCCTGCTGTTCGACGGGACACTGTCCGACGTGCACGAGCGCGACGACGGCACCGTGCTCGCGTGGGAGGCGCACCCGCTCGAGGTCGCCACTGGCGAGGAGCTTCCGCCCACCTCCTACCACCGCTACGATCCGATCGCGGGCGAATGGACCACCTACCCGACACCCGTGGCAGGCGCGGCCCGGGTGGCGTGGGGCGATGGACGGTACGTCGCGGTCGGTGTCGAGATCCTCGAGGAGCCGCCCGAAGGCGTCGAGTTCGAGGGCGTCGATGTCGTGTTGGTCAAGTCGCAGGCCGCCGTGTCCAGCGACGGGATCACGTGGGAGACGCACGCGATGGAGGACGGCGTCGTCGCCACGCCGACGTTCCTTCCCCGCGTCGCGCTCGCCTACTACAAGGACGGCCAGTTCGTGACCGTGGAGCGGCTCGCGACGCTGCAGACGTCGGCCGATGGCACGTCGTGGCGCCGCCACCTGGTCGGCGGCCTGCTCTACGTCCAGGATCTCGCGCGCTCCGACGACGGCGTGTGGCTCGCGCTCGGCCTGTTCGGAGAGCTGCACCGGACGGTGGAGATCGCCGCGCCGACCCTGCCCGAGGACGCCCCCCCGACCGCGCACGCGGGCGTGGCCTACACCCACGCGCTCACCGCGGACGGCGGCGCGGCGCCGCTGCGTCACGCGCTCGGCGATGGCGCGCTGCCCGAGGGGCTCGCGCTCGGGGCTGACGGCGTGCTCGCGGGTATCCCGGCCGCGTCCGGCGCGTTCCCGTTCACCGCGGAGGTCGAGGACAGCTGGGGCCGCATGGCCGACGCCGCCTACACGCTGGACGTGACCGCCCCGCCCGAGATCATCACCGCCGCGCTCCCGGCGGGTCAGGTCGGCGACGCGTACGCGGTCGCGATCGAGGTCGCCGGCGGCGCCGCGCCGCCCGTGTGGTCTGCCGAGGGGCTCCCTGGCGGGATCGCGCTCGCCGCGGACGCCCTCGCCGGGACGCCCTCCGAGGCTGGCACCTTCGCGGTCACGCTCGGCGTCACCGACGCCGTGGGGCGCACCGCGTCGCGCACCCTGGAGCTGGTGGTGGCCGCGGCGCCCGAGGAGCCCGAGGAGCCACAGGTCGACGCCGGGCGCTGCGGGTGCGCGGCGACGCAGCCGTTCGGGGCACACGCGCTGCTGCCCGGGCTGCTGGCGCTGCTGCTCGTGCGGCGTCGCCGAGACGCCTAGAAGCCCACGCTGCCGCCGGCGAGCAGCACGGGCGTGACCGCCGTTCCCGC
>CAYQSE010000349.1:0-4123 GCA_964419905.1 uncultured Enterobacteriaceae bacterium
GGGAGCCGGTAGCGCGCGCCCGCGACCGGGGACCACGCCGTGCCGCCGCCGGGATCGGCCTCGACGCGGAACAGCCACCCCTCGGGGGACGCGTCGCCCAGGCGCAGGACCTCGCCCCCTCGCGGCGCGCGCGGTGACGCGACCGGCGCGTCCCGCGCGGGCCCCTGCACGATGGCGTGGGCGTTGGTGCCGCCGAAGCCGAACGAGCTGACGGCGCCGACCTCTCCCGCACCCAGCCGCGCCAGCAGCGCGACCAGGCCCGCGGCGCCTGCCGCGTGGAGCAGGTGCCCGACGACCCGCTTGATCGTGTGCACCTCGGGCGCGTGCGGGTAGACGCGGTCGATCACCGCGCGCTCGACGACGTCGCCGACCCGGGTGCCCGTGCCGTGGGCTTCGAGGTGCCGGACCCGCTCCGGGGCGAGCCCGGCCTCGGCCAGCGCGGCGCGCATCACGCGCTCCTGCCCCTCCGGGCTCGGCGCCATCGGGCCCAGGCTGGCGCCGTCGTTGTTGATCGCGGTGCCGAGCAGGGTGCCGAGGACGGGCAGGCCGCGCGCGCGGGCCTCGGCCTCCGGCGCGAGGAGCAGCAGGACCGCGCCCTCTCCGACGACGGTGCCGTCGGCCGCGGCGTCGAAGGGCAGGCAGGTGCCGGTCGGGGAGAGCGCGCCGGTGTGATCGAACAGGCGCACGCCCGAGGGGGTGAGGTTGAGGTGCACCGCGCCGGCGAGGGCGAAGCGACACTCCCCGTCCCGGAGGGCGCGGCGCGCCAGGTGCACCGCGACCAGGCCCGAGGAGCAGGCGGTGTCCACGACCATCGCCGGACCGCGCAGGTCGAGGTGGTGGGCGACGCGGGTGGCGACGCCCGAGGCGAGGTTGCCGGCCAGCGCCCCGGGGGGCAGGTCGGCGTCCAGCGCGTCGAGGATCAGCTCGGCGTGCGCCGGGCTGCCCACGCCCAGGAACACGCCCACGTCGCGCACGTCGGACAGCCCGGCTGCATGCAGGGCCTCGCGCGCCAAGGTCAGCGCCCAGCGCTGCTGGGGGTCCATCGCCGCCGCTTCGTCGTCGGTCAGGCCGAAGGAGGCGGCATCGAAGCGCCACACGTCCTCGACGAAGGCGCCGCGCCAGTGCGCGGGCAGGTCGCCGGGCCAGCGATCGGTGGGCGGAGCGCCGATCGCCGTGGGGCCGTCCAGCGTGCTTCGCAGCCCGTCGAGGTCGGTGCGCCCCGGGAGGTGCAGCGCGACCGCGCACACGGCCACCGTCCCCACGGATGCGGCGGCGAGGGCGGGCTCGGCGTCGGCCGTGCGCTCGATGCGAAGCGCCAGGTCGCGCAGGTTCGCCGACGTGCGCAGCAGGCGGTGGTCCACCGGGACCTCCAGCCGGCGCTCGAGCCTGGCCAGGGCGTCCACGGCGACCACCGAGGAGATCCCGAGCGCGCCGAGGTCCCGCTCCAGGTCCGCCCCCGCCAGCGGCCTGCCGCTGGCGGCCTCGAACGCCTCGCGCACCCTTTCCAGCGTGGTCCCGACGGTGTCGTCCAGCGCGCCCGCGACCAGCGCCGCGCGGATCTCCGCGCGCCGCTTCTTCCCCGATGTGGTGCGTGGAAGGCTCGGGATCGGCACCGCGAGCACGTCGGTGGCGCCCGTCGCGGCCCGGACCGCCGCGCGCACGGCCCGCAGGATGGGGGCGGTCTCGGCGTCCCGATCGAGGACGACGGCGACGCACGGCCGCTCGACGGCGCCGCGCAGGTCGGCCACCGCGATCGCGCCGCCGGTGCGCACGCCGCGCACCGCCTCGGCGATGGCCTCGAGCTCGTGGGCGTGGTGGTTGCGGCCGTTGACCACGATCACGTCCTTGAGCCGCCCGACGATCGCGAGCTCGCCCTGGTGCAGCACGGCGAGGTCGCCGGTGCGCACCAGGCCAAGATGACGCATCGCCGCCGTGGCCGCCGGATCTCCCCACACGCCCTCGCTGACGTTGGGCCCGCCCACGAGCAGCTCGCCCGGCGCGCCTTCGGGCACCACCGCTCCGTCCGGGTCGACGATGGCGATCGTCACGCCGTCGAGCGGCGGGCCGAGCAGGACGGTGGTGCGCCCGTCGACCACCACCGTGCGCACGCCCCCGCGCGCCGGCTGGGCCACGCCGACCGAGGCCTCGGCCAGCCCGAACATCGGGAAGTGCACCGCCTCGGGCAGCCCGGTGAGCCGGGAGAAGGTGCGGCACACCTCCGGGTCGATCGGCTCGGCGCCGTTGGTGATCATGCGGACGCGCGACAGGTCCAGTCTGTCGGGCAGGCCGGCGCGCAGGCGCTCGTTCAGACGGTGCAGCGCGAAGTTCGTCGTGGACAGGACCGTCGCGCCGGTGTGGGCGGCCGCGCGCATCCAGTCCACGGGGTCGCGCATGGCCTGCAGCGGCGTCATCCGCACCTGCTCCAGGCCTGCCGCGGTGGGCAGCAGGTGGCAGCCGATGAGGCCCATGTCGTGGTAGTGCGGCATCCACGTCAGCTTGATGTCCGCTGGGTGCAGGGGCAGGCGCGCCTTCATCTGCGCGACGTTCGCGAGGAGGTTGGCGTGGCTCAGCGCGATGCCCGCGGGCTCGCGCGTCGTCCCGGAGCTGAACTGCAGGAGGGCCGGGGCGTCCGAAGGGCGGGGGCGGTCGAGCCGCTCGGCGCCGAGCCACGCGCCGACGGTCGTGACGCCCGGGAGCCCCGCGAGCTCGTCGTCGACCAGGATGGGGCCGCCGAGCTGGCGGTGAACGCGCTGGATGCGCCGCTTCTCGGCCTCCGAGGCGTCTCGTGGCCCGGCGATCGGCACCGGGATCAGGCCTGCCCACAGCACGCCCCAGAACGCGTCGAAGAACGTGCCGGGGTCGTGATGCAGCAGGAGCACCGGGGTCCCGGGCGGCACGCCCGCCGCGACCGCGCCCGCGCCGATGCGCGCGGCGACGTCGACCAGCTCGACGAAGCTGCGGCGCGCGCCGCCCAGGGTCGACAGACCCCGATCCGGCCAGCGCGCAGCGGCGTCCTCGAGCAGGTCGGTGAGCCTCACCACGGGTGCTCCGTGCCGTCCCAGCGCAGGAAGCGGCCGCTGTCGCCGTCGCGCGCGTCGTGGACGAGCGCGATCAGCGCGGCGGCCGCGTCGTCTGGCGTCAGGTGCGCCTCGGGCCCGCCCATCGGCGTGGCGACGACGCCGGGGTGGACCAACAGCACGCGCGTTCCCTGGGGCGCGAGGTCGTGGGCCAGCGTGCGCCCCATCATGTTCAGCGCGGCCTTGCTGGCGCAGTAGCCGTAGTTGCCGCCGTCGACCTTGGCCGACAGCGAGCCGCGGCGCGAGGTGAGCAGCAGCACGGTGCCCCCGGCGAGCCGTGGCGCGAGGGCGCGGGTGATCAGCACCGGGGCGACGGCGTTGACGTGGACCAGGTCCAGCACGACGTCGGCGCGCAGCGCGTCGAGGGTGCGGGCTGCTTCGGGCGGGCTGCCCTGGGAGTCCCCGTTCACGCCGGCCGCGTGCACCAGCAGGTCCACCCGGTCGAAGGGGAGGTCGGCTGCGAGCCGTGCGGGCGCTTCAGGGTCGCGCAGGTCCAGGCGGGTGTGGCCCGCGAGGCCGTCGGGGAGGGCGTGGGTGCGCCGGGCCGTTCCCCACACGGCGTGGCCCGCGCGCGCCAACGTCCGCGCGACCGCGCTCCCGATGCCCCCGCTGGCTCCGACGACGACGATCGACACGGCGAGATGCTACACGAGCGCTGTGGCTCCGGGCGGGTCGAACTTACGAGCGCTGCGGCTGGGGCGGGCCCTCGTACCGCGTACCGCCACCGACCGCGCCGCTACTCGCAGCCGCAGGTGCCCGTGACGGCGAGGATGGCCTCGCGGTTGTCCGGGCCGATCAGCGCGATGCGGGACGCCTCGTGCTCGACCCGGGCCGTGCGTCCGTCGGGGAGGGTGAAGTGCTCGACCTCCCCGCCGAAGCTGCCGTCCGCGGGCGCCTTCGCGATGCGAAGGTCGCCGGTGGCGAGCCCGAGCCACGTCTCCTCGCCGTCGTGTTCGAACACGAGGCCCGACAGCCCGCTGCCCTCGGCGGCATAGTAGTAGCAGCCACAGCCCATCAGCCGTCCCTCGGAGAGCGCGGCGAACGCG
>CAYQSE010000350.1:0-4095 GCA_964419905.1 uncultured Enterobacteriaceae bacterium
GGAGCCGATGTACGTGCGGCGATGGCCCCGGATCTCGGCCTCGTCGCGCACGCCACCGAGGCTGATGCGGTGCATCTTGCGCCCGAGGGCCCGCGCGACCGACTTGGCCAGCGAGGTCTTGCCGACGCCCGGCGGACCGACGAGGCACAGGATCGGCCCCTTCATGTCCTGCTTGAGCTTGCGCACCGCGAGGAACTCGAGGATGCGCTGCTTGACCTTCTCGAGCCCGTAGTGGTCCTCGTCGAGGATCTGACCCGCCTCCTTGATGTCGAGGCGATCCTTGCTGGTGGTGGACCAGGGCAGCTCGGTGAGCCAGTCGAGGTAGGTGCGGCTGACCGTGTACTCGGCCGCGCCGGGGCTCATGCGGCTCATGCGCTTGAGCTCCTTGAAGGCGATCTTCTCGACCTCCTTGGGCATCTTCGCGCGCTTGATGTTGCGCTTGAGCTCCTCGAACTCCTCCTGACGCTCGTCGACCTCGCCGAGCTCCTTCTGGATGGCCTTGAGCTGCTCGCGCAGGAAGTACTCCCGCTGAGCCTTGTCCATCTCGCCCTTGACCTCGGTCTGGATCTTGTTGGACAGCTCGAGGACCTGGATCTCCTTGTTGAGCAGCGCGATGACCTTCTCGATGCGCTCGTGCGTGTCGAAGGTCTCGAGGAGATCCTGCTTCTCGTCGGGCGGGATGTTCAGGTTGCTCGCGACGATGTCGGCGAGCACGCCGGGCTCGTCGATCGACCGGACGAGGAACGACGCCTCGGCGGGGATCTGCGGCGAGAGATCGATGATCTTCTGCGCGAGATCGCGGAGCGTCTGGGTGAGCCCCTCGACCTCGGCGCTGCGCTGCTCCTCGGGGCGAATCGTCTCGACCTTGGCGCGGAGCACCTCGCCGGACTCGGTCCACTCCTCGGCGCGCACCCGGGCGATGCCCTGGATGATCACGTTGAGCTTGTTGCCGGGCACCTTCACCGTCTTCAGGATCTTGACGATGGTGCCCGTCTGGTAGAGCTCCTCGGTGCCGGGATTCTCGACCTTGGCCTCGCGCTGCGCGAAGATGCCGAGGAGCTTGTCGGGGCTCTGGAGCGCCTCCTCGACCGCCTTGACGGACTTGGGGCGGCCGACGTTGATCGGGAAGGCGAGCACCGGGAAGATCACCGTGTTCCGAATCGCGAGGACGGGGACCTCGAGGCTCTTCGGAAGGTTCACGCTGCCGGGATCGGGGGGGGTCTCGAAGGCCATGGGTTTCCTCGCAGGGGTGCGGCTCGGAGGAGCCTAGACACTACGCGCGCTCCGGCAAGGGCCGGCTCCGGAAGGCCCAGGGAACGGGGCAGACCGTGTGGTGGTGTATCACGCGACGTGATCGCCCCCGCGGGGCGCGGGCCGATCGGGCGTCGCCACGCCGAACCGGACCCAGGCGACCGACCACACGATCCGCACCGCGAGCGCGAACGCGACCACCTCGGGCAGACCGATCGCGTCAGGCATCCCGCCGCCTCAGGCGCGCCGGCGCGCGAACGCCTTGTTCAAGCGCTGGATGAGCCCGATGTCGCCCTCGACCTGGATGCGTCCGCGCAGGAACGCCTCACGCGCGTTGAGCCGACCGTGGACCAGCGCGTCGAAGTCGTCGACCGAGCACTCCAGCCGACAGTCCAGCGGGTCCTCGAGGCCCGGGAGCACGCGCAGCGTGCCGCGATCGTTGTGGACCGTCCAGTCGCCAGCGCCCCCCACCGCGAACCCGATCAGGGAGCCCGCGGGGATCGTCGCGACGAGGACCGCACCGTGCTGATCGGCGGCGCTCTCGAAGAACGACTCGATGTCTTCTGCGTCGCGCATCCACTCCCCGACGGTCGGCGGGCGATGGCTTCGGTGATAACGCGCACCGAGCGAGGTGCCGATGACCGAGCCACCGGTCAAGCTGCCGCAGCCGATGTTCATCGTCTCGGATGGGACCGGAGAGACCGCCGAGCGCGTCGTCCGCGCGGCGCTCCGGCAGTTCCGTGGACACCTCGTGCACGTCCGCACCTACGCGCACGTCCAGGGGCCCGAAGAGATCGACCTCCTGTTCCGGCGCGCGCGGAGCCGCGCCGCGATGGTGGTGAGCACGCTGGTCACCGCCGAGATGCGCGAGGAGGCCACGCGCTGCGCGATCGCGCACGACGTACGACACGTCGACCTGCTCTCGGAGCTGATCGCCGAGATGGAGAGCTTCCTCGAGAAGACGGCCGTGGGCGTCGCGGGCCTGCTGCACCAGGCCGACGAGAGCTACTTCCGACGCGTCGAGGCGGTCGAGTACACGGTGAAGGCCGACGACGGCAAGGAGCCGCGGATGCTGCGCCACGCCGACATCGTCCTCGTCGGCGTGTCGCGGACCTCGAAGACGCCCCTGTCCACCTTCCTCGCCCACAAGGGGTTCAAGGTGGGCAACGTGCCGATCGTGCTCGACCACGCCCCGCCGCGAGAGCTGTTCAAGGTCGACCAGCGGCGCGTGTTCGCGCTGACCATCGACCCCGACGTGCTCCGGAACATCCGGCACTCCCGCGCGCGCGGCCTCGGGCTCCCGAGCATCAACTACGACGATCTCGACTACATCTTCGCGGAGCTGGAGTACGCGCAGGATCTGTACCGCGCGCACCCCGAGTGGCCGGTGATCGACGTCACCAACAAGGCGGTGGAGGAGACGGCGAGCATCCTGCTCCGCATCTACGAGGACCGCGGTTTCCCTGGCGTGCTCGGCGACTCCTCCCAACTCTGAGACCGCGCGGCGTCGAGGCCGCTGGCCGCGTGCGTGGTTATAGTGGAGCGGTTCCGGGGTCTGGAGCAGGCATTGATCGGCACCGTCCTCGACAAGTACGAGGTCATCCAGAAGGTGGGCGAGGGCGGCATGGCCACCGTCTACCTCGGCCGTCACACGACGCTGCGTCGAGACGTCGCGATCAAGGTACTCCACCCGCACCTGTCGTCCTCGGCACGCAACCGGAAGCGGTTCGCCCGCGAGGCACGCGCCATCGAGCACCTGCGGCACGACAACATCCTCGAGATCTTCGACTACTCGGGGACGGACTGCTCGGACTGCTACATCATCACCGAGTTCGTGCAGGGCGAGACGCTCAGCGCGCTGATGGCCCGCGTGGGCAGCGTGCCCTCCGAGATCGCCGCCGCGATCGGCATCGAGGTCGCCGAGGCGCTGGCCTATGCGCACCGCTCGGGCATCCTCCACCGCGATCTGAAGCCCGACAACGTGATGATCCGCGCCGACGGGTCCGTGAAGCTGATGGACTTCGGCATCGCGCGCTTCCTCGACGAGTCGCAGGTGACGATGACCGGCGCGCTGGTCGGCTCGCCCGCGTTCATGAGCCCCGAGCAGGCCCGCGAGGGCGACCTCGACCCGCGCTCCGATCTGTTCAGCCTCGGCACGCTGCTGTTCCACCTCGTCAGCGGGCACCTGCCGTTCGCCGGCTCGAACCCCAGCCTGATCCTCAAGAACATCATCGAGGGCAACCGTCCCCACGTCTCGGAGCTGACGCCGACCATGTCCGCGTCCTTCGCCGACGTGATCGAGCGGTGTCTGCAGATCGACCGCAGCGAGCGCTACGATCGGGCCGAGCAGGTCGTCGAGGCGCTGCGCGCGAGCCTCGACGAGGTGGGGTTCGACGCGAGCGCGCCCGGCTGGACACTCGCCGAGTACCTCGCCGATCCGCCTGCCTATCGGGCGCGCCTCGAGACGCATCTCGCCGCCACGCTCGTCGAGCGGGGCAAGCGCTACCTCGCCGCGGGCGATCCGCTCGCCGCGCTGCGCCTGTTCAACCGCGTGCTGACCCTCGACGAGGACAACGCCGAGGTGCTCGGGTTGGTGCAGGGACTGCACGAGGCCGAGCTGTCGCCGCGCCGGGCGCCCTTGGCGCTCATCCTCCTCGCGGGAACGCTCGCGCTGATCGTCGCGGTGGTGCTCGGTCTCGGGCTCGGACCGCGGCCCAACGAGAGCAGGACCGCCGATCCACCGACGACGCGCGCAGCGCAAGCCCCGCCCGAGCCAGCGCCAGCGCCGCCCACGCCGAGCCCCGCCCCGGTCGCGCCCGCCCCCGAGCCCGCCGTGGCCTACCA
>CAYQSE010000351.1:0-4092 GCA_964419905.1 uncultured Enterobacteriaceae bacterium
GCGCTCGTCGCGCTCGGCTTCGTGGTGATCTACCGGTCGAGCCACGTGTTCAACTTCGCGCAGGGCGAGCTGCTCACGGTGGGCGCGTTCGCGATGGTCGGCCTGTCTCGCCTCGGGCTGCCGTGGGGCGTGGCCCTGCTCGGCGCGATCGCGCTGACCGGCGCGCTGGGCGCAGGCGTCGAGCGCGGCCTGCTGCGCCCGCTGATCGGGCGGCCGGTGTTCGTGACGATCATCGTGACGATCTTCGTCGGCGTGATCCTGCGCACCTTGGTGCTCGTCGCGTGGGGGCCCGAGCCGCAGGGGATGCCGACGCCGTGGGAGTCGACCGCGGTGTGGGAGGTCGGCGGGGCGCGCGTGCTGGTCAGCGCGGTGATGGCGATGGTCGCGGGCGCGCTGGCGCTCGGCGCGTTCTTCGCGCTGCTGCGGTTCACGCGGCTCGGCGTCGCGATGCGCGCTACGGCGAGCGATCAGGAGACCGCGCTCGCGCTCGGCATCCCGGTCGGGCGGATCTTCCTGCTCTCGTGGTTCATCGCCGGCGCGCTCGCCGCGCTCGGCGGGGTGTTCCTCGGGATGTTCCCGCGCAGCGTGGACGCGAACCTGGGCTTCATCGCGCTGCGCGCGTTCCCGGCGGTGATCGTCGGTGGGCTCGACTCGGCGCTCGGCACCGTCGTCGCCGGGCTGCTGCTCGGCGTGCTCGAGGTGCTGGCGCAGGGCTACATCAACCCACACCTCGGCGATCTCGGGCAGAACTTCCACGCGGTGTTCCCCTACCTCGTGATGATCGCGTTCCTCGTGGTCCGCCCGCGCGGGCTGCTCGGCAGCCACGAAGTGGAGCGGGTGTAGCCATGCCGACCCGCGCGCTCGCGACGAGCCAGGAGGACCTCCTCCGCCGCTTCCCGGACGCCTGGCACAAGCTCGGGCTGGCCCTGCTCACCGTGCTGCTGCTCTCGTGGCCGTTCCTCGCGTCGAGCCGGTGGCTCACGCTGTCGAACCAGGCGATGACCGCGGTGGTCGGCGCGGTGGGGCTGATGATCCTGACGGGGTTCGCGGGTCAGATCAGCCTCGGACACGCCGCGTTCCTGGCGCTCGGCGCGTACACCGCGGCGGTGCTCGGCGTGCACGCGCACGTCCCGTTCTGGCTCGTGCTGCCGCTCGCGGGCTGCGTGGCCGCGGCGGTCGGGCTCGCGGTCGGGCCGTTCGCGCTGCGGTTGCGCGGGCTCTACCTCGCGATCGTCACGCTGGGCCTGCTGTTCGTCGTCGACCACTTCCTGATCGGCTTCCCCGAGTGGACCGGCGGGGTCGGCGGCATCGCGGTGCCGATGCACGGCGGGTTCACCTCGCCCGAGGGGGGCGCGCGGCTGGGCACGTTCACCCGCCCGACGACGCTCGGGCCCGTCACGTTGGCGTTCGCGCAGAAGCTCCACTTCCTCTACGCGCTGCTCGCGATCGGCGCGACGTTGCTCGCGTCGAACCTGCGGCGCTCGCGCACCGGGCGCGCGATGCTCGCGGTGCGCGACAGCGATCTCGCCGCCGCCGCGCTCGGCGTGGATCCGGCGCGCACCAAGGTGCTCGCGTTCGGTCTGTCGAGCTTCCTCGCCGGCGTGGCCGGCGCGATGTTCGCGTTCCAGCAGCAGTACATCACGGTCGAGCCGCCGTTCGACCTGTCGATGAGCGTGATGTACATCGCGATGATCGTGCTCGGCGGCGTGGGCACGGTGTTCGGCGCGGTGGCGGGCGCGCTCGCGTACGTCCTGCTCATGCCCGCCCTCCAGACCGTCGGCGGGTGGCTGCCGTACATCGGCGACCTCACCTCGGCGCAGCGCGCGAGCCTGCTGTTCAGCGTGCTCGTGTGCGCCGTGCTCGTGTTCGAGCCGTTCGGGCTGTACGGCGTATGGCTTCGGGTGAAGCGCTACTTCCTCACCTGGCCGATGTAGCGCCCCGCGGGGCGCATGTGGACCGTCTCGACCGCTGACTGGAGGAGCGACCATGCCCGTCACGTCCATCACCACCGATCCCGAAGCGCTCACGCTGAGCGTCGTCGCGGAATTCTCGGTCCCGGTCGAGCGGCTGTGGGCCGCGTGGGCCGATCCGCGTCAGTTGGAGCGCTTCTGGGGCCCGCCCGAGTGGCCGGCGACGTTCACGCAGCACGATCTGCGCTCGGGCGGCCGCTCCACGTACCACATGACCGGGCCGAACGGCGAACGCTCGGCCGGGTACTGGGGGTTCGAGCACGTCGATCCGCCCCGGAGCTTCTCGCTGCGTGACGGCTTCGCCGACGCGGACGGCACCCCCAACGACGACCTGCCCGGCACGCACATGCACGTCGCGTTCTCGTCCACCGAGACCGGCTCGCGCTTCGACATCGTGTCGCGGTTCGCGACCTTGGCCGATCTGGAGCAGCTGGTCGCGATGGGGATGCTCGACGGGCTGCGATCCGCGCTGGGTCAGCTCGACGCGACGCTCGATGATCCCGCGGGGGAGACGCTGCGTGGCCCCGCGACGCTCGAGCGGCTCGACGGTGCCCGCGCGCGGATCTGTCGCGTCGTCCGCGGGGGCCTGGTCGAGGTCTGGGACGCCCACCACGACCCGGCGACCGTCCGGGGGTGGATGCTCGGCCCGGACGGATGGTCGATGCCGGTGTGCGACGTCGCGACCGAGGTGGGTGGCGTCTACCGCTACGTCTGGGCGCGCGACGGCGGGGACGAGCAGTTCGGCTTCACCGGCGAGGTCGTCGCGTTCGAGCCGCCGCGTCGCGCGGTGACGACCGAGCGGATGATCGGCATGGACGGCCCGGGGACCGTCAACGAGCTGGTGCTGACGCCGCGGCCGGGCCGGCGCACGTTGATCACCGTGACGATCGACTACCCGTCCGAGGCGCTGCGGGAGACGATCCTCGACACCGGCATGGTCGACGGGATGGAGCAGTCCTACGCGCGGCTCGAGGCGCTGCTGAGCGCTTGAGCGACGCGCGGGTCGCGGGGTGCGTTACGGCCGAGGCATGACGAATCGCACGGCATCGGCGGGAGATGGTGGCCTTCGGGTGGTGGTGGCGGGCGCCTCGGGGTTCGTCGGGCGGCACCTCGTCGATCGGCTGCGTCAGGACGGCCACCGGGTGCTGTGCGGCACCCGCGATCCGCGCCGGGCGAGCGCGGTGCGCCCCGGGTTCACGTGGACCGCGCTCGACGTGGACGACGAAGGCACGCTCGACGCGGCGTTCGTGGACGCCGACGCGCTGGTGTTCCTCGTCCACCGCCTGCGCGACGCGGGCGACCTGCACGCCGCCGAGCACGCGGCCGCCGAGCGGGTGCTGGCCGCGGCCGAGCGCGCCGGGCTGAAGCGGATCGTGTATCTCGGCGGGCCGTCGCCGAGCGGGTCCGGCTCCGAGCACCTCCGCGCCCGCCTGGATACCGGCGACGTCCTCCGCTCGGGCACGATCTCGACGATCGAGCTCCGCGCCGGGATGGTGATCGGGGCCGGCAGCGAGAGCTGGCTGATCGTCCGCGATCTCGCGCTGCGGCTGCCGGTGATGGTGCTGCCGAAGTGGCTCGAGCACCGCAGCCAGCCGATCTGGGTGGGCGACGTGGTCGCCGCGGTCGCGCACGCGCTCGTCGATGAACGCACGGACTCGGTCTGGTTCGACCTGCCCGGCCCCGAGGCGCTCTCGGGGCGCGAGATCCTCACGCGGATCGCGGCCCGCGTCGGGATGCGGCCGCTGATGCTGGGCGTGCCGGTGCTCACGCCCAGCCTGTCGAGCCACTGGATCCGCCTCGTGTCGCGCGCCGACATCACGGTGGCGCGGCGGCTGGTGAACGGGCTGTCGTGCGATCTCGTCGCCCCCGACGACGGCTACTGGGCCCAGATGCCCGAGCACGTCCGCGTCCCCATCGACGAGGCGGTCGACCGCGCGCTCGCCGCCGAGTCGCGCCTCGGCGGGCTCGGCGCGCGGTGGGAGGCCCTCACGCGTCGCCTCGCCCGGCCGTCGTAGGCAGCTGAGGTCCTCGGAGGAGCAGCCCACGTCGCGCGGAAGGGGCACCCCAAGCCGTGGGCCGGCCGTCCCGGCTGTCGATTGATCACTTCTCCAAGAAGTCCGGA
>CAYQSE010000352.1:0-4090 GCA_964419905.1 uncultured Enterobacteriaceae bacterium
CCGCAGCCAAGATGTGTAGGATCGACAGGCGGGACGCCCGCCCCACGTGATCTCGAGCCCCACTCGAGATGTGTAGGATCGACAGGCGTCCCGCCCCAGGTGATCTCGCTCGGCGCACCCATCAGGGCGCGCGGCACAGGCGGAACGCGGGATCGCACGAGAGCGTGACCGCGCCGGCGGCGAGGGTGACGCGGCCGGCGGGCGCCATGCCGCGGCCGAAGTCGGCGCGCACGTCGTAGGTGCCGGGCGCGACCTCGGCGGGCAGCGGATAGCGCGCTTCACCGGCGACCAGCTCGGCCTTCGCGCCGTCGACGCCGACGGCGACCCGCGCGGGCTTCGGCTTGGGGCGCACGACGGGCGCAGGCGCCGGCTCCGGCGCCACGACGGGCGCGGGTGCGACGACGACCGGGGCGGCGGTGTCGCGGATCTGCCGCGCGGGCGCGGGCCTCGGCGCGGGTAAGGGCTCGGCCTCGGCGACGACCTCGACCGGTGCGACCTCACCCGACCGCGCCACCCACACCCCGCCGACCGCCAGCGCGCCGACACCGACGCCCAGCGCGCTCAGGACGCCGAACGCCGCGAGCAGCAGCCCGAAGCGGCGGCTCGGCGGCGCCGCGGTCGCGGCGACCGGCGCGCGCGCTGCGGCGGGGAGCGCGCCCACGACCCGACGCCCCTCGGTGATCTGCTCGACCAGCACGCTGTTCGACAGCTCGTCGCTCCCGTCCACCTCTACACCGATCAGCGCCGGGACGTGGTCCTCGGCGAACTCGGAGAGCTCGGGCGCGTGGAAGAAGCGCAGCAGCTTGTGGGCGCGCCGCTTGACCTCCTTCGCGGCCGGCCGATCCGCCAGGTCGTAGGCGAGCATGTCGGCTAGCAGCGCGCAGAGCTCGTCGACGCCCTCGCCGTCGCCCAGCCGCGCGCGCACGTCGTCTTCGAGGGCGGCGAGCCTGGCGCGGTGCTTGCGCTCGTCGATCGTCGCGCTGTCCTGGAACCGCCCGGTGAGCAGCTCGCCGAGCACGACGCCGAGCGAGAACACGTCGCCCTGCGGCGAGTCGATCCACTCGAGCCGCTCGGGCGCCATGTACGGCAGCGAGCCGAACATCATCGAGCGCGTCTCGGCCTCGCGATCGTCGAAGTTCGCCTTCGCGATGCCGAAGTCGAGCACCTTGACCTCGGCGTTCGCGGTGAGCTGGATGTTGGCCGGCTTGATGTCGCGGTGCAGCAGCTCGAGCGGTCGCCCGTCGGGGCCCGTCGTCTCCCACGCGGCGTGCAGCGCGGACGCCACCTCCTCGACGATCTCGAGCGCCGGGCCGGGCGGCAGCGCGCCGACCGCGCTCACCAGCCGGCGCAGGTCGACGCCCTCGACGTACTCCATCACGACCGCCCACCGGCCGCTCAGCCGCACCAGCCCGTCGACGTGCACCACCGCGCGGTGGCTCAGCATCCCGAGCATCCGCGCCTCGTCGCGCAGGCGCTGCGTGATCTCCTCGGAGTCGGTGACCTCGGGGTTCAGGATCTTGAGCGCGACCTGCTTGCGGAACCCGCCCGACGCCTGGAGCTCGGCGCGGTACACGGTGCCGAAGCCCCCGCGACCTAGCGCCTGACGGACATGATAGGACCGGCCCTCTTGCTCCACGCCGCGAGCATATCAAGCGCGAGCGCCGAACGGTTCTTCGACGTGATCCCCCCGCAGCGATACGTGGCGTGTCTTTACTCGGAGAAGCTGTAGACCCCATGAGCGAACATCAAGATCAGACCCCAGATGCTGGCCACGTCCCGACGGGCACGGACTACGTCAGCCACCGCGACTTCGTCGACTTCCCGCTCTCACCCGAGATCCTGAAGGGAATCCACGAGCTCGGCTACAAGACCGCCACCGCCGTCCAGGCGGCCGCCATCGAGCCGGCGCTCGCCGGCAAGGACCTCGTCGTCCGCGCGAAGACCGGCACCGGCAAGACCGCCGCGTTCGCGATCCCGACCATCGAGCGCATCGAAGACGGCGCCCGCAAGGCGCGCGCGCTCGTGCTCGCCCCCACCCGCGAGCTCGCCCAGCAGATCGCGGAAGAGATGGAGGCGCTCGCCGCCTACCGCGACGTCAGCGTCGCCATCGTCGTCGGCGGCATGCCCATCGGCGCCCAGACCAAGGCCATCGAGCGCGGCGCCGAGATCATCGTCGGCACCCCGGGTCGCGTGCTCGACCTGATCCGCCGCAAGGTGCTCGACTGCTCGGCCATCTCCACGGCCATCCTCGACGAGGCCGACGAGATGCTGTCGATGGGCTTCTTCGAGGACGTCACCGCGATCCTCGATCAGATGCCCACGGATCGACAGGTGCTGCTGTTCTCGGCGACGATCTCGCCAGACACCCAGCGCATCGTGCAGCGGTACACCAAGGACGTCGAGGACCTCATCCTCTCGACCGACACCGACAACGTCGAGCACATCGAGCACGTCCTCTACGAGACGGTGCCGGGCTTCCACAAGGTCCGCGCCCTGCTCTACCTGCTCGACCTCGAGGATCCGACGTCCGCGATCATCTTCTGCAACACGCGCGAAGACACGAGCATGGTCGCCTCCTACCTCGACCGGCAGGGCCTCGACGCGATCATGCTCTCGGGCGAGCTTCCGCAGGTGCAGCGCAACCACGTGATGGCCAAGGTGAAGCGCGGCGAGGTCCGCTTCCTCGTGTCCACCGACGTCGCGTCGCGCGGCATCGACATCAGCGACCTGAGCCACGTCATCAACTACAGCCTGCCCAAGGACGCGCCGATCTACCTGCATCGCGTGGGTCGCACCGGGCGCATCGGCAAGAAGGGCACCGCGATCAGCCTCGTCGGCGCGACCGACCTGAACGCGCGCAAGACCCTCGAGAACCAGCACGGCATCAAGTTCGACGTGAAGATGCTGCCCGACGCCGAGACCTCGGTGCGCATGCGCGTCGACCGCCAGGCCGCGCAGATCCGCAACGCGATGGGCACGATGGCGTTCGAGGCCTACTTGCCCACCGTGCGCGCGCTCAAGGACCGCGAGGACGGCGACGTGCTGCTCGCCGCCGCGCTGCGCGCGTTCTTCACCTGGGATCGCATGCGCCACGCCGACGTGATCGATCTCGGCAGCCAGGCCGAGCAGCTCCACACCGAGAAGCGCGAGCGCGAGCGCGAAGAGGGCCGCGACCGCAAGGGCGGCAAGGGCAAGGGCCGCGATCGGGATCGCGACCGCGGCGACCGCGGCGACCGCGGCGAGCGTCGTGAGGAGCGCCGCGAGGAGCGCCCGCGCAAGGCCGACAAGCCCAGCAACACCGACTTCGACGCGCTCCTCGACGTGGGGGCGGTCGGCGGCGAGACGGAGGACGCGAAGCCCAAGCGCAAGCGCAACCGCAAGCGCAAGCGCAAGACCGACGGGGACGCCGCGTCGCCGGCGCCGGCGGCCACCGCCGGACACGACGACCTCGACGCGCTCCTCGAGGTCGACTGAGAGGAGCGCGTGAGCACGCCTGCGTACCAGCCCTTGCTCTCCCGGCTCGCGGCCTGCGACCGGGTGCTGCTCACCGGCCCCACCGAGCCCGACGGTGACAGCGTCGGCGCATGCCTCGCGCTGCAGCGGATGCTGCGGCGGCCTGGCGCGCGCGTCGACGTCGCTGGCGTGCCCGCGCAGCGCTACCGATGGATGCCCGGCGCCGACGCGATGATCCCCGACGCCCAGATCGCGCCGATCTACGACGCGGTCGTCGTGCTCGACGGCGACCGGCACCGGCTCACCCGCGAGGTAGGCGCCGCGTTCGCGGCCGCGCCCGTCAAGGGCCTGATCGACCATCACGCGTCCACCAGCCTCGACGGCTACACGCACACCTGGCTCGAGCGCCACGGCACCAGCACCTGCGAGATGCTCTACGACGCGCTGATCGCGCGCGGCGAGCCCATCGACCACGATCTGGCGGCGCTGCTCTACGTCGGCGCGATCTTCGACACGGGCGGCTTCCGCCACTCGAACACCACGCCGGCCACGCACCGGATGGCGGCCCGCCTGCTCGAGACCGGCATCGACCACACCGGCATCACCACCCGCGTGCTCGTCGAGCGGCGCGTGCCAG
>CAYQSE010000353.1:0-4062 GCA_964419905.1 uncultured Enterobacteriaceae bacterium
GGGGGGCGCGCGCATCGAGGTCGAGGTCGCGCCGCTGGGCGGCGAGGGGCAGCTGACGGTCGACGGCGCGCGCCTGTCGGCCACCGGCGTCGATCGCGTCGAGTTCCTGATCGCGCCCAACCCGGGCGAGGATCCCCGTCCACTGGGGCGCGTCGCCAGCGGCGGCGAGCTGTCGCGCTCGCTGCTCGCGATCAAGCGGGTGCTCGCCGAGGCCGGCCCGGTCGGGCTCTACGTGTTCGACGAGGTCGACTCCGGCGTCGGTGGCGCGGTCGCCGAGGCGATCGGCCAGAAGCTCGCCCAGGTCGCGCGGCACCATCAGGTGCTGTGCGTGACCCACCTGCCGCAGATCGCGGTGTACGCCGACGCCCACTACCAGGTGCGCAAGCGCGTGGTCGGCGGTCGCACGCTGAGCGAGGTGCGAAGGCTCTCTGAGCCCGAGCGCCTCGAAGAGCTGTCCCGGATGCTCGGCGGCATCGAGGTCGGCGAGCCGCACCGCGCAGCCGCCGCGGCGATGCTCCGCTACGCGCGCGCCGAGGCGAGCGCCTGAACTCAGGGCGGTCGACGGGACGCCCCCGCGCTTGAAGCCGCGCAACACCGCCGGCGGCGGTCGCTTCGTGGGCGAATGCTCCGTGGCGGCCGATAACGCAGGATAGGCGCCTGCTATGATCGGGCGAGGCGTGGCGGCGCCGGGGGGCGCGGCGCCTGGAGGCTGTCATGCGCACATGCGGCGTGAAGCGTCTCTGGCGGGTGGCGATCCTTGGCGGCTTGATGGCGATCGCCGGGGTTGCTCGCGCGCAGGTCGTCGTCACCACGGTCGACGATCTGTCGGTCGACGACGCCGACTGCGTCACCGAGGGATCGACCACGTGCAGCCTGCGCGCTGCGTTGGCGCGCGCAGCGGACGTGGGGGTGAGCCCGCGGCGGGTCGAGTTCGCGATCTCCGGTGACGGCCCCCACATCGTGCGCGTCGATCCGGATCTCGGCCCGCTGGCCTTGCCTGAGGTCGTCGGTGGCGTGGTCGTCGACGGGTTCTCCCAGCCGGGTAGCTCCCTCGCCTACAACACCACGGGCAACGTGATCGCGATCGGCGTCGCGGCGGAGGAGGGGACGTCCTCGCCCGACGCGCTGCTGAGCGTGGGTGACGGGACGCACACGATTCGCGGGCTCGCGTTCTTCGATTCGGATGGGGTCGGGGTCGTGTGTGCCCCGTGTCGGGCGACGATCGAGTATTGCACCTTCAACGCGTTGGACGGTCTTTCGCCCGGCCCACGCCGGCTGGACACCGGTGTGTTCGTGGACGTTCGCGGGCAGAACGTGAAGGTTCGCTTCAGCCTGTTCGTCGGGCCACGGTACGGCGTGCGCGTGGTCGATGAGCCGCCGGGCCCCTACGCGTCATCCGTCGTGGAGATCCTGGCGAGCATCTTCGGCGGGCCGCGCGTCGGGACCGCGCTGCACCCCGTGGACGTGGGCGTGAGGGTCGGCCCCCGGTCCGAGGGGCTCGCCTCGGACTCTCTGCGCATCCGGCTTCAGGACAACCACTTCGTGGCCGCCGAGGACCAGCATGTCGTGCTCGAAGGCGTGGTCTTCGACATCTGGTACAACGCGTTCGGCTATCGTCCGAGCGGCGCGCGGGTGGTCGATGCGCCCGGCAACGTGGCGGCGCTGTGGATCCGAGGCCCCTCGGAGTCGTTGGGGTACTACCAGGGCCACATCTACCTCAACCGCTTCGCCGGGTTTCCGGGGGCGGGCATCCTGCTGGACGACACGACGGGACCGGTGCGTGGGGTGAGGATCCACGACAACCAGTTCGTGGACAACGCGGACCTCGGGATCAGCTTCGACGTCGACGATCCGTCGCTGCCGCGAGTGAACGACCCGGGCGACGTGGACTCCGGTCCCAACGACGGCCAGAACCACCCGGTGATCGACCGCTTCGACGTCGTGCCGACCAGCACGTGGGACGGCGACGTGTACGTGGGTCTCACGCTCGACGCGCTGCCCGACTCTGCCTACCGCGTCGAGGTATTCCTCAACGCAGCGTGCGACCCGTCGGGACACGGCGAGGGCGAGGCCGCGGTGTTCGGCTTCGAGGTCGAGACCGACGCCGACGGGCAGTTCGACGGCGAGGTGGTGGAGATGATGGCCTCGAGCCTCCCAGCGACCCTCGCGGCGAAGCCGTACGTCACGGCGACCGCGACCTACCTGGGTCCCATCGGCAGCTCCGACCCGGTGCCGATGAACACGTCGGAGTTCTCACCTTGCTTCGATGCGAGCCCGCCCCCGCCGCCCAAGCAGATCCTGTCGTTCGACACGGCGGAGATCGAGATCGGTGAGGCTGGCGGGTCGATCCAGGTGTGGGTGCGGCGACTGACGGGCTACCAGGGGAGCGTGTCGGTGGGGATCCGTGTCGAGGCGGATCCTGCCTATGAAGGACACCTCACGCTGGTGCCCGATCGCCTCGTGTTCGGCGATGGGGTGTCGGAGCGCGTGGCGACCGTGACTGTCCACGACGACGCGGTCGTCAACGGCGACCGGACGTTCCAGCTCGTGCTGTTCGACCCCAGCGAGAACGCCGAGATCGGCGACGTGGGCGAGGTCGCCGTGACGATCGTGGACGACGATGTCGGCGGCACGCTGCAGCTCTCGACCGCGAGCTATGCCGCCGCCGAGCGCGACGAGAAGGTGACGATCACCGTGACGCGCACCGGCGGCGCGGCGAGCGGCGTGACCGTGGACTTCGCCACCGAGGACGACGGCGTGGCGGCCGACGGCGTCGCGCTGGCCGGCACCCACTACACGGCGGTGTCCGGCACGTTGACCTTCGGCGCCGGGGCGATGGAGCAGACCTTCGAGGTGCCGATCACCGACGACGTGCTGCTCGACGGCGATCGGTCGTTCCGGGTGGTGCTCTCCGACCCGGGCGGCGGCGGCGTCCTCGGCGCGCCGACGACAGCGACCGTCGAGATCGTCGACGACGACTTCGGTGCGAACCTCCGCGTGACGATCCCCGAGGCCCGCTTCGGGGACGAAGCGGCGTGCGGCGGGGACGCGCGGTGCGCGGTGTTCGACGTGCGCGTCGAGAACCTCGGCCCCGATCCCGCAGCGGAGGTGACCGTCACGCTCAACTACACGCAACGGGCCCAGCAGGTGCCGGACGAGGTGCTGCCCGATCCGGACGGCGCGGTGTGGATCTTGGAGATCGGTGACCTCGAGGCCGACGCGGTGTGGGAGTCGACGCGCACCTATCCCGTCGACGAGGGCGTTCGGGTCGTCGCGCTGCACGCCTCGGTGCGGGCCGCCACCGTCGATCCGTTCGATGGCGACGACGCCGCCGTGGCGTGGCCGCCCGTGCCGCTCGGGACGGCCCCGGGGGGCGTGCCACCACAGGCCCCACAGACCGGTGCGCCCGTGATGGTGCCCCAGGAGGAGCGTGCGGTCGCGTGCCCGGATTTGGAGGTGACGTTCCTCGGGTCGACTGAACACTCCACTGCTGTCCATGGGGACGACGTGCGGCGAGTCTTTCGAATCGTCAATCGGGGTGGCACGCCAGCGGTGGGGGTGCAGGCCTTCATCCAAGTTGGCGTTTCGCACAACGGTGATTTTGTTTCTGAGTTCCTCCAGGCGGCGTGGGTGTCCGGCTCGGGTTGCGGAGACATGTGGTGCGACGTGGGTGAGCTCGCGCCCTGGGGCACAGCGGAGAGGGAGGTGCATGCGGAGGTCGTGGAGGGCGTGACGGGCCGAATCCGCATGGAAGTCGAGGTCAGGTCGTGGCCTGATGGAATCGCTCATCCATGTGAGTACGAGGGTCCCGCCAGGATTTCGATCGGAGTCACTACGTTGGTCAATGGATGTGCAGCCGGTGACATTGCTGGGCTGTACCCCCTTCGGACGGACGCATTGGTCGCCGTCGCATTCCTTCTCGTGCTCCGCCGTCGACGCCGGAGCGCGATCAGCCGCTGAGCCACGGGCTCCGGATCCGTCCGGCTCTCGGCCCAAGACCAGACGTTCGTGATCCCACACATCTCGAATGGGCTCGAGATCACGTGGGGCGGGCGTCTCGCC
>CAYQSE010000354.1:0-89 GCA_964419905.1 uncultured Enterobacteriaceae bacterium
CCTCGCGAACCCGCCTTCATCCCGACTTCTTGGAGAAGTGATCAATCGACAGCCGAGACGGCCGCCCCACGGCTGTCTACAGCGTGAGG
>CAYQSE010000354.1:189-4062 GCA_964419905.1 uncultured Enterobacteriaceae bacterium
CGCTGCCGCTCGTGGGCCGGCCGTCCCGGCCGGCCGCGCGGAATCCGGGCGGCCGAGACGGCCGCCCCACGGCTGTCTACAGCGTGAGGCGCTGCCGCTCGTGGGCCGGCCGTCCCGGCCGGCCGCGCGGAATCCGGGCGGCCGTCCCGGCCGCCCCACGGCTGTGTTGCCTGTCGTGGGCCGGCCGTCCCGGCCGGCCGGATCAGAACGGCTCGGCCCGGGCGTGCCACCACTCGTCGAGGCGGACACAGCGGCCGTCCTCGTCGAACCAGGCGGCGAGGACGCCGTCGGTGGCGACCGGGATGCCGGGGCCGGTCGGCTGAAGTCTGGCGGACCAGCGCGCGATGCCGATGGGTGGGTCGAAGGCGAGCGCGCCGCACGCGTACTCCACGCTGTCGAGGGCCCGCAGCGCAGCTTCGACCGCGGGGGCGACCTGGGCGTGGCCGCGCAGCGCATCCGCGAACGGCTCGCGCTGCCAGATGATGTCCGGCGCGAGCAGCGCGGTGAACGCGTGGCCATCGCGGTAGGCCCACGCGTTCTGCCATCGCTGGAGCCACTGTTCGAAGTCGTACCGATCCACGGCGCCCTCCACCCGGGGCAGCCTATCAGACCGGCGCGCCGACCCGCCGCAGTGCGCCGCGCGCGAGCCGCCGCAGCCGGTGCCTCCGGCCTTCCACCGCGTAGGCGAGGTTGGCGGCGGTGCCGGCCACGCGGTGCGGCGCGTGCCACGCCGCCGACGCGAACCGGCCCTGCTGTGCGCGCGCCTGGAACGTCGCGTCGTCGAGTCCGGCGGCGTCGAGCGCGCGCTGGAACTCCTCGACCGCCTTCTGGCGCGCCTTGAACAGCATCATCTGCACGCGGCTGTGCGCGTTGACCGCGCTGTCGCCGGTGGTCTCGATCGGCGAGAAGATCGCGTCGGGGTACTTCGCGGTGATCAGCGACTGCACGCCGTCGCTGACCCCGCTGCTCGGCATGCACCCGAACGGCTTGACCGAGACGGTCATGTGGTTGACGTGGTCCTTCATGAAGTGGATCACCTTGCCCACCTCGAGGAAGCTCTCGCCGCCGCGCACGTCGGTGTCGTAGTGCTCGCCCGCGAGGTCGGCGTAGTGCTGGATGTCGGGCAGGTGGTGCCCGTGGAAGCCGAGTGCGGCGGCGTAGATCTGGAAGATCGTCCGCACCGCGGCGTCGCCAGCCTTCAGGCTCCACAGCTTCTTCGTGGCGTCCTTGCCGGACAGGCCCTTGCGCGCCTCGTCGTCCCAGCGGAGCACCATGCGCTTCTTCGTGTCGTGCTGGGCCTCCCACAGCAGGAAGAGCAGCCAGTTCGTGATGCTCTGGATGTGCACCTCGGCTCCCTCTTGCTCGAGGAAGCGGTGCATGTGGTAGTTGCCCTCGCCCTCGGTCGTCATCGCCCAGAACTCGCCGATCAGGCTCACGACCGGCTTGGGCGTGGTGCGATCGAGCTGGACGCGCCCGAGGAGGAGCCGACAGCGCAGCATCGCGCGCACGACGCTGCCGTTGGCGCGGAACGTCTCGTCGAGGACGTCCTTGCACGCGGCGAGGGCGGCATCGGTGCTCCCCTCGACCACTTCGTAGGGGCGCATCCGGTAGCCCTGCATGTTCAGGATGTCGCCAGCGATGAACGCGCGCACGATGGCCCACGCGAACTGCCCGTCGATCTTCAGCCCGAGCTCCTGCCCGGTGGCCTGGCGCACCCCGCCCGCCATCTGGAACAGCAGCACGCGGAAGCCCTCGAAGCCCGCGTCGCGCAGCGCCTTGCGGTACTCGGTGACATACATCCCGAACCGGCACGGGCCGCATCCGCCCGCGGTGACGAACAGGTAGGAGTCGATGATCTCCTGCGTGGACATCCCCTCCTCGTCGCGCATGCGCACGAGGTTCTTGATGAGGTTGCCCACGGTGTAGTAGGTCGGGTTGCACTGGCCGCGGTTGCCGAACTCCTTGCCGTACTGGAGCGAGGCGTGGTCGGGCATGTCGAGCATGGCCACGCGGTAGCCGATGCCTGCGAGCGCCGCGACCGCGAGGCGGTCGTGCGCGAGCGACAGGCCGCTGATCAGCACGGTGGTGTGGGGTCGCTGGCTGGCCCAGAACTGCTGATCGACCGTCTCGGTGTACTGCTCGCGGCGCAGCCCGAGGCGCTCGGCCTCGGTCTCGGTGTACGCGGCGAGCTCGGCCTCGAGCGCCTCGATCTCGGCGGGGGTGAGCTCGGGCTCGCTCGGCGCGATCGTCTCGTCCATGACACTCTCCGACGGTGACTGACACGTCAGTCTAGCAGCGCGGCCGCGGGGAAGGCCAGCACGATCGCGCCGGACACCGCGGGCGCCGCGCGATAGCGGGGCCGTCCCTGGAGGGAACATGGCGAACCAGATCGCGGCGGGGCGCGTGCCCCTGATCCACTACACGGTGCACGACGCGAACACCGGCGAGCTGATCGAGTCGACGCACGGCGAGCTCTACGCCTACCTGCATGGGCGCGAGAACATGCCGGCCGGTCTCGAGAAGGCGCTCGAGGGGCTCGAGGCGGGCGCGAAGTTCGACGTGGTGGTCCCGATGGCCGAGGCCTACGGCCCGCGCAAGGAGGGCTGGCCCCAGGACATCCCGCGCCGTGAGCTGAAGGGGCTCGATGACGTGCGCAAGGGCATGCCGTTCCGCGCCGAGGGCAAGGGGGGCACGTCCGTGCAGCTGTGGATCACCGCGGTGAAGGGCAGCCGCGTCTCGGTCGACGCGAACCACCCGCTCGCCGGGCGCGACCTCCGGTTCGCGGGCGAGGTCGCGATCGTGCGCGACGCCACGCCCGAGGAGCACGCGCACGGGCACACGCACGGGCTGACCGGCTTCGAACATCACTGAGCGTGACCGCGTCGTCGGGTGTAGGCTGAACCGCGAGGAGCAGGCTCGATGATCGGTGATTGGATCGCGCGCGTCGCTGGACTCGGCCTGGTCGGGCTGCTCGCGGCGTGCGCGCGCCCCGCACCCGACGACCTGTTGGACACCGAAGCGCTCGAGGGCGTCGACACCGACACGGTCGACACCGCCGAGGACGACAAGGACACGGAGGACACCGAGGTCGTCGACGAGGGGCCCGATCTCGTCGCCGCGTGTGCGGTGCCCGACCTGATCACCGTGTTCCCGACCAACCTGCCCAACAGCCCCGCATCGAACCGCCCGATGGCGCCCGAGTGCGTCCAGGACGCGCACGACGCGATCCTGATCCTCGGCTGTCCGACGAGCGCGAGCGGGCTGCCGGCGGCTTGTCAGCGCGAGCGGGTCGCGCTGGCGCTGCGCTTCCACGCGCAGGGCTACGGGGACTGGTTCATCGTCAGCGGTGGCGCGGTCGCCAACGAGTATGTCGAGGCCGACATGCTCGCGCAGCTGCTCGAGGAGGAGGGCGTCTCGCCCGCTCGCATCGTCAAGGAGCCCCAGGCCGAGCACACCGACGAGAACCTGTACTACAGCGGCGTGCTCATGCAGGCGCGGGGCTGGAACACCGCGCTCGTCATCTCCGAGCCCGGGCACCTGTACTACACGGCCACCTGCGACGCGAACTGCTGCGTCGAGAAGGGCCGCCTCACCGTGCTGACCTTCCCGCTCACCGAGGGCGACGTGATGGTCGGCACCTACGTGCTCTACCCCGACGCCGCCCCGGTCACCGAGGCGGAGTGCGACCACATCCAAGGCGGCGCGAAGCTGATGTGCACTCAGCTCTCGTCGCGGAAGGCGTGCGCAGACGACTTCCAGCTCTGAGCCGACGGCCGAAGCCGGCCGGCCCACGGGTCAGGGGGTGTTCGTGGGTCGGCCGTCCCGCCTGTCGATCCTACACATCTTGGCTGCGGCCCGAGATCATGTGGGGCG
>CAYQSE010000355.1:0-4009 GCA_964419905.1 uncultured Enterobacteriaceae bacterium
ACCTCACAGCAAGTGGGCCGGGGGAACCAGAGGGCACCCGTCGAGAGCGGGCGCAGTCTAGTTTAACGGTCGTCTGGTGTCAAGTAGTGGAAGGGATCGGAGCGACCGAGGACTTCGGCCGACCCGCGGCGGCCGCACGGTTAGCCTGAGCTCCCGCGCGGTGTCCACGGAAAGATCGACCTCGACACGCTCGCTGCCCATCATGCCACCGAGGTGCGCCGACCCGGAAGTCCGAAGCGGGTGGACGAGGTTTCGGGACCGCGTCCGGGCCCCCGCGGTACACTCGTGCGTCGCCTCCAACACTGTGCTTGGTGAACCGATGACCCGATGTCTGTGCTTCGCTCTGCTCCTCGCCTCCGCGTGCATCCCTGCCGACCTCGTCGCGCGCGCGTAAGACCGAGACGGCGATGGCTACGTCGCGTGGCAGGTCGGCGGCGACGACTGCGACGACAGCCGTCAGAGCGTGAACCCGGGCGCCGAAGAGATCTGCGGCAATGGCCTCGACGACGACTGCGACGGCGTCGTCGACGACGTCGGTGTCGGCGCGCGCCTGTGGTACCCGGACCTCGACGAGGACGGCTACGGGGTCGACGCGCCCGTCCTCGCGTGCGCGGCGCCGCCGCGCCACCTCGCCGATCTCTCGGACGGCGTCGACTGTGACGACGACGATCCCGACGTCCACCCGGGCGCGGACGAGATCTGTGGGAACGGGATCGACGACGACTGCGACACGCTTGTCGACGACGCCGGGCTCGGCGCGCCCACCTGGTATCCGGACCGCGATCAGGACGGCTACGCAGCCGACGAGCCGGTCGTGTCGTGCGCGCGACCGAGCCTGCACCTCCCCGACCTCTCCGCCGGGGTCGACTGCAACGACTTCAACCCGGCGATCAACCCGGGTGCCGCCGAGATCTGGTACGACGGGGTCGATCAGGACTGCGACGAGGCGGACGACTACGACCAGGACGGCGACGGCTACCGCTCGAAGCTGCACACGGTCGACGGCGACGACTGCGACGACACCCACCCGCTGGTGAATCCAGGCAGGAACGAGATCTGTGACAACGGTCTCGACGACGACTGCAGCGGCGGCGCGCCCGAGTGCGAGCTGCACGGCGAAGTGCCCCTCGACCCGAACCCACGCATCGCGGTGCTGAGCTCGGTCTTTGCCTCTACCGCCGAGATCTTCGCCGGCGAC
Source organism: uncultured Enterobacteriaceae bacterium (assembly GCA_964419905.1). Lineage (GTDB taxonomy): Bacteria > Myxococcota_A > UBA796 > UBA796 > JAFDJI01. The sequence continues at coordinate 1,199 of CAYQSE010000355.1, forward strand.
GTGAACGGTGACGGTGTCGACGACCTCGTGGTGCGCGGGGTGGTCTATGACGTCTTGGCCGAAGCCTACGAACCAGAGGTGCGCGCCTTCCGAGGGCCGTTCTCGTCCGGCGCGTCGAGTCCGAACACGCTCATGCGGATGGAGCTCGTCGAGGGGCAGTCGATCCTTGCGGCGGACATGTCTGGCGGCGGCACGCTCGATCTGTTCGTCGCGCACAGGGAGGTCGACGTGCGCATGTACCACTCCCCACTCTCGGGGACGGTGTCGCGGGCGTCCTACGACTGGCGTGTGGCCGACATCACCGTGGGGAGAGATCTCCTCGCGGCAGATATGGGTGGTGTAGCTGGAAAGGAGCTGTTCATCGCACACCGATACGTGGGCTACTCGGTCTTCTCCCCGCCGTTCGCGGGCGACGTGCTGCATGCGAGCCGCGTCGGCTCATCGCCTCATGGCTTCAACGGTTTTTGGTTTGAAGTTGGTGATCTGGATGGGGAGGGCGACCTGGATGTCGCGTTCGGCGACAACTTCAACTGGGGAGACAGCTATTGGCGGGTGCCACTCAACCTCGATGGCGTGCTTCGAAGCGTGGACTCCGCTGCGGTAGAGGACATGCCGACCATCGTCGCACCTGGGATTTCGATCGCCATGGGGCAGGCTGGATGCTTGGCGGATTTCGACGGGGACGGCGCGATGGATGTCGTGGTGTTGGAAGGATGGCGAAACTCGGGCACCAGCGCGTTGAACATGGTGCTCGGTCCGTTCACAGGCGACGACGTCGCCCTCCCGTCGGGTGCGGGCTGGCGCCTGGGGCCACTGGCGGTTCCTCCGGTTTATCCGTGGATGACCGTCCGTCTGGCCTGCGGCGATCTCAATGGAGACGGCTTGGCCGATCTCGCTTTCGAGATGCGCGACTTCGATGCAGGAGAGGACCAGGTCTGGCTCTTCTACGGGCCCCTCGACGGGGAGGTCGCGATGGTCCCGCACGCTGTGTTCCCAAGCGCCGGTTTCGAGGACTGGCGTTCCACGTTCATCCACGACCTGAACGGAGACGGCTTCGGGGACCTGATCATGAACGGCGAGGACGGAAAGGTGATCATCGCGTTCGGCGGGGGCATGTAGCCACGGTCGGCTTCACCCACCGAGCAGCCCCAGGAACGCCCGCGCCGCCGGGCTGGGCGCACGGTCCGCGCGGTGGACCACCGCGAGCGCGCGCGCGAGGTCGGCGGCGCCGTCGTCGGGGACGAGCCCGGCGCTCGGCGTGGGCAAGGCGAAGCGGCTGACGAACGCCGCGCCGATGCCTTGGGCGACCATCTGCTTGATGGACTCGATCGAGCGGAGCTCCATGACGATGTCGGGGACGACGCCGCGCGCGTCGAGCGCGGCGTCGATGACGCGACGGACGGCGGTGCCCGCTTCGAACAGCACGAGCGGCATCCCGTGGAGCTCGGACCACGCGAACGTGGCGCGGCCCTGCATCGGGTGCTCGGGGGGGAGTACGAGCCGCAGGTCGTCGGTGGCCCACGGCGTGACCTCGAGCGCGTCGGCGACTGCGGCGTCGACAGGCAGCGTGACGACGCCGAGGTCGAGGTCGCCGGCGAGCACGCCGTCGACGACCGCCGCGCTTCCCTGCTCACGGACGTACAGGCGCACGCCGGGGTGGCGGTCGTGGAACGCGCGCAGCACGGGCGGGAAGAGGTAGGTGGTGGCGGTCGCGCCGCCGCCGACCGAGAGCGTGCCGCGGTCGAGGCCCTGCAGCGCCGCCACCGCGTCGAGTCCGTCGTCGAGCCACAGCAGCGCGCGCTCGACGTGCCGGCGGAACAGCGCGCCGGCCGCGGTCAGCTCCATGCCGCGGCGCGTGCGGTGGAACAGCGCGGCCCCGACCTCGTCCTCGAGGCGCGCGAGCTGAGCCGAGAGGGCGGGCTGCGAGACGTGCAGCCGGCGCGCGGCGCGGGTCATCTGGCCCTCACGCGCGATCGCCAGGAAGCCGCGCAGCGGGGTCAGCTCCATCGAACCTCCGATAGGCAATTTTTATCACGAGGATTCAAACAATCCATTATCGCAATCGTTCGCGGAGCGATAGGTCAGGGGTCCTGAAGAACCCGGAGGTTCCCCCATGGCCCGCAAAGACCCCTTCAACGCCCGCACCACCCTGAACGTCGGCGGCGAGACGTTCACCATCTACGCGCTCGACGCGCTGGGCGACGTCGACAAGCTCCCCTACGCGATCAAGGTGCTGCTCGAGAGCTGCCTGCGCAACGCGGACGACGAGGTCGTGATGCGCGAGCACGTCGAGGCCCTCGCCCATTACGACGCTCGGAAGGTAGGCGAGCAGGAGATCGCGTTCAACCCGGGCCGGGTCGTGCTCCAGGACTTCACGGGCGTGCCGGCGGTCGTCGACTTCGCAGCGCTGCGCAGCGCGATGCACCGCATGGGCGGTGACGTCGCGAAGGTCAACCCGCTGATCCGCGCCGATCTCGTGATCGATCATTCGGTGCAGGTCGACGCGTTCGGCAACGCCGAGGCGATGGGCCGGAACACCGAGCTCGAGTTCCACCGCAACCAAGAGCGCTACGAGTTCCTGAAGTGGGGCCAGGGCGCGTTCGCGAACTTCGGCGTCGTGCCGCCGGCCACCGGCATCGTGCACCAGGTCAACCTCGAGTACCTCGCCGGCTGTGTGCTCTCCGAGGACGAGGACGGCGCTACCGTGCTGTTCCCGGACAGCCTCGTCGGCACCGACTCCCACACCACGATGATCAACGGGCTCGGCGTCGTTGGTTGGGGTGTGGGCGGCATCGAGGCCGAGGCGTGCAT
>CAYQSE010000356.1:0-3984 GCA_964419905.1 uncultured Enterobacteriaceae bacterium
CGCTCGGCTACATCGACGAGGTGCTGCGGCCCGAGGACACCCGGCTCCGGCTGGCGCAGGCGTTCGCCTCGCTCGAGAACAAGCGCGACACCAACCCACCGAAGAAGCACGGGAACATCCCGTTGTAACGTCCGTGGCGGGCGCGTCCGTTGACGCGGGGGGGCCAACGGCATAAGACCGCCCGTCCCAAGAATCCCCTTCCCAGGAAAGGTCAGTCCATGGTTCGCCTCCGCCTCACCCGGATGGGTGCCAAGAAGAAGCCGTTCTACCGGGTCATCGCGGCCGACTCCCGCGCGCCCCGCGACGGTCGCTTCATCGAGCAGCTCGGCTACTACGACCCGATGAAGAACCCCCACGACATCAAGCTCGACCTCGAGCGCATCGCGTACTGGATCGGGCAGGGCGCCAAGCCGACCGACACGGTGCAGACGCTCATCGCGCGCTTCCAGCAGCGTCAGGCCGAGGCGGTTTGATGGAGGGGCTGGTCCGGCACCTGATCACCCCGCTGGTCAAGCACCCCGAGTCGATCTCGATCGACGTCACCGAGGGTGAGGCGTCCATCGTGTTGGAGCTCGACGTGCACGAGGACGACCTCGCGCTGTTTCATGCGGACGACGGTCGCGTGCTGCGCAACGTGCGCACCGTGCTCTCGGCGGCCGCTGGCTCCAAGAAGGCCACGATCGACCTGGCCGACGCCGACGAGAGTGGCGGCGAGGAGTAAGCCTACCTCCGTCGCAGGGCGGGGGCAGGCAGACGACGAGGTCGAGCTGGGCTTCGTCAACGGCGTGTTCGGCGTGCGCGGCGAGGTCCGCCTGCACCTGCACAACCGCGAGACGTCCGTCCTCTTCGACGGGGCGCATCCGGTCGTGCTGATCGCGCCGGTCGACGGTCGCAGGTTCGCGGCGACGCTCTCCGCTCGCCCCGGCGCGGGCGCGCGTGTGCTCGGTCGCCTCGACGGCGTCGACGATCCCGAGGCTGCCCGCGCGTGGATGGGGTGGCGCGTCGCCATCGCTCAGGCGGCGCTGCCTGCCCTCGAGGACGACGAGTTCTGGTGGTGGCAGGTCGAGGGCCTGCCCGTGTACGTCGGCGCGCAGCGCGTCGGCACGATCACCGCGGTGCACGAGACCCCCGCGGTGGAGCTGTTCGAGATCGCCCCCGAGGGCGGCGGCGAGCCGCTGTTCGTCGCGGTGGTCGACGAGAACGTCGTCGCCATCGACGTGTCGGGCGGGCGCGTGGAGCTCGCGGCGAGCGCGCTGGAGGAGGCGTGAGGCCCCGCTGGGACCTGCTCACGCTGCACCCCGATCTGCTGGCCCCGATGGTTGGGGGCTCGATCCTCGGCCGCGCCCGGGAGGCGGGGCTGATCGACATCGCCGTGCACGACATCCGCGAGCACGCAGACGGGCGGCATCGTCAGGCCGACGACGCCCCGTTCGGCGGCGGGGCCGGGATGGTGATGAAGGTGGATGTGGTCGGCCGCGCGCTCGACGCGCTGCGGACGCCCGCGTCGCACGTCGTGATCACCTCGCCGACCGGGCGTGTGTTCAGCCAGGCGATCGCCGTCGAGCTCAGCCTGCGTCCCCACGTGATCGTGCTGTGCGGGCACTACGAGGGGATCGACGCGCGCATCGAGACGCTGGTCGACGAGGCGATCTCGCTCGGGGACTTCGTGCTCACCGGCGGCGAGATCGCGGCGGCGGCGTTCGCTGACGCGGCGCTGCGCCTGGTGCCCGGCGTGCTCGGGAACGAGGCGTCCGCGGCCGAAGAGTCGTTCTCGGACGGGCTCCTCGAGTACCCGCAGTACACCCGCCCGCGGTCGTGGCGTGGGCTGGACGTGCCCGACGTGCTGCTCTCGGGTCATCACGGGCGGATCGCGGCGTGGCGACGGGAGCAAGCCGAGGAGCGGACGCGCCGCCTGCGCCCGGACCTGTGGGAGCGGGCGCTCCGCGCACGGGCCGGCGTTGACGAAACCGCTGGCGAGGAATAAGCGGCGGGGGCCATGGCGCCGTCCGTTCCCGTGACGCGCGCCGCCGAACGGTTCAGCAGAGGTCCCCCCATGAACCTCCTTCAAGTCATCGAGTCCGAAACCGTCGCGCGCCGCATCCGCGAGAAGGTCGACGTCCGCCCGGGCGACACCGTGCGCGTCCACGCGCGCATCGTCGAGGGCGACAAGAGCCGCATCCAGGTGTTCGAAGGCACCTGCATCCGCATTCGTCGCGGCGGGCCGCGCACCACGATCACCGTCCGCAAGATCAGCTCCGGCGTCGGCGTCGAGCGTATCTTCCCGGCTGGCTCGCCGAACGTCGAGAAGATCGAGGTCGTGTCGCGCCACAAGGTGCGCCGCGCCAAGCTCTACTACCTGCGCAACCGCCGCGGCAAGGCCGCCCGCCTCAAGGAGATCCGGGGCTGGCGCAAGGCCAAGTCGCGGGCCTAGCGGCTCCTCGTGGCGCACGACCGCCGCGCGGCGCTGCAACGCGGCGCGTTGGCGGAGTCGTACGTCGCGCGCTGTCTCGAGGCGCAGGGCTGGGCCGTGCTCGACCGCAACTGGCGGGGGCACGGTGGTGAGCTCGACGTGGTCGTCGCGCGGGATGGCGTGGTGCGCTTCGTCGAGGTCAAGGCCCGTGCGCCCGACGATCCGACCGGTGCCGAGGCGATCACGCCCAGCAAGCGGTCCAAGCTGATCCGCGCCGCCGAGGCGTGGCTGCTGGGGCAGCCTGTCGCGCCCGCGGAGGCGTGCTTCCTCGTGGCTGTGGTCGACTGTGGCCCCGAACCGTGGGTCGTCGAGTGGATCGACGACGCCTTCGACGGACGCTGAGATGGCGCTGTGGATCGTCGCGACGCCGATCGGCACGCTGGGCGACCTGTCGCCCCGCGCGCGCGAGGTGCTCGGCGCGGCCGCCGCGATCGCGTGTGAGGACACCCGCACCACGCGGAAGCTGCTGGGGCTCGTCGGCGTCCCCGCGCCACAGCTCGTCGCGGTCCACGCGCACAACGAGGCCGAGATCGCGGAGCGCATCGCCGAGCGGGCCGCCCGCGAGGAGATCGCGCTGGTCAGCGACGCAGGCACGCCGGGTGTCTCGGATCCCGGCGTGGCGGTCGTCGCGGCGTGTCACCGGGCGGGTGTCCCCGTGATCTCGGTGCCGGGCCCGAGCGCGCTCGCCGCGGCGCTGGCGGCGTCGGGCTTTCCGGCGGCCCCGTCCACCTTCCTCGGCTTCGCCCCGCGCAAGAAGCGCGACGGCTTCTGCCGGGCCGCGCTCGAGCGGGCCGAGACGCTGGTGATCTACGAGGCACCCGGGCGCATCGGCGACCTGCTCACCCGCCTCGCCGCGCTGCAGCCCGAGCGTGACGCGTGCGTCGCGCGCGAGATCAGCAAGCTGCACGAGGAGGTCCGCCGTGGGACCCTCGGTGTACTCGCGCAGGCGTTCGCGGGCGAGGTACGCGGCGAGTGTGCGCTGGTCGTCGGACCCGGCGAGGCGCTGCCCGCCGCGGAGGTCCCTGCGCTCGCAGGCGAGGGCCTGAAGGATCTCGCGCAGGCGCTCGCCGACCGGTGGGGCCGCCCGCGCCGCGAGATCTACCAGCGGCTGCTGGCGTGGGAGCAGGAGTAGGGGCTCGCTCGGGCGCGGCACGCAGCGGAAGGTCGGGCGGGACGCCCGACCCACGGCTTTGAGTCTGCTTCAGGGCTTTGCGTCTGCTTCAGCGCTTTGCGTCTGCTTCAGGGCTTTGCGTCTGCTTCAGGGCTTTGCGTCTGGTTCAGGGCTTTGAAGCTGCTTCAGGGCTTTGCGTCTGCTTCAGGGCTTTGCGTCTGCTTCAGGGCTTTGAAGCTGCTTGTGGGCATTGAAGGTGCTTATGGGTATTGAAGCTGCCTCGTGGGCCGGCCGTCCCGGCCGGCCGTGCTGCTGCGTGGTGGGCCGGCCCTCCCCGCCCGCCGGGCTGGGGCTTGGTGGGCCGGCCGGCCCCGCCGGCCGTGCTGCGTGTTTGTGGGGCGGC
>CAYQSE010000357.1:0-3946 GCA_964419905.1 uncultured Enterobacteriaceae bacterium
AACAGTGAAGCAGGGCGGCGAAGCCGCCGCACCTGGCCGGAGTTCCTGTCAGAAGCCTGCCGCCGTGGGCCGGCCGTCCCGGCCGGCCATCGCCCCGTAGTCACCCACGTGGGTACGAAAGGGCCAGAATCTGTCCGCCTCGTCCGTCCTCCGACGGTCGCATGGATAGGAAAGGAGACATCAAGGACCCCGAGCGCCTACGCGAGGCCCCGGCCGACCGCACCTCGCCATCGCCCGTCTCCTCGAAGGCCCTCTGCCACGCCCCTTCCGCGCTTCAGGTCCCAGCCGCGCGCGGTTCCCCCGACGGCGGGCCGCGTGCCGACCCCTCGAGCGACGCCAACACGCGAAGCGTCGCTCAGTACGAGAACGTCGAACATCCAGAGGTCACTACACACAGATCGTCGACGTCGAGATAAGGATGGGTTCTCTCGTTCCACAGGCTCATCCGCGATGTTCCTCTCTCTCCTCCTCCTGCTCGGCGCCGCGCCGCCTGCGGGCCCCCCCAACACCGCCGCCCAGATCGTGTCGGGACGGGGCCTCATCGGCAAGGACATCGCCACCTACGAACGGAGCGACTACCCCTGCGAGGCTGTCGTGCCCGTGTCCGGCGGCGATCTCAGGTCTGTGGAGGTCTATCGCTTCAACGGGCGCGTCGACGCCGTCCTGGGTGTGCTGTCGAAGCCGCTCGCCTCCCTGGACAACCTGGGTGACCTCGCGGCGCAGCTCGGGAGCCTTGGGGTCGAGCCGTTTGGCCCAGACCTGTACCTCTACCGCTATCAGATGCAGGGGTGCTTCTCAGCACCTGTACTCGAGCGGCTCCGCGCGACGACCGATCCGACCCTCTACGCCCTGCACGAGGGGGGGGCGGTGACGGGCTTGCTGCGCGTCCACAAGAAGACCTGGAGCGACCGGAGTGGGATCACGAGCACATCCGGCGCGCGTGGATGGGGCGACGGCCAGTACCTGCAGATCCTCGACGACGCACAGATCGGCGCGGCCTTCCGGCGCGGCGACCGCCCGACCGATGTCTACTTCAGGCTGTTCGACGTCCTGGCCCACGGCCCGCTCGACGCTCCTGGCGCGCGGGCGGCGTTCCTGGAGGTGCAGGAGGTCCGCGCCGAGTTGCTCGCCGAGGCCGACGCGAGGCGGCGTGCGGAGGTCGCCGACGCCGAGGTGGAGATCAAGCGGCACCTCGAGAAGAGCGAGGCCCTGCTCCGCGAGGACGACCTCCCTGGCCTCCAGGACGAGGTGAGCCGCGTCTGGCTGTACAGCAGCTGGCGGGCACCACAGCTCGGCGAGCCCCTGCGGGTGCGCCTCGCGGAGCACCACGACGCGGTCCGAGCGCGGCTCGAGAGCCTCCTCGAGGAGGCCACGACGAGAGAGGTCACCCTCGCGGCTTGGTGGCTGCGAGACCTGATGGGCGCGACGACCACGGCGGAGGCGCTGGCGCGACAGGCCGAGATCGAGCGGCGCAAGGCCGCGGAGCGTCTCTTCGCAGACGAGGGCCCGGAAGTCCAACTCGGACCCTTCGAGGGCGAGGCCACCCTCACCTGGCGCCGATTGACCACCGGTGTGCCCTACACCTTCACCGGCTACCGCGACAACACCGAGGCGGCGGCACGCTGGCAGGCCGAGCTCGAGGCGGTGGACAGCGAGCTGGCCGAGTTGGCCTGGGTGCCACGAGGCCCGGTAGGGGGCACGACCTACGTGTCGGGTGAGTCGGACTTTGCAGGTCAGCTCTATGATCCCGGCGAGTCGGCGGCCCGCAAGGCCACTCAGGCCTCTCACGGGCAAGCCGCGCGCATCGAGGCCCTCCAGCGGCAGATCACCGACCTCGAGTACGAGCGCGGCCAGTTGTACAAGTTCCGCGAGCACGACCGGAAGTTCGGAACCTGGACCGAGACGGTCGACGTGCCCATGGAGTGCCAGAAGTGGGTCGTGAGCGGTGCACGGACGGCATGGGTGGATCTGCCGGCCGAGCGGGTCGAGGTGCGCACGTCGGTGTTCCATGCGATCCAGGCGGAAGAGGTGGGGCTCTGCCGTCGGTCGGCAGCCCCGGAGCTCGGCGTCGCGGCGATGGACAAGACGATCGATCGTGAGCGCGCCATCGCGCTCGCCCTCCAGGCCACCGAGGACTCGACCTCTTGGGCCCAGCGGCTCCAGTGGGAGTGGTCGCGGCGCGTCCGGGAGGCCGAGCTCGACGCGAAGGGGGCCTCGCCTGCCCTGCGCGCGGTCGCGCGCGCGGCGAACAGCCACTACCTCGACAGCTTTGACGTCTACTTCAGCCAGATCACGCACCCAGACGGCTGGTCCGCGCTGATGGCAGAGCGCGGGGGCTCGGGCGCCGAGGCGCCTCCGACGACCCTGGCCGAGACCCTCCCGGATGTGGTTCGAGAGCACATGCGTCTCGCGTCGTTGACGCCGTTGTACGTGTGGCTCTGTCACAGCAGCCTCGGGCGAGACGTCTTCCCGGACGCGTGCCCCCCTGGGGGGATACATGGCGACCTGCCGGAGCACTGGAAGGGCTCCGCGCCGCGCCGCGTCGGGGGCCAGAGCATCGACATCGTCGGGCTGGCCTACTGCATCGAGACCCAAGGCCGCGCGCGTCATGCCTGGCTCGAGGAGAACTGCCCCGAACACGCAGAGGATCCCCTTCCTCGGTGGCTTTCCGCCGTGGAGGGTGCGGGCGACGCAGCGCCCTCCAGGTGACGCCAGCCTTCCTGGTGCGGGAAGCACCAGGAGGGCGCGACGCGGATCCTGCCCCTCGGTTGTCAGCTACGGGTGATCGATCCGGGCATGGACTTCTTCTTGCAGCGGCATCGCTTCGGTGGCCCCCTTGCCGTGGGCCGGCCGTCCCGGCCGCCCGCCCCCTCGGCTACCCCTCGACGAACGCCGCGAAGCCCTCGAGGTACTTCACCAGCAGCCCGCGGACGGTCTCATCGACGAGCGCACCCTCCTGGAACGCCTGCCCGGCGCCCCCGACGTAGAGCGCGCCGCCGAACCACGGGCGGCAGCCGAGCGTGCGCAGCACGGGCAGCCACGCGGCCTGGGCGAGCCGCGTGCCGCCGCGCCCCGGCGTCGCGCCGATCAGGCCGACCGGGCGCTCCCCGAACACGCGGCCCATGTCCTTGGGCGGGCGCGACAGCCAGTCGATCGCGTTCTTGAACACGCCGGGGATGCCGCTGTTGTATTCGGGCGTCGCGAGCAGCAGGCCGTCCGCGGCGACGATGCGCGCCTTGAGCGCGTCGACGGCCGGCGGGATCCCGGAGGCGGCCTCCGCGTCGCCGTCGTAGAGCGGGATGCCGTGCAGCGTCGCCACCTCGAGCGTGACGCCCTCGGGCGCCAGCGCGGCGGCCGCGTGGAGCAGCGCCAGGTTGTAGGAGCCGGCGCGCAGGCTGCCAGCGAGGCCGAGGATCGTCGCCATGTGATCTCCAGGGTCGATGGGGTGGCGTATCGCCCCGGCGCGCGCCGTCGAGGACGTCGCGTTACGGAGGAGCGAATGACGGCACCCCGGAGCGGTCGATGAGCGAGCCCACGCGCGAGACGGTCGACGGCTGGGCCGGCGCCACGATCTTGGAGTTCGGTGCCTCGTGGTGCCCGATCTGCCAGGCCGCGCGGCCGACGATCGACGCCGCGCTCACATCGAGCGAAGCGCGCCATGTGTGGGTCGAGGATGGCCCGGGCCGCCCGCTCGGCCGCTCGTTTCGCGTCAAGCTGTGGCCCACGCTCGTCGCGCTCCGCGCCGGGGTCGAGGTGGGCCGCGCGGTGCGACCCCCGGGCGAGGCCGAGGTGCGCGCGCTGCTGTCCGCGCTGAGCGCCGGCGATCCGTGATCACGGCGTGACGAGGGCAGGGAATCCGCGCTCGCGGGTTGGTGCTGCGATGCTCACCGCCCGCACCTCGCGCCTGCGCACCGCGCTCGGGGCCCTCGTGGTCCTCGTGGGCGTG
>CAYQSE010000358.1:0-3933 GCA_964419905.1 uncultured Enterobacteriaceae bacterium
TGGTGACGGTCGATGTCGGAACTCCTGGAACGTTTTACCTCTCGGGAGGTTCTGATGTTACGGCCTTCGAGTCCCACCGTCGATCCGATCTCGAGGATCCTGATATCGTCGAGCGACTGACGATCCTCTGCAGGGGACGACTCCGACCCGCCGAGTCGCGTCTCGGGCGTGACGAGGTGCGTTGGCGGACCGAGGCGCTCCGAGAGAGCGCAGTGGAGCCGAAGCGCTGTGGCCAGTAGTCGAGGCGCCGCTGAACCGGACGTGTGCGCTGTCCCCCGGTGCACAAGACACGCGTCGCCGCTGGAATCGGGCAGTCAAGGGGCGCCTCGACTTCGTGCCGAGGAGAACGCGCGCGTCGCTGCGGATGAAACATTGGCGGGGGGGAGCAGCTCGCCCTGTGAGCTTCGTGCATCGGTGATTGGGCAAACCGCCCTGCACGGGGGCGTCGACGAGGTTCGTGCCGGTGGCGCCGACGACGAAATACCTGCGTTTCGTGGTCGCGGCGAAGCTGGGCGCGAGCGGGCTCGGGTTCGCGCGGGTGCGGACGCTGGTGGCGTATCGGGACTGACGCCGGCCTGGATCTGGCTGTTCCCGAAGAAACGTTTTCGATACCATGAACGCATGATTTGCGAGCAGCTTCGCAGGGAGAGAGAGGAAGCTTGTGATGGTGTGGTGGAAAACCACACATGCGAGTGTTTCATCGGGCCCTGCGGCAACATCGAGTGTGTCGATTACGGCGAATGCGTGCGCAGTACCATTGCGTACCCGCCCGGGGACATCCCGCTCCGTGGGTCGCGCTCTTGAACGCCGGACGCGGGGTTTCGGAGGCGCCTCGTCCCAGCGGATTCTGCGCGGCCAGTCTGTTCACCGTGCTCGTGATGAGTGGCTGCGCGCACTATGGCACCGTGCGCGGCAACACGGTCCACGTGGATTACGCCCTTGTGCTGAGTGCCGAAGATCAGATGCGGGTGGGGTCCATGCGGGGCCGGAGCTTTCATGGTGTGTCGTGCGAGAATGTGCCCAGCAACATCTCGATATCGATGGGGACGGGCGTCCCGCTCCGCTGCGATTGTGAGGGGCGAACCGCGTCCGTGCAGATAGGACCCATGCCGCCGGGTGCTTCCCTCGGCGGTGTGGTCGAGATCTGTACGTTCAACGGATTCAGAGTGGTCATCGTGGGTATCGGTGATTGAACGTGGGGTACGCTTGAAACCAGGTTGTCCGGAACCCTGGGTGTCGACCTGATGGAGACGGGCAGCCCGTCGGGCATGGCCGCGCAGGGCATCGGAAGGAAGCTCCGGCTCATGCCTGAACAGACCGAGGCGGTGGTTGCGCGGCGGCACACGTTCACCGCCGCGTGCGGTGTAGGTGCGCGGCGTGTCCGACGCGGCCGCCGAGCCGGTGAGAGCATCGGCGGCGTCCGCGCTTCCGCCCTACATCACGCGCGCACTCAGGCCCTGCTTGCCGCGCGACACGGCGACGGTCCGCGCGCCCCACGCGAAGCCGCCGTCGATCTCGGTCAGCGTGATCTCGACGGGGAAGATCGGGCGCTGCCCCTCGCGCGCCCACAGCCACTGCCGCGCGGCGTCCTTCGCGGCGATGCGCGCGTCGAGGAAGTGCCGCTGCTCACGCGGCCCGGAGGCGAGCATCGCCGCGCGCTCGCGCTCGCCGAGGTAGCGGCGCATCAGCCAGTCGCGCGACGGGGCGCGGACGGACTCGCCGTCGAAGCGCACGCCGTCGCCGTCGGGCTCGGAGAGCAGGTGGTGCTCGGGCTGCCGCATGACCTGCCACACGCGGGCGTCGGTCTCGAACCGGCGGTCGGTCCAGCCGTCGATGCGGCACCACACGCGCCCGGCGACGCTCAGCTCGAGATCGGCGGTGATGAGGCGCGCGTCGATCGCGCGGATGCGGACGCGGCAGGCCACGCGCGTGCCGGGCGCGGGATCGGGGCCGAAGAACGCGACGCGGTCGAGGCTGACGGGCATCGCGAGCTGGTCGCGCGGCTGGGTGGCCATGACCCAGTAGCCGAAGATCTGACCGGCGTTGTCGAGCAGCGCACCGGGCGCCTCGGGGGCGGTGATCTCGCCGTCGATGCCGGTGTCGTCGTAGGGGCCGAGGAGGGTGACCCCCTGGTAGCGCGGGCCGTGGAACATCCACCGATCGGCGTAGAGCCCCGCGGCGTCCACCGGGGTCGGGCGCGGCGCGATCAGCGCGGGCAGCGCGGGCGCGGGGGCCTCGGGCCACGCGCCGACCTGCACCGTCGCGTCGGCGAAGCCGTCGACCGCGGCGCGGACGCGCGCGCCGTCGGGTCGCGCCGACAGCGTGACCTCCTGGGCGGGCTCGACGACGAGCCATTTGTGCGCGCGGACGTCGTGCAGCGCGATGGCCTCGCCCGGGGCGACGCGGCGGGCGGCCTCGCGCAGCAGCCCGAGCGTCATCGTCATCGGCACCACGGGGTAGCCATCGGACGGGACGGGCCAGCCGGGCGGCTGCGGGAAGAAGCTGTGGTCGGCGAGCGCGGGGACGGCGCGGAGCGACATCTCGCGCCGCTCGGAGAACGGCGGCGCGACGCGCGCCTGGAACGCCGCGACGACGTCCTGCCCGGCGCGGTTCAGCGCCGCCATCGTCTCGGCGAGCGCCACCAGCACCGGATCGTCGGACGGCGCGGCGGGCGCGGGGCGCGATGCCGGCGCGCTCGGGGGGCGCACGTCTTCGGGGAGCGTGATCGGTGGGACGCCCAGCGGCAGCGACACGCTCAGCACCGGTCGGGGCAGCGCGCGCTCGACGTCGAGCGGGACGCCCTCGACCCACAGCGCGAGCGCGAGGTTGCGGAGCTGGGCGAGGCCCGCGCGGCGGGGCTCGCTCGCGGAGACGGCGAGGTGCGGCGCGTCGCCGAGGGTGTCCTTGACGAAGCCGGGCAGCGAGCCGGTGCCCACCTGCACGAAGATCCGGAACCCGTCTGCGTACAGCCGCTCGACGAGCTCGCGGAAGCGCAGCGGCGCGACGAGGTGCTCCACCGCGAGCGCGCGGATCGCGTCGGCGTCGTCGGGGTAGGGCGCGACGGTGGTGGCCGACCACAGCGGGGTGTGGGCCGGGCCGAGCGGGAGCGCGTCGAAGTGCGCGGCATGTGGTGCCACATGCGCGGCGAACAGCGGCGAGTGGAAGCCGGAGCGGAACGGCAGCACCTGGCAGACGACCCCGCGCGCGATCAGGCGCTCGCGGGCGGTGGCGATCGCCGCCTCGCGGCCGCACAGCAGCACCTGGTTGGGGCAGTTGTCGTGGCTGATCGCGATGTCGTCCAGCCCGTCGATCGCCGCGCGCGCGGTGCCGACGCCGCACGCGGCCGCGGCGAACAGCACGCCGGGCACCTCGAGGCTGCCCGGCCGCACCCGCGCGAGGAAGCCGTCGACCGCGGCCTCGGGCAGCACGCCGGACGCGATCATCCCGGTCCACTCGCCGATGCTGTGGCCCGCGAACGCGTCGGGCCGCACGCCGAGCGCGCCGAGCGCGCCGTGCAGGAAGCGCCCGAGCGCGACGACGCCGCGGCCGGTCTGCTCCAGATCGGCGGGCCGGGTGTCGGCGGGCACCGGCAGGTCGAGGTGCCGCGCGACCGAGTCGACCTCGGGCGCGAACACCGCCTCGACGCCGGGGAACACGAACGCGACCCGCCCGCCGTCGACGGCGAGGCCGCGCGGGCGGAACCAGGTGCCGCCGCGGCCCGACCACGGCTCGCCGCGCGCGATGATCCGGCGGGCCTGCGCGAGGCGCTCTGGGCTCGGATCGATCACCGCGAGCCGGCACGGGCCGTCGCCGACCTCGCCCGGATCCCCGTCGAGGCGCGCCAGCAGCGCGGCGGGGTCGGCGGCCGCGAGGCGCAGCACCGGGGCGTCTGCGCGGTCGAGCGGCTTGGGCGCGCGGCGGGCGGGCGTCGCG
>CAYQSE010000359.1:0-3909 GCA_964419905.1 uncultured Enterobacteriaceae bacterium
CATGGATCCTCGCGAACCCGCCTTCAGCGGGTATTCGTGGAGATGTGATCAATCGTGAGACGGGACGCCCGCCCCACGTTCATGGACGCGCGTGAACCCACCTTCGGCAACGCTTCGTAGCGTGGGGCTCGAACGTGCATCGTGCACGGGCACGAGGGGCCGCGCGCGCGTCGGCAGGGACCGCCCCGCGAGCACGCGGAGCAGGAAGCCCGGTCGCGCGAGGTGCAGCGCGCCCCGGTGCAGGTGCATCACCTCGAGGAACGCCGTGTACACGGCCGCGTCGTAGCTCGCCACCTCGCCGATCTTGTCGAGGAACCCGTGCAGCAGGCCGATGCCAGGGATCGCGCGCGCCTCGCGGTACCGCATCGCCTCGACGCTGGTGAGCAGCCACGCCCGCGCCGAGCACCGCGCGACGAGCCGCGCGACGGCGCGGGAGGCGAAGGGCCGCGCGGCGAGGTGATCGCGGAGGCGCGCCGCGGTGACCGCGGCCACGCTCATCCCTTGCCCGAACACCGGGTCGAGCGCGCACGCGGCGTCGCCGACCACGGCCAGCCCCTCGGGGAGCGCCACGCGGTCGAACCGCAGCCGGCGCTGGGTGGGTGCCTTGAACGTGCGCACCTCGGAGAGCGGCTCCGCGCCGACGAGGCTATCGGCGAGGTCGGGGCGCTCGAGCGTCGAGGCCCAGGCGTCGAACGCGTCCGCGTCGGTCGGCGGGTGGTCGCCGTGGTACCCGATGAGCGTCACCAGCCACCGGCCGCCCTCCACCTCGAACCCCACCCCATGCCGCTTCGTCCGGGCGCGCGTCCCGTAGATCACCGTCGCCCGATCGGGGCCGGCGGTTGCCGGGCGGCGGTACAGCCGACTCGCGTAGCCGATGCCGAGCGCGACCTCCGAGACCGGCGGCGCGCGGTAGCCCACCTCCTCGAGCCAGCGAACCACCTGCGAGCCCCGCCCCGCGGCGTCGACCACGATGGGGGCCTCGATCCGCTCGGGCGCACCGCCCGACCGCGCCGCGAGCACGCCGCGGACGCGCCCTCCCTCGATCACCAGCGCCGTGACCCGCGTCTCGGGGCGCAGCGTCACGCCGGGCAGCGCGAGAACCCGCCGCCGGACGTGCTGCTCGAGCAGCGGGCGCGTCTGGACCTGAGACCGGAACCGCGTGTCGCAGCGCACCTTGTACTGGCCACCGTGGTACCAGCGCAGCTCGTGGCCGAAGTCGATCCGCAGCCCGCCGTCAGCGACGATCTCGTCGAAGATCCCCGGGAGCAGCGACGCCACGGCCTCGCGTCCGCTGTCGAGCAGCAAATGCGCCTGCGCGCCCTGCCCCACGCAGCGGCGGACCTCGGGCGCGTCCGGCAGGCTGTCCCGATCGAGGATCAGGACCCTGCCCGCCGTCGGGTGCAGCGCCGCAGCCGCGAGGCGGCCGGCCATGCTCGCGCCTATCACGATGGCGCCGTAAGGCGCCGCGTCGTCCGCCGGGCCGTCGTCGGGTCCAAGCAAGTGATCAGGGGGGGACGCGGCGGGTTCTTCGGACATGGGAGCCTCCTCCCATGCGGTGTACCAGCCGCGAACGAAAGAGCGCAAGGGAACGCAACTCCGGCCCACACCTCGGCGGTGCCGGCCAGGACGAGCCCGTTCGATCGGACGCGCGCGTCCCCCTCCGCGGCGAGAGCGAGCCACGCGCGGCAGCGCCGCCCGGCTGGGTCGTCACGCCCTACAGGTGGGCGGCGTAGGTCGCGAGCAGCCGCGCCCACGCCCGCTCGGCCTGCGCCTCGTCGTAGACCGGCGAGTCGAGCGTGCACCAGCCGTGGTTGGCCGGGTAGACCTCGATCTCCGCGTCGCGGCCGGCGGCGAGGGCGGCGGCGCGGAGCGTGTCCTTCGCGTCGGGGTCGCGCGCGTCGTCGTTCTGCGCGACGCAGATCAGCGCGGCCGCCCGCATCGCCTCGAACAGCCGGTGCGGGCTGTCCGGGGCCTCGGTGGCCAGCCCGCCGCCGTGGAACGAGGCGAGCGCGCCCACCCGATCGGGCGCCGCCGCAGCCGCACGGAAGGTGAACGACCCGCTCATGCAGTAGCCCTGAGCCCCGATCTTGCGCGCCTTGTCCACCTCGGGCTGCTGGTCGAGCCAGGCGACCAGGGCGGCGCCGTCGCGGGCGACCGCCTCGGGCACGAGCGCCTCGCGCATCGGCGCGATCCGGGCCTGGCCTTCCTCGGTGCGCCACGCGGCGAAGTCGTCGAGGATCGGGGCCTTCGCGGATCGGTAGTAGGGGTTGATCGCGAGCACCGCGTACCCGGCCTCCGCGAGGCGCGTGGCCATCCGCTCGTAGGCCGGACGCAGGCCCGCGACGTCGGGCCACAGCAGCACGCCGGGGTGCTGTCCCGCGTCGGGCGACACGAACAAGCCGTCCGCCTCGCCGTCGGGCGTCGGGACGACCACCCGCCGCGCGCGGATCGCTCGCTGGGAAGACTTCTCGACGGCCCCGACACGCGCCCCGCAGCCGACGAGCAGCGCGGCGGCGGCCACGCCGAGTCCCAGGCGTCGCCGACTGAGGTAGCGGTCGTTCTCGGCGTCGGTCAGGTCGTCACACATGCGTCCTCCCCGAGACCTCTACCCTGCTGTCTGCTCCTTCGCGCGGCTCGCCCCCTCCCGACACGCCCCCCGTTGCGAGTGGAGCCCCGAGGCGGGTAATGTCGGCAGCACCCCGCGAGGTGCTCATGTGGCTCATCTTCTCGACGCTCTGCGCTGCATGGGCGGGCGAGCTGACCCTCGACGCCGGCACCGCGATCGCGCCCGCGCCGCTGGCCGTGGACGAAGCGACGATCCGGTGGCGCTTCCCGACCGACGTGAGCGGGGTCCCGTCGGGGCCGGCGACGTTCTCGGCGGCGCTCGGACGTCCGTCCGATGCCGCCAGCGTCGCGCTCGTGGATGCCCTGCTCGCTCAGGCCGATGGGCAGAGCCTCGGCGCGCAGCAGGTCCTCGTGTTCACCGGCGACGACGGCATGACGATGACGTTCACCTTCGCGCAGCCGTTCTACTCCGGGCTGCGCCGCGTCGATCCGGGCAGCCCACGCGCAGCCGACGTGCTCGCCCTCGCGTCCGCCGAGCTCACCGTGCAGGTGTCCCCGTGATCGTGCTGTGGGCCGCGCTGGCGTCCGCCGCAGAGATCCTGGTCACCGTGACCCCGGTCGGCGGGGCGGCGCTGCCCCCCATGCCCGTGCTGCAGATCGAGGAGGACTGGGTCGTGTCCGCCCAGCAAACCGTCCGGGTCCAGCCGCGCCCGCTGGTCCTCCGGCGCCACGCCGACGTCCACGCCGCGGACTGGCTGCGCTGGTTCCGAGGCAACGTCGCCCTCGGGGTCACGATCGCGGTGTACGAGCCCGATCCGGGCACGCCAGGGGCCACCCGCGTCGGAGAGACGCTGACCCTCACCGGGGCGCGCGTCCTCACCTGGGGCCACGAGGTCCAGGCGGACGTGGGTCCGGTGGAGTCCGTGGGCCTGGCGTCCCTGAAGTGGGTGCGCTGCGCGCTCTCCTATCCGGGGCCCGTCGAGACCTGCGCCACCTTCGACGTCGACACCGGCGTCCAATGACGGGGGCCGCGCTGTGGTCGGCGCTGCTCCTCGGGAGCGCACACGCCAGCACCGTGGTCGTCCGCGCGGACCGCGTGGCGGCGATCGCGCCCGCCGAGCTCGAAGCGCACCCCGCGCTTCGCGACGCGGAGCCGCTGTCGATCGAGGCGGCCATCGCCGCGGAGGACGCGCTGCCCGGCCACCTCGTCGTCGTCGATCTCACGACCTACGAGGTGACGAGCGTGCCCCCCAGCCTGGCGCCCACCCTCGCCGCGGCCCTGTCCCCGTTCCCACGGGATCCGCATCGCCCCATCATCATGATATCACCTATGTTTCTCGCTGC
>CAYQSE010000360.1:0-3873 GCA_964419905.1 uncultured Enterobacteriaceae bacterium
CGATGCGGTGTGGGTGCACGGCGAGGACACGATCCGGTTCGTCAACACGGCGGCGCGCGAAGCGCTTCGCGCGGCGGACGGCGTGGATGTGGTGGGTCGCCGCGTCGACGACCTGCTGGGGGCCCCGGCCGAGACACCTGGAGACGGCGCGTCGGTCGGGCGGGTGTACCCGACCACGCACAGCGCTTCGCTGGAGGTGGTGTCGCTGCCGGTTCGGTTCCAGGGCGAGGACGCGGTGGTCGCGGTAGGGCGTGACGTCACCCGGCGTGTCGCAGCGGAGTCGGGGCTGCGCGCGAGCGAGGCGCGCTTCCGTCTGTCGTTCGACGCGAGCGCGGTCGGCACCGCGCTGATCGAGCGCTCGGGGCGGTTCGTCGAGGCGAACGACGCGCTGTCCCGCACGCTCGGCTACTCGCGCGCCGAGCTGCTGCTACGGACGTTCGACGAGCTGACCTTCCCCGGCGACCCGGACAGCCGGCACGCCGATGTGCGCGCGCTGTGGGACGGCGAGCGCGACACCCTCGCGCTGCGCAAGCGGTACGTGCACAAGGATGGTCGCGCCGTGGTCGCCGAGACCACCCTCACCCTGGTCCGCGGCGAGGCGGGCGAGCCGGAATCGGTGCTCGCCCAGGTCCTCGACGTCACCGAGCACCAGCGGGTCGAGCAGCAGCGGAATATGCTGCTGCAGGCGGTCGAGCAGAGCGCCAGCGTGGTCATGATCACCGACCCCGAGGGGCACATCGAGTACGTCAACCAGCAGTTCACCAGGCTGACCGGCTACACCGCCGAGGAAGCGCGAGGGAGCAAGCCCAGCCTGGTGAAGTCGGTCCACACGCCGCCCGAGGTCTACGAGGACCTGTGGAAGACCATCCTCGCGGGCGGTCAGTGGTCGGGGACGTTCCAGAACCGGAAGAAGTCGGGCGAGCTGTACTGGGAGTCGGCCACGATCGCGCCGGTGCGCGGTTCGGACGGCGCGATCAAGCACTTCATCGCGGTCAAGAAGGACATCACCGCGCGGCGCACCGCCGAGGAGGCCCTCGAGCGGCGCGTCCTGGAGATGTCGGCGCTGACCGCGATGGCGCTCGTGGTCAACGAGGCGAGCGATCTCGACGTGCTGTTCCGCCGGGCGATCGACGAGGTGCTGTCGCGCCTCGGAGCCGTCGCCGGCGCACTGCTCCGCTACGACGAGTCCGCGGAAGAGCTCGTCTCCATCTCGCAGGTCGGGCTGGTCGACCGCGCCTGGGGGGCGGGACGCAGCGCGCCGGCGCGTAGCGGGCTGCTGGGCGACGCGCTCACGTCGCTGATGCCGGTGGTGGTGACCGACCTGCCGCGTGCGGACGCGAAGGGGACCTACGCTGCGCCCGAGTCGGTCCGCGCCGAGGCGATCCTGCCGCTGGCGGGGACGCGCGGGCCGCTCGGGTTGCTGCGCCTGGGCTTCGCGAGTCCGGAGGCGGTCGGGGAAGGTCGCGTCGACCTGCTCGACGCGCTCAGCCGCCAGATCGCGAACGGCGTCGAGAAGGCGCTGCTCGTGCGCTCCATCCGCGAGAGCGAGGAGCGCTACCGCACCTTGTTCGAGGCCGCGCCGATCGGGCTCGGGCTGCTCGAGCGTGACGGTCGGGTGATCGCGTTCAACCGCGCGATGGTGGAGCCGGGGGGCTACTCCGTCGACGACGCCTCCCATCCGGGGTGGCTGCACACCCTATACGCGAGCCCCGAACACGAGGAGCGGCTGATGGGGCTCCTGGCGCGCCAGGGCTTCGTCGATCGGCTCGAGGTGGACTTCAAGCGCAAGGACGGCTCGGTGTTCACGAACCTGGTGACGCTGCGCTCCGCGGTCGTCGACGGGCGGACGTGCATGCTCGCGATGACGGAGGACATCTCCGTGCGCCGCGACCTCGAGTGGCAGATGCGCGCGGCGCAGAAGATGGAGGCGCTCGGGCGCCTCGCGGGCGGCGTCGCGCACGACTTCAACAACATCCTCACCGCGATCATGAGCTTCGCAGGGTTCGTCCGAGAGGATCTCGCGGACGACGATCCGCGTCGCGCCGATATCGAGGAGGTGCTGCGCGCCGCGGAGCGCGCTTCGCGCCTCACCCGGCAGTTGCTCACGTTCTCGCGGCGCACGCACGTCGAGCCGCAGGTGATCGATCTCAACCAGCAGGTCTTCGATCTCGATCGGATGCTGCGCCGCCTCGTCGGTGCAGACGTCGAGATGGTCGTCCTCCCGGGCGAGGGCTTGTGGCCGGTGCGGATCGATCCGGGGCAGCTCGAGCAGGTGCTGGTGAACCTGGTGGTGAACGCGCGTGACGCGATGGCGGACGGCGGCACGCTGACGATCGCGCTCGAGAACCACCATCATCCGCACCCCACCCGAGATGGACTGCCGATCGGCGACTATGTCGTGCTGATGGTGCGGGACACCGGCTGCGGCATGGACAAGTCGACGTTGGACCGCCTGTTCGAGCCGTTCTTCACCACCAAGGCGACGGACCGCGGCACCGGGCTCGGCCTCGCGACGAGCTATGGCATCGTCACACAGTTCGGCGGGCACGTCCGCGTCGACAGTGCGCTGGGCGAGGGCTCGACGTTCCGCGTCCTCCTGCCGCGCGCGGAGGGCCCTGCCCAGGGGCTGGCGGCGCCGCACGTCGCGGGCACGAGCCTGCGTGGCACCGAGAGCATCCTGGTGGTCGAGGACGAGCGGGCGGTCCGCGCGTTGGCTGCGCGGGTCCTGCGCAGCCGCGGCTACCAGGTCTTCGAAGCGGCGAGCGGCGCCGAGGCCCTGGAGATCCTCGCGGCCCACCCGGAGCCCATCGACCTGTTGCTCAGCGACGTGGTGATGCCGAAGATGGGCGGCACCGAGCTCGCGGCACGGTTCCGCGCGCTGCGACCGGATGCGCGCGTGTTGCTGATGTCGGGCTACACCGACGAGGAGTCGACGCGCGGCGGGCTGCTCGAGTCGGGCGCGCCGTTCCTGCAGAAGCCGTTCATGCCCGAGGCGCTCGCGATGCGGGTGCGCGCCGTGCTCGACGGCGCGACGTGAGCGCTCATCCGACCACGGCGGGGTCGAGCGTCACGCTCACCGGGCAGTGATCGGACCCGCGCACGTCGTCGTGGATCTCGGCGTCGCGCAGGTGCGCCATCGCGCCGGGCGACGCGAGCACGTAGTCGATGCGCCAGCCGATGTTCTTCTCGCGTACGCCAAAGCGCTGGCTCCACCAGGTGTAGCGGTCGGGCGCGTCGCTGCGGTGCCGGAACGTGTCGGTCCAGCCCGCCCGGAGCCATCGATCCAGCTCCGCGCGCTCTTCGGGGAGGAACCCGCTCGTCCCCTCGTTCTGCTTGGGTCGCGCGAGGTCGATCGGCCGGTGCGCCGTGTTGAAGTCGCCCATCACCAGGATCGGCTCGCCTGCGGCGCGACCGGCCTCGAGCCGGTCGAACAGGCGCCGGTAGAACGCGAGCTTGAACGGGACGCGTCCGTTGTCGCGCTCCTTGCCGCTGCCGTTGGGGAAGTACACGTTCGCGACCCGCAGCGCACCGAAGCGCGCGATCACGAGACGCCCCTCGGCGTCCATCTCCGGGTCGCCGAGCGCGGTCTCGACCGCGTCGGGTGCGCGGCGCGCGAACAGGGCGACGCCGCTGTAGCCGGGCCGCTCGGCCGGCACGAAGTGGGTGTGCCAGCCGTCGGGCTGCCGCAGCGGAGGCGGGATCTGCGCCTCCTTGGCGCGGATCTCCTGTACACCCACGACGTCGAAGCCCGACGTCGTCAGCCAGTCGAGGAAGCCCTTGGCGTGCGCCGAGCGCAGGCCGTTCACGTTCCAGGAAGCGATGCGCATGGGGCCGACTAGCCTGTGCGTGCGCCGCGCGCCCGGACGCCCCATC
>CAYQSE010000361.1:0-3857 GCA_964419905.1 uncultured Enterobacteriaceae bacterium
GCGTACTCGATGCCCGCGTAGATGTCCTCGGTGTTCTCGCGGAAGATGACCATGTCGACCTGCTCGGGCTGCTTGACCGGCGAGGGCCCCCCGGTGAACCAGCGCACCGGGCGCACGCAGGTGTAGAGGTCGGCGATCTGGCGGATCGCGACGTTCAGCGAGCGGATGCCGCCGCCGATCGGCGTGGTCAGCGGCCCCTTGATGCCGATGATGTACTTGTCGAACGCCTGCATCGTCTCTTCGGGCAGCCACTCGCCGAAGCGCTCGAACGCCTTCTCACCGGCGAACACCTCGTACCAGGCGATGCGACGGTCGCCGCCGTAGGCCTTCGCGACCGCGGCGTCGAGCACGCGGACCGACGCGGCCCAGATGTCGGCGCCGATGCCGTCGCCCTCGATGTAGGTGATGATCGGGTCGTTCGGCACGACGAGCGTGCCGTCGGGCTGCACCTGGATCGGGGTGCCAGCCGGGGGCGCCGGGAAGCGGGACATGGCTGCTCCAGTGGGAGGGAGAGACCCTCGGTGTGCGCCCCGCCGCCGGGACGCCGCGTTGATGAGATGCGGTCGATCAGCCCTGCGTGCTTCGCTTGGGCTGGTCCTGGGCGATGTACTTCGGGCGGTAGATGGGCACGGACTTGCCGCCGCCGCGCAGGTTCATCCGCTCGTCCACGATCTGCGCCGCGATGCCCGCGATGCGCGAGAGCCCGAACAGCACGGTGTAGTAGTCGGAGTCCGTCAGGCCTGCGGCGTTCAGCAGCGTGCCCGACACCGCGTCGACGTTCGGGTAGGGGTTGCTGATCTTCGGCATCTCCTTGAGGACCGCCACCACCGTCTCGCGCATCTGCAGCGCGGTGCGGAACAGCGGGTCGTTCGGGAAGAGCTCGAGGCCCAGCGCATACTGGATCGTCGCGCGCGGATCCTCGGCGCGGAGGACCGCGTGGCCGAAGCCGAAGATCTTGCCGCCGTTCGCGAGCGTGTCGCGCGTGAAGTTCTCGATGTGCGCGGGATCGGGGCTGCCCACCTGGCGGACGAAGTCGAGGCAGTCCTGGTTCGCGCGGCCGTGCAGCGGGCCGTAGAGCGCCGCCATCGCGGCGGCCATCGACGCGTAGACGTGCGTGGCCGCGCTGGCGACCGCCTTGCCGGTGAACGTGGACAGGTTGCCGCCGCCGTGGTCCATGTGCAGCACGTAGAACTGCCGGAGCAGCGCCGTGAGGCGGTCGGCGTCGGCGTCGGGGACGCCGAGCATGTGCACGAAGTTCTCGATCAAGCCCAGCTCGGGACGCGACGGGATCGGGTCGCCCCAGCCGCTGCGGATGCGGAAGATCGCCGCCACGAGCTCGGGCGTCTGCGCGATGAGGTGGTAGGCGTCCTTCATCGCGTCATCGGTCTTGCTGGTCATGCCCATGAGGGTGAGGCCGGCGATCAGCCACTCCATCGGATGACCCTGGCGCGGCATGCCCTTCAGGAACCCGAGCACCTCGGGCGCGAGGCCCGCGTGCGCCACCAGCGTGCGCTTGAACGCGGCGAGCTGATCGTCGTTGGGCAGGTCGCGGTGCAGCAGCAGGTAGACGACCGCCTCGGGGTCGTGCTTGGCGAGATCGGCGATCGGGTAGCCGACGTAGGACACGCCGCGCTCGGGATCGACCGCCGAGGTGCGACAGGTGCCCACGGGGAAGCCGCGGAGGCCGGTGTTGAGGTGCGCGCGCGTGATCTGGAACAGAACCTCGGTGTCGTCGGCCATGGGGCGTCCCTGTGTTCCGGTGGGAGAGGCTACCGGTCTTATGCGACCGGACCCCCCGGAGCAACCGGTCTCGCGCGGGCAGACGCCCTATCGCGCACGCCTACTCGCGCGACCGGAACGACGCGCCCAGGTAGTCCCGGTTGAGCCGAGCGATGTTCGCGAGGTCGATCTCCTTCGGACAGACCGCGCTGCACTCGCCGTGGTTCGTGCAGTAGCCGAAGCCCTGCTCGTCCATCGTGTTGACCATGTTCAGCACGCGAAGATCGCGCTCGGGCTGCCCCTGCGGCATCAGCCCGAGGTGGGTGACCTTGGCCGCGGTGAACAACATCGCGGAGGCGTTGGGGCACGCGGCGACGCACGCCCCGCAGCCGATGCACGCCGCGGCGTCGAACGCCCAGTCGGCGTCGGCCTTCGGCACGGGCAGGTTGTTCGCCTCGGGCGCGGAGCCGGTGCGCACGCTGATGTACCCGCCCGCCTCGATGACCCGATCGAGGGCCGCGCGGTCGACGACGAGATCCTTGATCAGCGGGAACGCGGCGGCCCGGAACGGCTCGACGGTGATCGTCTGGCCCGCCTTGTAGTTGCGCATGTGCACCTGACACAGCGCAGCGCCCGCACCCGGGCCGTGCGCGCGCCCATCGACCATCGCGCCGCTCGAGCCGCAGATGCCCTCGCGGCAGTCGTGCTCGAACGCGATGGGCGCCTCGCCCTTCGCGACGAGCCCCTCGTTCACCACGTCGATCGCCTCGAGGAACGACATCTCCGGATCGACGTCGACCGGGTACTCGTGGAAGCCGCCCGGCGCGGAGGGCCCCTTCTGCCGCCAGACCTTCAGGGTGACCTTCATCACTTGTAGCTCCGCTGCGACGGGGTGACGTACTTGAACTCCAGCGGCTCCACGTTGCGGCGGGCCGCCTGTCCCTCGCCCTGGAACTCCCACACCGCGGCGTGGGCGAACTGCGCGTCGTCGCGGCGCGCCTCGCCCTCGGCGGTCTGGTGCTCCTCGCGGAAATGCGCCCCGCAGGACTCCTCGCGCGAGAGCGCGTCGCGGAGCATGATCTCGCCGAGATCGATGAAGTCGGCGACACGCCCGGCCTTCTCGAGCTCCTGGTTGAGCTCGGCCCCCGTGCCGGGGATCGCGAGATCGCTCCAGAACGCCTCGCGCAGCGCCGGGATCGCGGCCAGCGCGCGCTCCAGCCCCTCGCGGTTCCGGCCCATCCCGCACTCGTCCCAGATCAGCTTGCCCAGCTCCTTGTGGAAGGAGTCGGCAGACCGCTTGCCGTTGATGCTCAACAAGCGATCCAGGCGCGTCTGCACGTCGCGCACCGTGTCGGCGACCGCGGGGTGGTCGGTGCTCACGCTGCCCGGCTTCTGCCCCGCGAGGTAGTCGCCGATCGTGTACGGGAGCACGAAGTAGCCGTCGGCCAGCCCCTGCATCAGCGCGCTCGCGCCGAGGCGGTTCGCGCCGTGGTCGCTGAAGTTGGCCTCGCCGATCGCGTACAGGCCCGGGATGGTGGTCTGGAGGTTGTAGTCCACCCACAGCCCGCCCATCGTGTAGTGGGAAGCGGGATAGATGCGCATCGGGACCTCGTAGGGGTCCTCGTCGGTGATGCGCCGGTACATGTCGAACAAGTTGCCGTAGCGCTCGGCGATGACGTCCTTGCCCAGCCGCCCGATCGCGTCCTTGAAGTCGAGGTAGACCCCGAACCCGCTCTTGCCGACGCCCTGCCCCGCGTCGCACATGCGCTTCGCGGCGCGCGACGCCACGTCGCGCGGCACGAGGTTGCCGAACGTCGGGTAGATGCGCTCGAGGTAGTAGTCGCGCTCGCTCTCGGGGATCTGGTTGGGGGCGCGCGTGTCGCCCTGCTTCTTCGGCACCCACACCCGGCCGTCGTTGCGCAGCGACTCGCTCATCAGCGTGAGCTTGGACTGGTAGTCGCCAGCCACCGGGATGCACGTCGGGTGGATCTGCGTGAAGCACGGGTTCGCGAAGCCCGCGCCGCGGCGGTAGGCGCGCATCGACGCGGTGACGTTGCACTTCATCGCGTTCGTGGAGAGGTAGAACACGTTGCCGTAGCCGCCGGTGGCCAGCACCACGGCGTTGGCCGAGTGGCTGC
>CAYQSE010000362.1:0-3785 GCA_964419905.1 uncultured Enterobacteriaceae bacterium
CTCGGGCCGCAGCCAAGATGTGTAGGATCGACAGGCGGGACGCCCGCCCCACGTGATCTCAGGCACGGTGCGAGATGTGTAGGATCGACAGGCGGGACGCCCGCCCCACATGATCTCGGGCCGCAGCCAAGATGTGTAGGATCGACAGGCGAGACGCTCGCCCCATGTGATCGCGAGCCCCGGTCGAGAGGTGTGGGATCATGCGCTCGGAGCCCCCGATGAACCGCTCGCTCGACCGACTCGTCACCACGAACGCGCCCGCCGCGACCGTGCTCATCCGGCTGATGGTCGGCGGCGTGTTCCTCTCCGAGGGCATCCAGAAGTTCCTGGAGCCGGCGTCTCGTGGCGCAGGGCGCTTCGAGCGGATCGGCCTGCCTGCCGCGGAGATCTTGGGCCCGTTCGTCGGGGCCACGGAGGTCGTCTGCGGCGCGCTGGTGCTCCTTGGGCTGTTCACGCGCCTCGCCGCGGTCCCGCTCATCGCCACGATGCTCGTCGCCCTCGTCACCACCAAGCTGCCGATCCTCCTGGGCTCCGGGTTCTGGGGCCTCCACCTGCGCGAGCTGCCGTCCTACGGGTTCTGGAGCATGGCCCACGAGGCGCGCACCGACTTCGCGATGCTCCTCGGCGCCGTCTTCCTCCTGCTCGTCGGCGCGGGTCGGCTCTCCCTGGACGCCGCGCTCCGGCGTCGGTGAGGCCACGCGCGCCCGGCTTCGCAGGCTGGGACGGCGTGTCGCGCCGGAGCGTCTCGCGCATGCGCACGGCGACCACCACGATGCGCGCGCCCAGCGCGATGACGACGATACCCGCCGCCTGTGTCCACATGCCGGCGACGATCAGCCCGTTGCCTGCGGCGTCGAGGCCGTGGACGGAGACCTCGCTGCGGCGCGCGTCGAAGCCGAGCTCGCGCAGCCGCCGGACGGCCTCGGCCGAGAGCGTGCAGGCCGTCGCGGGCGTAGGCGGACTTCTTGAAGGCGCGAGACCTCGACGGCGACACGGTGACTCCGGCTGACTCGAGCAAGCAAGCGTGCGCTCGAGTGTTCGCCGTGACGCGGGGAGTCGAGGCGGGTCGAGGTCAGCGCGGCGGGCGCGCGCTTCTCCGGAGCTTCGCGCACCAGCGTCGGGTCGTTCGTGCTCGACGCTGGAGCCCGATCGTCAACCACAGAGGTCACCGCCGGCACGCGGGTCTCGGAGATCGCCTACACTGGGCACCACGCATGGCAGAGGAGATGGCAGTGGGAGGATCCCTGAAGCAGATCGTGCAGCTTCCGACAGATTGGGAGCGCGACGTGGCTTCCGACATCCAGCGCCTCGAGGGCGAGGGCACCGAAGACGCGCAGACGCGAGCCGCCGCACTACGCGCCGCGCTGGTTTCGACCGCGACGGTGTCGATGGAAGCGCTCGATGAGCTCCTGAACGCGTATCGTCAGCAGCCGAGGCGACCTGGGCCTTCGGGGGGGCCGCGCCCGGAGGTGAGCAACGCGGAGGTGTTGGCGGCGACGCAGGTCGGGCTGAGGCGTGCAGCCCAGCGTTTCAAGCCGAGCAAGGGCGTTGCGTTCAGCACCTATGCCGACTGGTGGGTGCGCGCGGAGGTCGTTCGCACGCTGGATGGTTGAGTTGGCCGCTTCCCGGCTGTAGACGCGGTAGCGCCGAGCTCGGATGCGTCGTGGACTTCACGGAAGGTGGTGATGGCTGATGCCCTACCGGCGCGCTCATGATGCAGGGTGTGGCTGCATCAGAACACCAGCGTGCGGTCGGCCCACTGCACCCAGTCCGTCAGCGCCTCGAGGGTGCTGCGGTGGGTGCCGGCGGTGAGCTCGTCGTCGGTGATGCCGCGCGCGTCCATGCACGTCCCGCACACGCCGATCTCGCCGCCGCCAGCTACCTTCAGCATCCGCTCGAGGTTGTAGTAGCCGTTCGGGGTCTGCTGCCCGCGCTTGGCGCAGGCCGCCGCGTCGCCCATCAAGAACACGCGGACCTCTTCGCCCTCGCGCTTGGCGAGGGCTCCGGCGCGGCGCAGCCCGTTGTAGCTGCGCTCGGTGCCGTCGGGAGGGTCGTTGAGGATGAAGAGGGTCTTGGCCATGATCAGGCGCCTCGTGAGGGGAGTGGACGCTGGGCGAGCGCCTCGGGCTCGACGCAGCGCGCGCCCGGCTTCGCAGGCTCAGATGGCGTGTCGCGCCGGAGCGTCTCGCGCATGCGCACGGCGACCACCACGCCCGACGCGAAGGTCAGCGCCGCGATGGTGAGCGTGGCGGCCGAGAGCCCGAAGGCGTCGGCGACGAGGCCGGCGAGCAGCGCGCCGACGGCGTAGCCCATGTCG
Organism: uncultured Enterobacteriaceae bacterium; assembly: GCA_964419905.1. GTDB lineage: Bacteria > Myxococcota_A > UBA796 > UBA796 > JAFDJI01. The sequence continues at coordinate 2,318 of CAYQSE010000362.1, forward strand.
CGCCACAGGCGGTACACGCCGACCGACGAGGCGCGCCAGCTCGGGTGGGCCACGTCGCCGATCGCCGCGAGCAGGGTCGGGTAGACCATCGCGGTCCCCAGCCCGAGCAGCACCGCGCCGGTCGCGAACACCGCGAAGGTGGAGCCCAGCGCGATGACCACGATGCCCGCCGCCTGTGTCCACATGCCGGCGACGATCAGCCCCTTGCGGCCGATGCGATCGGACCACGCCCCGGTGACGAGCTGCGCGAGGCCCCAGACCGCCGGGTAGATCGCCGCGAGGGTCCCGATCTCGGCGATCGACAGGCTCGCCGCGGCGAACACGAGCGGGAACAGCCCCCAGGCCATGCCGTCGTTGAGGTTGTTGACCAGGCCCGCCTGGCTCACCGACGACAGATCGGGATCGGTGAAGCTGGTGCGGGTGATGACCTCCCGCTGCGAGAGCGTGTCGTGGGCCGCGGTGCCCGCGAGCTTCGACTCGTGGGCCACGTGGTGCAGCGTCTCCTTCACCGCGAACACCGAGAGCAGCGTGCCGAGGACCACGAAGCCGACGCCGAGGTAGAAGGGCTGGGGCCGCAGGCCGACCTCTGCTGCGATGAAGCCGGTCGCCAGCGCCGACAGCGCGACCGCGAAGTAGCCGGCGAACTCGTTGAGCCCCATCGCCAGGCCGCGGTTCTTCGGACCCGCGAGATCGATCTTCATGATGACCGTCGTCGACCAGGTGAGCCCCTGGCTGACGCCCAACAGCGCGTTGGCCGCGAGGATCCACGCCCACGACGGCGCCCACATCAGCAGGAAGGGCACCGGCGCGGCGACGAGCCAGCCGGCCACCAGCACGTGCTTTCGCCCGAAGCGATCCGACCACCTGCCGGCGAAGTAGTTGGTCAGCGCCTTGGTGACGCCGAACACGACGATGAACGAGAGGATCGCCGTGCGCGCGGCGAGGTGGAACTCGCCCTCGGCGATGGCGGGCAGGATGCTGCGCTCCATCCCGACCATCGCGCCGACGAACGCGTTGACCAGGACCAGCAGCGAGAACTGCGCCCAGTTCTCGCGCAGACCGAGCTGGAGGGCGGGCTTGCTCATGCGGGGGCTCCTGCGGCGTCGAGGCTGTGGACGGAGACCTCGCTGCGGCGCGCGTCGAAGCCGAGCTCGCGCAGCCGCCGGACGGCCTCGGCCGAGAGCGTGCAGAACGGCCCCCTGCAGTAGGCGACGATGGTGCGGTCTCGCGGGAGCGCGCCGAGTCGTGACTCGAGCAGTGGCAGCGGCACCGAGAGGGCCCCGGGCAGGTGCCCCTCGGCGAACTCCTGCTCGGGCCGCACGTCGAGCAGCACGACGTCGTTCGCGCGCAGCCGCTCGAGGAGGGTGTCCCGGTCGACCGGCTCGAGGCCGGCCGGGTCGTCGAAGAACGCGCGCGTCAGCTTCTCGAGCCCCGCGATGTGCTGTGCCGCGACCGCCTGGAGGTGCAC
>CAYQSE010000363.1:0-3773 GCA_964419905.1 uncultured Enterobacteriaceae bacterium
CATCGACGCCACGCCCACCGCCACGCCGAACCCGACCAGTCCGACCGCGAGCAGCGCGCCGACGCCGGCGAGCCACCACCACCGCGCGCCGCCACTCGGGCGATCCCGGCGCCGACGCAGCCGCGCCAGCCCGCGCAGCGGCCGACTCTGCGCGCGCGGCGCCTCGAGCGTCGCCGGATCGAAGGTCGGCTGCGCGTCGCCAGGCGACACGCTCCCGTCGAGCACCGCCAGCAGCGCCGCGCAGTCCTGCGCGCGGGCCTCGCGATCGACCGTCAGCGCCGCGTCGATCGCGGCGTGGAACCGCTGTGGCAGCCCGGGCACCAGGCTGTCGGGCGGCGCGTAGCTGCCCGACGCCACCGCGTTGAAGATCGTCAGCACGTCGGGCCCCACGAACGGCGGCCGCCCGCACACCAGCTCGTAGAGGATGCAGCCGAGCGAGAACACGTCGGCGCGCAGGTCGACCTTCTTCGCGTCGCGGATCTGCTCGGGCGCCATGTACGCGGGCGTACCCATCGTGATGCCCGAGCGCGTCGCGTGCGCCAGCGCCTCGTCCGCCGCCAGCGCCTTCGCCAGCCCGAAGTCGGCCACCTTCGGCACCACCCCGCCCGCCGACCCCGGCGCGAGCATCACGTTCGCCGGCTTCAGGTCGCGGTGCACCAGCCCCTGCGCGTGCGCCGCCTGCACGCCCGCGACGATCCCGCGGAACAGCGCCTCGGCCTCCTCCAGGCTCGGGCGGTGGGTGAGCAGCCACGCGTCGAGCGACGGCCCGTCGACGTACTCGATCACCAGGCCCGGCTGCCCCGCCACGTCGATCACGTCGGTGACCGTCACCACGTTCGGGTGCCGCAGGTTCGCCTGCACCCGCCCCTCCTGCAGCAGCCGCTCGCGGATGCCCGCGTTCGACAGCGTCAGCACCTTGAGCGCGTGGAAGCTGCCCAGCTGGTTGTGCCGGACCCGGTACACCACCGCCATGCCGCCGCGCCCGAGCAGCGCGTCCACCGTGTAGCGATCGAGCACCTGGCCTTCCGCGAGCATCGCCTACAGCGCCTCCAGCAGCTGGAACGAGCCCCCGTTCACGAACACCGCCACCTGGATCGACCCGTCGCCCACCGTGCCCGCGAAGTAGCCCGGCTCCGAGAACGTCGCGTGGAAGCCAAGCTCCTCGATGTACATCCCGTAGCCCGGATCCCCGATCACCTCGATGTCGTAGGGCAGGCCCCACGGCAACCGGAGCACAACGTCGCCTGCCGACGACTCGATCTGCACCCGGCCCCCCGCGTCGGGCCGCAGGTCCACGTCCATCCCACCCGACGACGCGCGCAGCTCCGCGGTCCCCTCGAGCCGCCGCGCCGTGATCCGATCCGCGCGGATCACGTGCTCGCCCGCCACCGCCTCCACGTGCACCGACCCGCGCCGCACGTCCACGTCCAGATCCAGCACCGTCGGCCCCACAACGTCCAGCGCCGTCCACGCCCGCTTCGCCGTCGACGTCGCCGTCAGCCTCGCCGTCGCCCCGTCCACCGCGAGCGTCACCGTGTTGCCCGCCTCGCGCGCGCTCGCCTGCGCCGCACTGCTCCCGTAGCCCGTCGACGTCCCGGTCAGCGCCAGCGTGTCCGTCTCGTCGCCGAGCACCACCAGATCCCCGCGATCCACGCGGGCGTTCAACGCCTCCACCCCCACGGCCGACACGCTCAGCGCGATCGGCACGTCCACCCGCGCACACGCGACCGCGAGCGGCAGGGCGAGAACCAGCAGGACGTGACGCATCGGGCTCCGGGGGCCGCCGATCCTGCGAGCAGGACGGCGCGCCATGTTGCCCTATTCGGCCGCGCGCCTCCTGTCCGCCCAGCGTTGACGGGCGGCCGCGGGGGCCATTAGGGGAGCGTGCCCCCGTAGCTCAGTGGATAGAGCAGCTGATTCCTAATCAGCAGGTCGCACGTTCAAATCGTGTCGGGGGTGCTCTTTCAACGCCGGGTTTCGGCCTGCGCCCCGGGCTCGCCGAGGGTAACGATCACCCGCCCGCCCGCGTACCGCCACACCAGCGCCTTCACGCCAGACGGCAGCACGACGCGCTCCACCTCGATGCGCCTGTCGCCAGTGTGGAGCCCGCGCAGGTGGCACGGCCGGCACACCGTCACCCCGTTCTCTTCGTCGTCGGACCCGCCCTGGCTCCGCGGGTAGAGGTGGTGGGCCTCGCTGCGCAGCGACACGCGCCCGCACTCGGGGTTCTGGCAGCGATACCCGTCGCGCTCCTTCACCCGGCCGAACCCGCGCTGGGGCGGGATGCGGACGTGGTCGACGAACCACCGCGCCGCCTCGGCCAGCCCCTTCGGGCCCCGGACCTCGCGCGGCGGGCGCGCGTCGGGAGCAGGCAGCACCACGCGGGCCTCGGCGGGACCGCCGGCGGATGGCGCGGCCCAGGCGTCGACCTCGGCGAGCGCCCGCTCGTAGCGATCGAGCGTGTGGCGATCGTGTGCCGCCGCGCGCACCGCCTTCGACAGCTCGACCCGCCCGATCCGCCGCGCGACCACCACCCACCGGTCGACCGTGTGCGGCCCCACCACGCCGGCCAGCAGCGCCACCGCGCCGACGTCGAGCCCGTCGGCCACCGCGTCGTCGAGCGCCGGGTACCACTCGAGCGCCCACCCGATGCGGCGGTTGCGCTGCGTGGTGCGGCGCGACCACCCGAGCACCTCCTTCGCGAAGTCCCACCCCGAGTCGAAGCCCGCGAGCGACCACAGCGCGTGGTGATCGGCCACCGCCCAGGTGCGCGCGAGCACCGCCGCCCGACCCCGCCGCACGGCCTCGATCGCCTCGATCTGCGCGACCGCGTCGGCCACCGACGCGGGCTCTGCCCACGCGCCGAGCAGCGCCTCGGCGGGCGCCCCGTCGGTGCACCAGCCCCAGTCGACCTCCTCAAACGTCGGCCGCGCGGGGCGCTCCCGCGCCGCGGCGAGGATCTCCGCTTCGGGGATGCGCTCCGCGAAGCACTTCAGCACGTACGCGTCGAGCTCGCGCAGCGACGCCGACCGCCCCAGGCACAGCCGCGCCAGGCGCCGCGCGCGGCCGATCACCTCGGCGTCGTCGCCGTCGAACCGCTCGAGCGGAGTGGGCGGACGCTCCTCGAACGTGGGATCGAGCAGCCACGCGGCCTGATCGGCCACCGCCACGCGCCCGGGCGCCTTCACCGCGACCCGCAGCGGCAGCAGATCGCGGCACACGGCGGCCTTCACCAGATCGAGCGGGCTCTCGACCAGGCGGACCACATCGCGCATCCACGAGTTGGTCCACCCCACGCGCTCACGGCAGAACGCGGTGAACGAGGAATAGCCGAGCACGGTGAGATCCTGCCGCTTGACCCACGCGAGCACCATCCCGAGCCGCAGAGCGAGCGCGCCATCCTGCCTGGCTAGCCCCACGAGCCCGTCGAGCACCTCGCGCGCGCGGCCGGCCACGAAGTCGATCCCGCGCAGCGCGGCGTCGACGGTTGGACGCGAGACGAGGCTCGTCATGGGGTGTGCGGCGCTCATGTCCACTACCCTATGACCGCACCCGACCAAAAACTGTCCGCCTCCAACGCGGCGCTCCAGATTTCTCGCGCCAAGCGACTGGGGCCCGAGATCACGTGGGGCGGGCGTCTCGCCCGCCCGTCCCCAGGGGACGCCCGGAATGACCATCGGACCAGCAAAGTCGGCGAAACGAGCAGCACTGTCCTTCCCGGGCGGGCGGGACGCCTGTCGATTGATCACATCTCGGCTGCGGCCCGAGATCAT
>CAYQSE010000364.1:0-3745 GCA_964419905.1 uncultured Enterobacteriaceae bacterium
CCTCCAGGCCCCATGTTGCCCAAGCGGCCCCATCGGAACCGCCCGAAGGATCCCGAGCGCCGACACGCACGGACCAACCCGCACTATCGCGATGCGTTTGGGCAACATCTGGGCAACATGAGCGCCCCGAAACGGCCCGAAAACACCCCAAACGGCGCCTTGGGAGACCTCGAGGGTGTCGTTGAGAACCACGCTGGAAGGCGGATTCTCGGCGAGTGGTGACCCCAACGGGATTCGAACCCGTGTTGCCGGGATGAAAACCCGGTGTCCTGGACCTGACTAGACGATGGGGTCAGCTACACTGTCGAAAGTGGGTCGCACAGGACTCGAACCTGTGACCCTCGGCTTAAAAGGCCGGTGCTCTACCAACTGAGCTAGCGACCCGGAGCACTCCGGGCCCGACGACTCCGCTGGTAACGGCGCCTCGGGGTGGTGTCAACGCGCGGCGGCGCCGGTGAACAGGTCGCCGCGGAGGATGGTCTGGTCGCGGCCGGGGCCGACGGAGACGAGGTCGACGGGAAGGCCGGTCCATTCCTCGATTCGGGCGATGTAGGCGCGGGCGCGCTGGGGGAGGTCCTCGACGCGGCGGCAGGCGGTGAGGTCCTCGGTCCAGCCGGGGACCTCCTCCCAGATCGGGCGGACGCCCTCGAGGGAGGCGGGGAAGCCGCCGGCCTCGTCCTCGTAGCCGACGCAGACGGGGATCATCGGCAGGCCGGAGAGGACGTCGAGCTTGGTGAGCGCGATGCGGGTCATGCCGTTGACGCGGGCGGCGTGGCGGACGAGGGCGGCGTCGAACCAGCCGCAGCGGCGGGGGCGGCCGGTGGTGGCGCCGAACTCGTGGCCGACGGAACGCAGGCGGTCCTCGAGGACGCCGAACACCTCGGTGGGGAACGGGCCCTCGCCGACGCGGGTGGTGTAGGCCTTGACGATGCCGACGACCTCGTCGATGGCGGTGGGGCCGACGCCGGCCCCGGCACAGGCGGCGCCGGCGACGGTGTTGCTGGAGGTGACGAACGGGTAGGAGCCGTGGTCGACGTCGAGGAAGGTGCCCTGGGCGCCCTCGAACAGGATGGAGCGGCCCTCCTTCTGCAGGCGATGCAGGAGGTTGACGGCGTCGCCGATGTAGGGGGCGAGGCGCTCGCCGTAGTGGAGGTACTCGCGCAGGATGGACGCGAGGTCGAGCGCCTGGCCGTCGTACCACTCGACGATCATCTTGTTCTTGTAGGGCAGCACGGCCTCGAGCTTGGCGCGCAGGCGCTCGGGCACGAGGAGATCCCCGACGTGGATGCCGCGACGGCCGACGCGATCTTCGTAGGTGGGGCCGATGCCGCGGCCGGTGGTGCCGATCTTGGCGGCACCGGCGTGGCGCTCGCGCAGGGTGTCGAGCAGCCGGTGGTAGGGCATGATCACGTGCGCGTTGGCCGACAGCGTGAGCCTTGCCGGGTCGACGCGGCGGCCGCGGTGCACGAGCGCGTCGAGCTCGGCGAGCAGCACCTTGGGGTCGACGACGACGCCGTTGCCGATGACGTTGACGCACGCCGGGCGCAACACGCCAGACGGGAGCAGGTGCAGGATGATCTGCTCGCCGTCGACCTGGATGGTGTGGCCGGCGTTGTTGCCGCCCTGGAAGCGCACGACGGCGTCCATGCGCGGCGAGAGCACGTCGACGACCTTCCCCTTGCCCTCGTCACCCCACTGGGCTCCGACCACGACCACGTTCGGCATGGGTCCTCCGGTATCAGGAGCTAACGCGCGCTGGGTGCGCGAGCCCCAGCGGTGTCAGTCGTCGTCCCCGGCGTGCGGGTGCGCGCGGCGGTACAGATCGAGCAGCGCGTCGGTGGAGACGCGGGTGTAGCGCTGGGTGGTGGACAGGCTCGCGTGCCCGAGCAGCTCCTGGATGCCGCGGAGATCGGCGCCGTCGTCCAGCAGATGGGTGGCGAACGCGTGGCGGAGCGCGTGGGGGTGTAGCCCGGGCACGTCGGCGACGAGGCCGCGGGCGCGCACGACGCGCCGCATCGAGCGATCGGAGAGGCGGCCGCCGCGCGCGTTGAGGAACACGGCGGGGCCGCCGCCCGGCGTCGCGTCGAAGTAGCGGCGCAGCGCGTCGGCGGCAGGCGGGCCCATCGGGACGTGGCGCTCCTTGCCGCCCTTGCCGTGGCGGACGCGGACGACGCGCGCCGTGAGGTCGAGGTCGCCGCGGTTCAGCGCCCACGCCTCGCCGACGCGCAGCCCGGCCCCGTAGAGCAGCTCCATCAGCGCGAGGTCGCGGATCTCGAGGAGGGTGCCCGGCTCGCGCTCGAACAGGCGATCGGACTCCTCGTGGGTGGGCACGCGCGGCAGGCGCTGGCCGACCTTCGGCGGCACGAGCAGGGTGGCGACGCCGTCCGCGACGCGGCCCTCGCGGGCGAGCCAGGCGTAGAAGGTGCGCAGCGCGGCGACGTGCCGCGCCAGCGTCGCGCCGGCGCGGTGCCGCCCCACCTGGAACAGGAAGCCGCGCAGATCGCGGGACGTCACCCCGCACACGTCGACGCCGCGCTCGGCGAGGTGCGCGATGAGCCGGTCGATCGTGTGCGCGTAGGCCCGGAGCGTGTTCGCGGACGCGCCGCGCTCGGCGCGCAGGTGATCGAGGAAGCCGTCCCGCAGCGCGGAGGGCTCAGTAGAAGAGGAGGGACCAGTCTTCGGCGATGACATCGGTGCCATCTTCGCCCTCGGGGGAGCGATCGAACAACAGGCGGGCCGCGAGGCGCTGCACGTCGTGGACGTCGACGAGCGCCTCGCGCGACTGGCCGAGCTCGTCGGCCATCGCGGCGAACAGCGCGTCGAGCAGGGCCTCGTCGAGGTGCCCGTAGTCGCGCAGGAGCGTCAGCCAGCGCGCGGCGCGACCGGTCAGACGGGTCTTGAGCACGTCGTTCATGGACCCCTCCCCGTCGGCGCATATCGCTGCCCCGGGAGGCGCACCACCTCGCCCTGGATCTCGAGCACGGCGACGCGGCGCAGGACCTCGGCGGTGGTCCACCCGGTGCGGCGCGCGATGTCGTCGACCGGCGCGCCGGCGAACAGCGCATCGAGCCACGCCTCGCGCGGGGCCGGCGCGGCGCGCTGTGCGCGCTCGGCGACGAACGCCTCGACGTCGTGCAGCACCAGCGCGCCGCGCGCGAGGAGCTCGAGCGCGCCTGCGCTGGCCGGCGCGCCGATCGGCCCGGGCACCGCGTAGACGTCGCGGTCGTACTCGACGGCGCGCTCGGCGGTGATCAGCGCGCCGCTGGACCGCGGCGCCTCGACGACGACGACGACCTCGGAGAGCCCGGCGATCCACCGGTTGCGCTGCGGGAACCGCCACGCGACCGGCTCCTCGCGATCGGGCCACTCGCTGACCAGCAGCCCACCCCGCGCGACGAGCTCGTCGCGCAGCCGGCGGTGGAGCGCGGGCGCCGTGTGCGCCAGCCCGTGCCCGAGCACGGCGAGGGTGCGCCCGGTGACCAGCGCGCCATGGTGCGCCGCGCCGTCGATGCCGCGCGCGAGCCCGCTGACCACGACGACGCCCGCCGCCGCGAGCGCGCCGCCGAGGTGGCGCGCGATGGCGAGCCCGTAGCCGGTGCACGCACGGGTGCCGACGATGCCCACCGACGGCTCGTCGAGCCGCGCGAGGTCGCCCTCGACGCACAGGAACGCCGGCGCGTCGGCCAGGCCCGCAAGCCGCGCCGGATAGCGCGGATCGGCGCGGGTGAGCGCGACGCCGCGCGTG
>CAYQSE010000365.1:0-3741 GCA_964419905.1 uncultured Enterobacteriaceae bacterium
GGCTTCCCGTCAGGACGGGCGGGCGGGACGCCCGCCCCACATGATCTCGGGCCGAAGCCGAGATGTGATCAACCCTGAGGCGTCCCGCCCGCCCGTGCTGATCTCGCGGCCCCGTCGTGCTGAGTGGGATCACCAGGCGGGCACGGGAGCCTACGCCGAGAACGCCGCGAGGTCCTCGTCCTCGACCTTCAGCTCCGCCTTGCCGAGCCGGGTGTCCTCGAAGCGCCCACACGCGGGACACGCCGCGTTGCGCGGCAGGTAGACGCCGTACCAGCGCAGCACGCTCATGCCGTCGACGTTGTTCTCGAACGGGACGAGGTGCTCGTAGTCGGTGCCGGGCTCGCGGCGGTTCAGCCACAGGAACAGCGGGGTGACCAGCTCGTCGCGGAGGTGCGAGAGGGTGGTCTGCGGGCCGAGCAGCGAGAGCAGCGTGAGCTTCGTGACCTGCAGGGCGACGGGGAGGATGTCGCTCGACAGCCCAGGCTCGATCGGCACGGGCCGATCCGAGTAGGCGATCGCGTCCGCGGTCTCGGCGCTGCTGATCTCCTGATCCTCGACGGCTGCGGGCAGCGCGTCGACGAAGCACTGGTAGCAGGGCGTCAGCCCGGGGATCAGCCGCAGCACCTGCCCACCGTAGGCGCGCCGGAACACCGCCCCGAACGTCGTGGTCACGCCGAGCTTCAGCGCGAGCCGGTTGAGCAGCATGCGGCTCGCCCGGTTGTCGGTCGCGATGACCAGCGCGTCGACGCCCTTCAGCGCCGCCTCGACCTTCGCGAGGCTGCCGCCCTCGACCTTCTCGGCGAGGGTGACGATGCGCGCGTGCGGGTTGCGGTCGCGGATGAGGTCGCGGACCGCGTTCACCTTCAGTCGCCCGACGTCGGAGAGCCCGCACTCGTGGCGGCAGACGTTGCCGACCTCCATCCGGTCGTGGTCGATGAGCACGAACCCGCCCACGCCCATCTTCGCGAGCTCCCGCGCGATGAACGAGCCGCCGGAGCCGACGCCGACGATGCCCACGGTGCGGTCTTTCAGCGCGTCGGTCTCGAACACGCCGCGGGTGCGGTGGAACAGGTCTACGGCCTTGGGGATGACCCGCACGGCGAGCGCCTCTCCGACGCTCGTGCCGTCGAGCGACACCGCCTCGAGCCCGTCCTCGTCGACGAACACGACCACCTCGACGCCCTCTGCGTCGCGCTTGTCGAGGCCCAGCCCGCGGTAGGTCTTGACCGCCCGGGCCGGCTTGGGCACGACGGCGACGCGCCGACCGGGCGCACCGGTGACGGTGCGCACGTCGCCGGCGTCGTGGTCTTGCAGCCCGACCAGCGCGTAGCCGTTCGTCGCCCGCGCGAGCGCGTCGCGAAGCGCCGTCTCGTGCAGGACGAGGCCCGCCTCGCCGAAGGATTGCAGGTCCTCGGGCGTCACCTCCGGCAGATCGTCGGCCGTGGCGTCCGCCTCGTCCACCACGACGAAGCGCTTGAGCTTCGGGTCGTACTTCATGCGTCGCCCGGGGCTGCCGTCACCCCGCGCGGCGCGCTCCATGAACTGGCGAATGGCTTCGTGGTCGGTCGTCTTCTTCATCGGCCCTCCCTGGGCGCTCGTGTGCTGCGGCAGGTGCCGCGTTCAGTCCATGTCGAGCAGGTAGTGAGCGATGTCCTTACCCGTCGACCGGTGGGCCTCGAAGGCCTCTACCCACAGCATCGCTTTCTGGAGCACCTTCTCCAGGCTGTGGGAGGCCGACCAGGAGGCCGGCTTGTAGGTACATATCCTGGTCCACTCGGGGTGCGGATCCTCGGCGAGCCAGGTGTGCATCCGGTGGCTGTTGCCGTACTCGTTCATCGGTCGATCGTGGCCCACGAGCGGGCATGGCTCCGCGATGAAGCAGGACGGGCACTCGTCGGGGAAGCCCGGGGGGACGGTCACGACGATCCGATAGGTGTTGCCCTGGCTGCTCTCCCAATAGCCGGACACGAAGGTGTCCCCGGTGGGCTGGAAGAAGCGGAAGTCGGGCATCCGCTCGCGCAGGATGCGGCGCTCCATCGCCAGGCGGTATTGCTGATGGGGCTCCCAGGTCATCGGGCCTCCGTTCCCTTGAGCGCGTCGAGTCGGCGCAGGCCGCCAGCGATCAGGCTCGCGACGTCGCCGCGCAGCGCCGCGGCGGGCTCGGCCTCGGCGACCACGCGCGCGGGTGCCCTGCCGGCGACGACCTCCCATCGCAGCAGCTCCAGGCGCCCCTCCCATGTGAACAGCGCGCGCAGACGAGGTGCGGGGGGCTCTTCGCCGATCTCGAGGATCGCGCGCCCGTCGTCGGGGGTGAACAGCGCGAGGTGGGGCAGCCACGGCTCGGGGACGTGCAGCGCGATCAGCGCCTCGACGCCCGCGATCAACCGGTCGGTGCGCTGCGGGTCGCGCCGCGCGCCGTCGTCCTCGGCGGGCTGATCCCAGCCGGGCGCGGACGGCTCGATCACCCAGCCGTTCCGCAGTCGCGGGCTCGCCGGCGCGAGCGCGTCGCCGAGCTGCTCGGCGGGGCGCCGGCCCAGCGCGCGGCGCAGCGGGCTCGCGCCGGCGAGCACCTCGATCCGCGTCGCGACGCAGCGCCCCTCGGCCGCCTTCGGGTAGAGGTAGGGCTTCAGGCCGACCTGTCCATCATCACGGTAGTAGCCGAGGATCTCGGCGAAACGCTCCCGGCCGGTGTGCATCGCGTAGGTGCGCGTCCGCGCCACGTCGCCCGCCGAGAGCACCTGCATCCCGAGGCGGTGGTGACTGTGCCAGACGCCCACGCACTGCATCCCGAACCGCTCCCACAGCGCGCGCTCCATCGCCATGTGGGTGTGGGGATCGTCGAGGAACGAGGTGTAGCGTCGCTCGGCCTCGGGCCCGGCGCGCGTCGCGAGCCACACCGTCGGCTGGCCGCCGTGCGACCACAGCCCGTACAGCGCGCCGCCGGTCTCGAGCGCCGGGTACCTGCGGATCTCGGAGACGAGCACGCGAAGCTCGTCCTCGAAGATGCGCAGGGCGGCGCTGTGGATCATCGACACTCCCGGGGGACGTCTACCATCCTACCCTGCGCGCCAGCGCGGCTCGGGGGAGGCGGCGGCGATCAGGCCGTTGCGGCGCTGATCGCGCCGAGCTGGATCAGCGCGGCGACCACTTCGTCGAGGTCGGGCAGGTCGGCGCGCGCGCGGACCTCGTCGCGGGTCGCGCCCTCGCGGAACGCCGCGAGCACCGGCATCACTGCCGGATCGACGGGGACGGGCGCGTGCGGACCGTCCCACAGCAGCCAGGTGACCGGACGCGGGCGTCCGTGGGCGAGGTCGGATGGCGTGCCAGGGAACACGCCCCACGCGCACGCCGTCTTCAGGCGCTCGCCAGGCCGTCCGGGGCCTGGCGGCTCGAGCAGATCGGCGAACGCCGGGAGGTGATCGACGAGCAGCCCGGCCAGGCCGATCGCCTCGACCGCCGCCTGCGAGGCGCCCTCGAGGCGGATCTCGCCCAGCGCGAGCTGCCCCTCGGGATCGGTGGGGCTCGGGCCGTTCCAGCGCACCGCGCGCAGCGCGCCCGTGGCCAGCTCTCGCCCCAGCGCGGCCCGCTGGGCGGCGAGCGCGTCGGTGGGCACGTCGGCGTACGGCAGCGTGGGTGCGGGCGCGTCGGGGAGCGCCAGGTCGAGCGCTGCGGCGCTCCCGTCGGCGCCGTCGAGCCGGTCGCGGCGCGCGAGCGTCCACGGGCCGGCGCCGACGTGCTCGC
>CAYQSE010000366.1:0-3703 GCA_964419905.1 uncultured Enterobacteriaceae bacterium
CGCCGCCCGACCTGCGCGCCGAGCAGCTCGAGGCGGTCCGCGCCGCGCGCCCGCCCGTGGCCCTGCTCGCCGGCGGCCGCCCCGCGCAGGCCCGCGCGCTCGAGCAGGACGGCATCCCCACCTACCTGCACGTCCCCTCGCCCGGGCTGCTCGACCTGTTCCTGAAGGACGGCGCGCGGCGCTTCGTGTTCGAGGGCCGCGAGTGCGGCGGGCACGTCGGCCCCCGCACCAGCTTCCTGCTGTGGGAGCAGCTCGTCGAGCGCCTGCTCGCCCACGACCGCCCCGAAGAGCTCTCCGTCGTGTTCGCGGGCGGCATCCACGACGCCCGCTCCGCCGCGATGGTCTCGGCGCTGTCCGCGCCGCTCGCCGTCCGCGGCGCGAAGATCGGCCTGCTGATGGGCACCGCCTACCTGTTCACCGAGGAGGCTGTCGCCACCGGCGCGATCACCGCGACGTTCCAGCAGGCGGCGCTCGCGTGCGACGACACGGTGCTCGTGCAGACGGCGCCCGGCCACGCCACCCGCTGCGCCGACAGCGCGTTCGTGCAGACCTTCGAGGCCACCCGCGCGCGGCTCGTCGCGGCAGGTGAAGCGCCCGAGGCGGTGTGGGAGGCGCTCGAGCGGCTCAACCTCGGCAGGCTGCGCGTCGCCGCGAAGGCGGTGCGCCGCGAGGGCGACGCGCTCGTCCCGATGGCCGACGACGAGGTCGCCCGCGAGGGCATGTTCATGCTCGGCCAGGTGGCCGCGCTCCGCGGGCAGACGACCACGATGGCCGCGCTGCACCGCGAGCTCTCCGAGGGCGCCGCGGCGTTCCTCTCCGCGCCCGAGCCCGCACCCGCGCGCCCCGTCGACGTCGCCATCGTCGGCATGGCCGCGTTCTTCCCGGGCAGCCCCGACCTCGAGACGTTCTGGAGCGCCATCGTGCGCGGCCACGACGCGGTCACCGAGGTGCCGCCGCAGCGGTGGAGCGTCGCGCGCTACTACGATCCCGACGCTCAGGGCGGCGAGAAGTCCAGCTCGAAGTGGGGCGGCTTCCTGCCCGCGATCGACTTCGATCCCCTCGACTACGGCATCCCGCCCCGCTCGCTCGCCGCGATCGAGCCCGTGCAGCTGCTCGCGCTCGAGGCCGCCCGCCGCGCGCTGGCCGACGCCGGCTACGACCGCCGCCCGTTCGACCGCGAGCGCGCGTCCGTGATCTTCGGCGCCGAGGCGGGCACCGACCTCGCCGCGGCGTACGGCTTCCGCGCGCTCTACCCGCACTACCTGGGCGATCTGCCCGACGCGCTCGACGCGGCGCTGCCGCGGCTCACCGAGGACTCGTTCCCCGGCGTGCTCGCGAACGTGATCGCCGGCCGCATCGCGAACCGCCTCGACCTGGGCGGCGTGAACTACACGGTCGACGCCGCGTGCGCCTCGTCGCTCGCCGCGCTCGACCTCGCGTGCAAGGAGCTCTCGGCGGGCACGAGCGATCTCGTGCTGTGCGGCGGCGCCGATCTGCACAACACGATCGCCGACTACCTGCTGTTCTCGAGCGTTCACGCGCTCTCCCGCACCGGCCGCAGCCGCACCTTCGACGCCGACGCCGACGGCATCGCGATCGGCGAGGGCGTGGCCACGCTCGTGTGCAAGCGGCTCGAGGACGCCGAGCGCGACGGCGACCGCATCTACGCGGTGGTCAAGGGCATCGCCGGCTCCAGCGACGGCCGCTCGCTCGGCCTGACCGCGCCGCGCAAGGAGGGCCAGATCCGCGCGCTGGAGCGCGCCTACGAGCGCGCCGGCGTCTCGCCCGCCGACGTCGGGCTGGTCGAGGCGCACGGCACCGGCACCGTCGTCGGCGACCGCACCGAGCTGGCCTCGCTCACCGAGGTCTACACCGGGTACGGCGCCCGCCCCGGCCAGGCCACGCTGGGCTCGGTGAAGTCGAACATCGGGCACACGAAGTGCGCCGCCGGGCTCGCGGGCGTGATCAAGGCCTCGCTCGCGCTGCACCACCGCGTGCTCCCGCCCACGCTGCACCTCCGCCGCCCGAATCCCGGCTGGCGGCCCGAGACGAGCCCGTTCGCGTTCCGCGCCGCGCCAGCGCCGTGGCCCGACGCGCGGCACGCCGCGGTCAGCGCGTTCGGCTTCGGCGGCACGAACTTCCACGTCGTGCTCGCCGCGCACGACGGCGGCACGCGCGCGGGGCTCTACGAGTGGCCCGCCGAGGTCGTGGTGTTCCGCGATCTCGACGACGTGCCGCGGCTCGCCGCCCGCCTCGCAGCACAGCCGGACCTGACGCTGCGCGACGTCGCCGCGGGGCTCGCCGCGCGTGGCGAAGGGCCGATCCAGCTCGCGCTCGTCGCCGAGAGCACCGAGGATCTCCGCGAGAAGCTGCTCCGCGCCGAGCGCGGCTGGGACGGCCGCGGCACGTTCCGCGCCAGCGCGCAGCCCGAAGGCAAGCTCGCGTTCCTGTTCCCCGGTCAGGGCAGCCAGGCGCCCGGCATGCTCGCCGAGCTGCTCGCGGCGTTCCCGTGGCTGCAAGACGGCCTCGGCCCGTGGCGCGACACGCTGTTCCCCGGCGACGCGTTCGATCCGGCCACCCGCCGCGCCCAGCGCGACGCGGTCGCCGACACCCGCGTCGCTCAGCCCGCCCTCGGGCTCGTCGATCGCGCCGCCGCGCGCCTGCTCGCGGCGCTGGGCCTCGCGCCCGACCTCGTCGCCGGGCACAGCTATGGCGAGGTCGTCGCGCTCACCGTCGCCGGCGCCCTGCGCGACGAGGATCTCGTCGCGATCTCGCGCGCCCGCGCAGACGCCGTGCTCGCCGCCGCGGCGGGTCGCCACGGCGCGATGCTCGCGGTCACCGCGCCCGCCGACACGGTGCGTGAGGCCATCGCGGGCCTCGACGGCGTGGTGATCGCGAACCACAACAGCCCGCGCCAGACCGTGCTCAGCGGCGACCGCGACGCGATCGACGACGCCGCGCGCCGGCTCGACGCGCTCGGCCTCGTCGCCCGCGCGGTCCCGGTCGCCGCGGCGTTCCACTCGCCGCTCGTCGCCGGCGCCGACGCCCGCTTCGCCGAAGCGCTGACCGCCTACGCCATCCGCACCCCCACGCTCCCGGTCTACAGCAACACCACCGCGCTCCCGCACGCGGCCGACGCCGACACCGTGCGCGCGGCCCTCGCCACCCACCTCGTCGCCCCGGTGCGGTTCGCCGATCAGCTCGTCGCGATGTGGGAGGACGGCGCGCGCACGTTCGTCGAGGTCGGCCCCGGGCGCGTGCTCACCGCGTTCGTCGAGCAGACCCTCGACGGCCGCCCGCACACCGCGCTCTCGGTCGACGATCCGCGCGGCGGCGGGGCGCTGCAGGGCCTCGTCCGCCTCGTCGCCCAGCTCGTCGCGCACGGCGTGCCGCTGAACCTCGCGCCGCTGTTCGACGGCCGCGCGCGCCGCCCGCTCGATCTGGATGCCGCGCCGGTCGCGCCCAGCGCGACGACGTGGAAGGTCGACGGCCAGCGCGCGTGGCCGCTGCACGGCGCGCTGCCCGAGCACGCGATGGCGGTGATCACCGAGCCGGTGGCCGTCGCGCGCGCCGCGGGTGATCCGCGCCAGGAGGCCGTGCTCGACTACCTGCGTGGCCTGCGCCAACAGGCCGAGGACCAGCGGCAGATCCTGCTCGCCTACCTCGGCGGCGGCGCGCCCGCCGAGGCCCCCGCCGCGCGACC
>CAYQSE010000367.1:0-3663 GCA_964419905.1 uncultured Enterobacteriaceae bacterium
GGCGCGGTCGACGCCGAGGCGGCGCGGTTCGAGGCGCTGGCAGAGCACGATCGCGCCGCGCGCCTGCACATGGAGGTGGACCGGATGCTGCCCGGCGCGCTGGTGCAGGTCGGCGCCGCCGCGGTGGTCGGGGTGCTGCTGTGGGTGGGCGGCGCGCAGGTCGCGGCGGGCACGCTCGCTCCAGGCGCCCTGGTCGGGTTCGGGGTGGCGCTCGGGCTGATGGCGAGCCCGTTGCGTGGCTTGTCCGAGGTGTGGTCGCTGTGGGCGAGGTCGACCGCGTCACTCGAGCGCGTGCACGCGGCACTCGCGGCGATCCCCGTGCTCGATGCGCCCAGCGCCCCGCGACCGCTCCCAGACGGTCCGCTCGGCCTCGAGCTCCGCGATGCGACCGTCCGCTACGGTGACCGGGCCGTGCTCGAGCACCTCGATCTCTCGGTGCCACCCGGGCAGTGGGTTGCGATCCTGGGTGCGACCGGGGAGGGGAAGTCGACGCTGCTGGGGCTGGGCGCGCGTGCGATCGATCCGAGCGACGGCGCGGTCCACCTCGGTGGGGTGGATCTGCGGGACGTGGTGCCTGACGCGCTGCCTGGCGCGGTGGCCGTGCTCGGGCAGGCGCCGTGCCTGTTCGCGCGGACCCTCGCCGAGAACCTGGCGCTCGGGCGCCCCGACGCATCGCGCGCCGCGCTGATGCGGGCCGCGCGCCGCGCCGACGCGCTCGACCTGGTGACGCGCATCGGCTGGGACACGCCGATCGATCCCCGCGCGCTCTCCGGCGGCGAGCGCCAGCGCCTCGGGCTGGCGCGCGCGTTGCTCACCGAGGCGCGGGTGTGGCTGCTCGACGAGCCGACGAACCAGGTGGACGCCGAGACGGCCGATGTCGTCCTCCGCGCGATCGCGGACCGGCCGCCAGGCACGACGGTCCTGCACGTCACCCACGACCTCGCCGCGGCGTGGCGGGCCGACCGGGTCGTCGTGCTCGAGGGCGGACGCCTGATCGAGGATGGCCCGCCCGCGCAGCTCCTCGCGCGCGCGGGGCGCTTCGCCGCGCTGTGGCGCGCGCACCAACCGTCGATGGACCGCGCGCGGGCGTGAGGTCTGGCCGCAGGAAAGGCCGGCCGGGACGGCCGGCCCACGTCAGTCGGGGTGGCGCTGTGCGGGCGTGACGTCTTGGCGCAGGGGATGCCGGCCGGGACGGCCGGCCCACGTCAGTCGGGGTGGCGCGGTGCGGGCGTGAGGTCTTGGCGCAGGGGAGGCCGGCCGGGACGGCCGGCCCACGTCTCCAAGTGTGTCTCGCTGCGGCTGTGATGGGCGAGTGCCCATCGACGCAGAAGGGCCGGTCCAGAGGACCGGCCCACGACTTGTCTCGACCGCGCTGACCCGCCCTGTGTCGGGCGGGCCGGCTGGGTGCGCTAATCCTGGCAGTAGTCCGCGGGCTGGTCGCCGTTGTCGTCCTGGTTCACGTACTCCGGGGAGTGGTCGACGCAGCCGACCCGCACGATAGCCTGCATGTTGGCCTGATCGTCCGCCTTACCGGCGGCGGTGTCGCCGCCGCCGCCGCCCGTGCCGCCGCCGCCACCGCCGATCCAGGTGATGCCGCAGGTGATGAGGGGGGAGCCGTAGTCGAGCTTCAGCCGCACGCTGTCGTAGGACTCGAGGTAGGCGTCGCCGAGGTACGTTCCGCCGCGATCGTGCTTCAGGTGGCGCACCAGGACGTTCCTGAGCGTCTCGCAGATGTCCCGCACGGCCGGCTCGAGGACGGGCCCCTCGGAGATCGGGCGGTCCTGGATCGGCCGCTTGACCCGCTCGTACTGCGCGAGGAGCTTCTGGCGCTCCACGGGCGACACGCGGTCGAGCGTGCCCTTCGTCACGAGCTCGGACTCGCTGGAGAAGACGCGGTACTCGATGTCCTGCGCGAACGCGGTGGTGGCGCAGGCGATGCCCGCGAGGGCGAACAGGAGCGACTTCATCATGGACCTCCTTGCTGTGGTCGGCGGCCGGGTGAGCGGGTGTACGAAGGGCTCGACGCGCTTCCCGACGCCCTCGAAGCATAGCGGCACCACGCGAAGGGCTCCTGACAGCGCTCTTTCACCCCACGGCCCGCGCATCGGCGAGGGCCGTGGTAGTCCGGGGCACAGGCGGAGCATGGAGGATTCATTGACGGGGTGGTCGCGCTTCCGACGGCCCGTCGCGGGGGAGGCGGGGTCGGGTCGCAGGCTGCGGTGGGCCTCGGGGCTCGTCGCGACGCTCACCACACCGGCGCTTCCCGGCTGGGCGGTCTCGACCGCGCTGCACCCGCGCTGGCGACGGGACTGGGCGGCGCGCTGGGGGCTCACGGTCGCGCCGATCGAGGCGGGCGCGCTGTGGATCCATGCGTCGTCGCTGGGCGAGATGCGCGCGGTGGCTGCCCTGCTGCCGCACCTCGCGCGCCCGATCCTGATCACCGCGGACACCGACACGGGCGCCGCCGCCGCGCGCGCGCTCGCGACGGAGGCCGGTCCGGGCGTCGTCGCGAGCGTCCGCCCGATCGACCACCCGTGGACGCTCGCGCCGCTGTGGGCCGAGGCGCGTCCCCGCGCGGTCGCGCTGGTCGAGAGCGCGTGGTGGCCGCAGCTCATCGCGCAAGCCCTGTCAGCCCACGTCCCCGTCGTGCGCGTCAGCGCGAAGGCCGGACCGGGCAGCCGTCGCTGGGGCCCGCTGTGGCGCGCGCTGGGCGACGGCGTGGTCGCGGTCGCCGCCGAGGATCTGAAGCCCGACGCGCCCCCGCCGCCGAGCCCGCTGCGCTGGCCGGGTCCGTTCGTCGTCGGCGCCTCGCTGCGCGCCGACGACGAGGCGCCGCTGCTCGCCGCGTGGGCGTCGCTCTCGACACCGCGCCCTGGCCTGCTCCTCGCGCCCCGCCACCTCGAGCGGGTGCCACCGCTCGCGCACCGGCTGGACGCCGAGAACCGGCGATGGGTTCGCCGCACCGCGCTGCGCGACAGCGCGGTGCCCCCAGGCGTCGAGGTCGTGCTCCTCGACACGCTCGGCGAGCTCGCCGGCTGCCTGCGCGGCGCGGCGGCGGCCTACATCGGTGGCACGCTCGACCCGTCCGTCGGCGGCCATTCGCCCGCCGAGGCGCTCGCCGCCGGCGTACCGGTCTTCGCAGGCCCCCACGGGCACGCGAACGCCGCCGCGTTCACCCACCCCGCCGTCGAGCAGGTGCCCCCCGACCAGCTCGCCGGCGCGCTGCGTCGCGCGCTCGACCGGGCGCGCCCCACGCCGGGTGGCACGGGCGCTGCGCTCCGGACCCTGAACACCCTGCGGCCCCACCTCGACGGCCCGCCCGCAGGCGAGCGACCGCCTCGTCCGTGGGCGCTCCCGCTCGCGCCCGCAGCCGCCCTCGTCGCGCGCGCCCGCTTCGCGTGGCGCAGCCTCGCGCCGTCAGAGCCCTGTCCCATCCCGATCGTCGTCGTCGGCAGCCCCAACGCGCGCGGGCCTGGCCGCACCAGCACCGTCCGGTGGATGGCCGCCGCCCTCGCCGCGCGCGGTCACCGCGTCGGCATCGCCGTGCGCGGCTACCGACGCACCCGCTGGGGCGCCTTCGTCGGCCGGAGCTGGGCCGGCGACCACGCCGACGCGCTCGGCGACGAGGGCGCGCTGTGCGCGGGCGATGGCCACCTCGTCGCC
>CAYQSE010000368.1:0-3654 GCA_964419905.1 uncultured Enterobacteriaceae bacterium
AATGCCCCAGCCGGCGAAAGCCGAGGTTGCGCGGGCCTGGATCGGCGTCCTAGGGGCCTCCAGGCGGCCGTCCCGGCCGGCAGCCCAGCACCACGTCGGCCGGGCCGACCCACGAAGACGGGCAACGTCGTCCGCTAGAGCTTGCGCTTCTGCTCGTCGGGCAGGCGATCGTCCTCGCCCTGATCGGTGATCGCGCTCGGTGCGGGCACCGCGTCGTCCAGCGTGGGCTGCGGCGCCACGCTGGCGGCGACATCGCCGGGTCGTGGCAGCTTCAGCCCGAGCACGAGGAGCTCCTCGAGGCCCTGGTCGAACAGCGGCAGGCGATCCTCGCGACCGCGTCGGCGCAATACCCACACCCACCGGTTGCCCAGCCCGGGCTCCCGATAGAGGCGATGCTCGTCTTCGCCGATCTCGTCGAAGGCGATGCGCACGCGATCGCCCTCGCCCATCGGCTCGAAGTGCAGGAATCGGTCGTTCCACCGCAGCGTGACACCGCTCTCGCCGCGCTGCACCGCGACGTGCCCGATCCCCTCGCCCACCGCGGCGAGGTCGTCGAACAGCGACTCACGCGCCTGGCGGCCCTCGGCGAGCCGCGCGAGGCGCTCCGCCTCCTCGCGCCGACGCGCGATCTCGACCGTGTCGAGCGCAACGCGAAACCGCGCGGCGAGCTCTTCCCCCCGACGCCCCATTCTGGACCTCCCCGCTGCGTGCACCCGGCAGAACCGGGACGCCCCATGTTCAACCGCAGTCTAGTCCTTTCAGACCGCGCCCGTCGCGACGTTGACCTGCGCTTTGCCGCCGTGCTATCCGAAAGCAGCCTCGGGGCCGGGCTCGCCCGGAGGCGCGGCGAGAGCGTTCACGCGAGAGTTGGAAGGCGCGCTATATGGGCAAGGCCATCGGGATCGATCTCGGAACGACGAACTCGTGTGCCGCGATCATCGAGAACGGGAGCCCCCGGCTCATCACGTATCGCGGGGGCGCGAAGACGATCCCGTCCGTGTTCGCGATCGACAAGTCGGGCAAGCGACTCGTCGGTGACGAAGCGAAGCTGCACGCTGCCGACAACGCCGACTCCACGGTCGCGGCGTCGAAGCGCCTGATCGGACGCACCTATGGCTCCCAGGCCATGGAGAAGTTCCAGCAGGTCTTCACCTACGAGCTGGTCGAGGGCGAGTCCTCCGAGGTGTTGATCAAGGTCAAGGACCAGGTCTTCACGCTCGAGCAGATCTCCGCCGCGATCCTCCGACGCATCAAGGAAGCCGCCGAAGACGCGCTCGGCGTCGAGATCGACCAGGCCGTCATCACGGTGCCCGCGTACTTCAACGACCGGCAGCGCCAGGCCGTTCGCTCCGCGGGCAAGCTCGCGGGGCTCAAGGTGCTGCGGGTGCTCAACGAGCCCACCGCCGCAGCCCTCGCCTATGGGCTGGGTCGCACGCTCAACCAGCGCGTCGCGATCTACGACCTCGGCGGCGGCACGTTCGACATCTCGATCATCGACATCAAGGACAAGATCTTCGAGGTCGTGGCCACCGGCGGCGACACGTTCCTCGGCGGCGTCGACTTCGACGACCGGCTGATGCAGTACGTGCTGCAGAAGTTCCTCGAGGATCACGACGTCGACCTCTCCTACGACCGCCGCGCGGTCGCCCTGGTCCGCGACGCGTCCGAGCAGGCCAAGATCCGTCTGTCGAGCGAGGACAAGACCCGCATCGACATCCAGGAGATCGCGCACGACGAGGAGGACGGCACCCCGCTGCACCTCGCGCTCGAGATCACCCGCGCCCAGCTCGAGAAGCTCACCGGCGATCTGGTCGACCGCAGCGTCCAGACCTGCGAGCGTATCTTCCAGGAGGCAGGCACCACCCGCGAGCAGATCGAGGAGATCCTGCTCGTGGGCGGCCAGTCGCGGATGCCGCTCGTGCGCCAGCGGGTCGAGCAGTTCCTCGGCAGGCCGCCCAGCCAGAAGGTGCACCCCGACGAGGCGGTCGCCATCGGCGCCGCGATCATGGCCCACAGCCTGTCGAGCAAGTCCGGCCCCACGGACATGACGCTGCTCGACGTGCTCCCGATGGCCATCGGCATCAACAAGGCCGACGGCACGATGCACGTCCTGTTCGGGAAGAACCAGCCGCTCCCCGACTACAAGACGCGCACGCTGACGACGTCGAAGGACAACCAGCGGTCGATCATGCTCAAGATCTACCAGGGGGAGTCCAAGTACGTCGCCGAGAACGAGATCCTCGGCACGTTCGTGTTCTCGGGCCTGCGCCCGGCGCCCAAGGGTCAGGTCAAGATCGAGGTCACCTTCCACATCGACTCCGAGGGCATCCTCAACCTCACCGCGCGCGACCGCGACACCGGCACCCTGGTCGAGTCGCGGCTGAAGCTCGGCAAGGACGAGGGCGGCGGCAGCGGCACGAAGAAGAAGCGGAAGAAGAAGGAGGAAGCCCCCCCTCCGCCACCTGCGCCGCTGAACATGCCCACCGCGAGCCTGGGCCCCAAGCCGCCGACCATCGACGCGCCCAAGCTCTCGGCGCCCACCCCGCGCGGCAAGCTGCCGCCGAGCCTCGCCGAGACCGAAGCCCCCACCGACGTCGGCGAGGCGCCCCCACGGGAGCTGCCGGCGACGGTCGAGGCGCCGAAGGGCTTCTTCGCGCGCCTGCTCGGCTGGCTGATGTTCTGGCGCCGAGGGTCGTGAGCGGCGTCGATCTGCGCGGCCGCGTCCGCGTTGTCCTGGTGGAGCCGCTGCAGCCTGGGAATGTCGGCGCCACGCTGCGCGCGATGGCGAACACCGGGCTCACCGATCTGGTGGTCGTGGACCCGCCCGCGTTCGACATGGAGCAGGCGCGGTGGATGGCGCCCGGCTGCGACGCGCTGTGGAAGGACGTCCGCTTCGTCGCCACTGTCGACGAGGCGCTCGAGGGCGCGCACCGTGCGGTGGCGACCACGGCGCGGCACCGCCGGTGGAACCAGCCCGTGGTCGACCCCGGCGCGCTCGCCGACCAGGTGCTCGACGCGCCCCCCGACCAGGTCACCGCGGTGCTGTTCGGGCGCGAGGACTTCGGGCTGTCGCGCGACGCGGTGGCGCGCTGCGACCGCCTGCTGCGCATCCCCACGCCCGAGCACGCCAGCCTCAACCTGGCCCAGGCGGTGCTCATCGTCTCGTGGTGCCTGGTCGACGCCGCGCGCGCACGGGGACTACCCGCCGAGGGCCGCGCGATCGGCGGGCACGGCGAGCGCACCACCGCGAGCTACCAGAAGCGCCGCGGACGCCGCGACCAGCCCGCCGACCTCGCGACCCTGGAGCCGGCCGTGGGGCAGTGGGTCGGGCTGCTCGAGCGCGTCGGCTACACCCGCTCGGCCGCGCCCGAGAAGGTCGCCGTCACCTGGCGCGCGCTGCTGCAGCGCGCCGGCGCGACCGTCCGCGAGACCGAGGCGTTCCGAGGCGCCATCCGTCGCCTCGACTGGGCCCTCGATCACCCCGGCGTGGACTGGAAGAAGACCAAGAACGGGTAGCTTGCGTCAGCCTCGTGGGCAGGCGGCCGGCCGGGACGGCCGGCCCACGGATCGGGTCCATACACATTTGCCAGGTGCGGCCGGCCGGGACGGCCGGCCCACGTCATCGGCTGGGGGTCTCCACGCGCTCGGGACGCG
>CAYQSE010000369.1:0-3650 GCA_964419905.1 uncultured Enterobacteriaceae bacterium
CCTGCTCGCCGCCGCGGCGACCGCGCTGGTCGTCCTCCCGGCGCTGCGCGCGCCGACCGGCCCGCTGCGCCCGCTCGTCCGCGTCGCACCGCGCCTCGCGCTCGCCGCGATCCTGTTCTTGCACGCCGACGTGCTGCTCAACGTCGTGCTCGCGATGCGTCCGCCGCTGCCGACCGCCGCGCCACCGCCGGTCGAGGGGTCCGGACCCGAGCGGCGGGCCGCCGACGCGCGCCTGCTGCACACCGAAGGCCTGCGCGTCCTCTCCACCGCGGGCGCGCCCTACGCGTCGGGCCTCGCCTACGGCGCGCTCACCACCACCCTGCGCGATCGGGTCGAGGACGAGCTGTTCGCGAGCTTCCACCGACAGGTCCGGCGCCCGGTGGCGCGATGGCTGATCACGCGGGGCTCCCTGATCGCGGGCAGACCACTGCGCCACGCCATCCTGCCCGCACACCTCGAGCAGCTGCAGGGCGTGGTCGACGCGGCGCCCGAGCGGTTCTGGTTCAAGGGCCCGCCGTACACGCGGCGGGCGTACTACCACGCGCTGCACGATCTCGGTCAGGCGATGGTCGACACGCCGCTGCTCGGCGGGTGCACCGCCCTCGTGGCCGGGGGCGCGGCGACCGCGGACGGCCACTGGCTGCTCGCCCGCAACTTCGACTTCGAGGGCGGCGTGACGTTCGACCGCGACAAGGTGGTGTGGGTGCACCGCCCCGACGACGGGATCCCGTTCGTCGGTGTCGGCTTCGCGGGCATGCTCGGCGCGGTGAGCGGCCTGAACGCGAACGGACTCGCGGTGGCGATCAACGCGGCGGGGAGCGACGCGCCGATCCGCGCGGGCACGCCGATGACGCTGATCGTCCGCGAGATCCTCGAGCGCGCGGCCAGCGTGGACGAGGCCGAGGCCATCCTGCGCGCGCGGACGGGCTTCGTCTCCGAGAACGTGATCGTCGTCGACGGCGCCGCGGGGCGGGCCGCGGTGTTCGAGGTGACGCCGGCGCGCGTCGTCCGTACCGACGTCGCGACGTGGACCGCGGTGTCCAACCACTTCGTCAGCGATTCGTTCGTGGACGACCGCACCAACGCCCACCGCCAGGAGACGCTGACCACCGTGCCCCGGCTGCGCCGGATGGAGGAGCTCGCCGGGCGTGCCGATGGGCGAATCGACGCCCACGTCGCGGCCCGGATGCTCGGCGACCGCCTGGGCGTCGGCGACGCCCCGCTGCCGCGCGGGCACCGCCACGCGCTCGACGCCGACATCGCGACGCATGCGGTCGTGATCGACGCGACGGCGCGCACGCTGTGGGTCTCACGCTTCCCGAACGTCTCGGCGGGCTTCGTCGCGTTCTC
This sequence comes from uncultured Enterobacteriaceae bacterium, assembly GCA_964419905.1. Lineage (GTDB taxonomy): Bacteria > Myxococcota_A > UBA796 > UBA796 > JAFDJI01. The sequence goes on from CAYQSE010000369.1 coordinate 1,351, forward strand.
GCTCGACGACCTGCTCGCCGGCGCGCTGGCGGGCGTGGAGGTCGTCCCGCCGCGCGCCGACGCCGCGCAGGCGCTCGCGACCGCGCACGGCCGGGATCTGCTGCGCGAGGCCCGCCGGCTGTCCGCGCGCCGCGCGCTGCCGCTCGCCGAGGAGGCGCTCGCGGCGATGCCCGATCACCCCGAGGCACTGCTCGAGGTGAGCCGCGCGCTCGTCGCGCTGGGGCGGCCCGACGAGGCGCGACCGCTGATCGAGCGGGCGCTCGCCGCGCCGCCGGAGTACCCCGCGCAGGCCGAGGCGCTGCGCGCGCTGCTGGAGCGGACGTGATCTGGCTGCTGCTGACCGGATGCCTGTGGGCGCCCGCGCGCGTGCTCGGGCCGACCGAGCACCAGGACGTGTTCGCGCTGCGCGCGCACGGGCAGGTCGTCGCCGGCCCCGCGCTGGTCACGCACGCCGACGGGCGCACGACCCTGCACGCGCTCGCGCCCACGGGAACCGAGCTGTTCGAGGTTCGGGTCGAGGCGGGCGGCGCGTCGGTGCGGTGCCCCGATCCAGAGCTCGCGCGCGGCCTCGCGCGGATCCCGTTCCACCGCGATCTGACCGCGCTGTACGCGCTGCGCTGCGACACCGCGCGCTGTCGCGCCGACGGCTGGCGCCTGCGGAGCACGCCAGACGGGTTCACGATCGCGGGGTCCGGCGGGCCGGCGACGCTTCGTCGCGTGGAGGACCGCTGGGTGCTGGAGGACACGCGCCGCGGCTACACGCTCACCGTCTCGCCGGGTGGAGCGCCGTGAGGGCGCCCGCCCGCTGGCCCGGCCCCGACGGGGTCGCGCTCCTGCTCGCCAGCTTCACCCTGGTCGCGGCGTGGGCGATCGGGCCCGGCGCCGGTCTGGGCGGGCCGGTCGCGCTCTCGGTGGCGTGCACGATCAGCTGGCTCGTGCTCACCCGTCCCGCGCCCGCGGCGTCGCCCGCCCTCGCGCCCGGCGTCCGCCCGCTGGTCGTCGTGCCGACCCACGGCAACGCGAGCACGGTCGCCGACGTCGTGCGGCGCTGCCTGGCCGTGCACCCCGACGTGCTGGTGGTCGACGACGGCAGCCTCGACGACTCGGGGGCGCGCGCCGAGGCCGCCGGCGCCACCGTCGTGCGTCACGCCGAGAACCAGGGGAAGGGTGCCGCGCTCCTGACCGCGGCGCACCACGCCGCGGCGCACGGCTTCACCCACCTCGTCGCGTTGGATGCCGACGGACAGCACTATCCAGAGGATCTGCCCGCCTTTCTCTCCGCGGTGAACACCGCCCCCGACGCGATCCACGCCGGCGTACGCGACATGTCGGACGCACCGCGCGGCGCGGTCGGGGCGCGCGCGAACAGCAACTTCTGGTGCGCGGTCGCGACCGGGCGCTGGCTCGCGGACACCCAGTGCGGGTTCCGCGCCTACCCGGTCGGACCGACGCTCGCGCTCGGCCTGCCGCCGTCCCGCTACCAATGGGAGGTGGAGGTGCTGGTGCGCGCGGCGTGGCGCGGGCTGCCGATCCACGAGCTCCCATGTCGCGTGCACTACCCGCCGAAGGGCGAGCGAGTCAGCAGCTACCGGAAGTTCGTCGATACGGCGCGCATCACCTGGCTGTACGCGTGGCTGATCGCCGAGCGGGTGCTGTGGCCGCCGCGCTGGGTGCGCGGGCGCCCGGGCGGCTGGCGCGGCCAGCACAAGGGGACGCTGTGGGGCTGGCGGCTGCTCCGCGGGTCGATCGCCACGCTCGGCCGCCGGTTCACCTCGGCGCTGGTGCTGCCGCTCGCCGCGTTCTACTGGGTGGTCGCGCGCCCGCAGCGCCGCGGCCTCGATGCCTACCTCCGACGCAGATTTCCCGACGCGGGCCCGGCCCGCCGCGGCTGGCTCGCGCTGCAGACGCTCGTGCAGTTCGCGCTCTCGCTGGTCGATCGCTTCACGCTGCTCGTGCACGGTCCCGACGCCCTCCCCCTCGACCGGGCGGAGGCGGCGCACCTGCGCGCGACGCTGCACGAGGAGCGCCGCGGCCTGCTGCTGCTCTCGGCGCACCTCGGCAACCCCGAGCTCGCGTCGGTCGTGCTGCAGGCGGGCCCGGCGCGCCGGCAGGTGCACCTGGTGATGCACGTCTCACCGGGCGACCCGTACGTCGACCTGCTCAGCCGGAGCGATGATGCGCTCGCCCCTCGGATCATCGCGCTCAACGACCCGACCCGACCCGCGGCGATCGCGATCCTGCAGGCGCTGCGTCGCACCGAGGTCGTCGCGCTGAAGATCGACCGCGTGGTCGACGACAAC
>CAYQSE010000370.1:0-3632 GCA_964419905.1 uncultured Enterobacteriaceae bacterium
GGTTTTCGATGGTTCTACGCCATCTTCCTCCTTCCGGGCTTGGCCCGACGCACCAAGACGTTAGATGGTAGATGTTAGATGTAGCCGGTTCTAACATCTAACGTCCTGACCCCTTTCTCGGGGGCGACCCCTTTCTCGGGGGCGGCCCCCAAACACCGGATCGCCATCTACGCCGCGGTCATCTACGGTTTTGCGGCGAGGTGGACGCCGGCGACGGCGCGTCCGGAGGGGTCGGCGGCGGCGGCGAAGGCGGGGTCCCAGGCGATCGCGGCGGGGCTGCTGCACGCGATGCTCTTGCCGCCGGGCACGGTCGCGGCGGCCGCATCGCCGGGGTAGTGCCGCGCGAACATCGCGCGGTACAGGTAGCCCTCCTTGGTGACGGGCGGGTTGGTCGGGAACCGCTCGGGCGCCTCGGCCAGCGCCGCGTCGCTCACCTCGACCTCGGCGTGCGCCTTGAGCGCGTCGATCCATCCGTAGCCGACGCCGTCGCTGAACTGCTCCTTCTGTCGCCACAAGATCGCGTCGGGCAGTGTGCCCACGAACGCGGCGCGCAGGATGTGCTTCTCCATGCGCCCGGTCGCCATCTTGTGCACCGCGTCGAAGCGCATCGCGACCTCGAGGAACTCGCGGTCGAGGAACGGCACGCGCGCCTCGACGCCCCACGCGGCCATCGCCTTGTTCGCGCGGTTGCAGTCGTAGAGGTGCAGGTCGAACAGCTTGCGGACCGTCTCGGCGTGGAACTCGCGCGCGTTCGGCGCCTTGTGGAAGTACAGATATCCGCCGAAGATCTCGTCGCTCCCCTCGCCCGAGAGCACCATCTTCACGCCCATCGCCTTGATGCGGCGCGCCATCAGGTACATCGGCGTGGACGCGCGGATGCTGGTCACGTCGTAGGTCTCGAGGTGGTAGATCACGTCGGAGAGGGCGTCGATCCCCTCCTGGATCGTGTAGTGGAAGCCGTGGTGCACCGTGCCCAGCGCGTCCGCGGCGATCTGCGCGGCGGCGAGATCGGGTGAGCCGGGCAGCCCGATCGAGAAGCTGTGCAAGCGCGGCCACCACGCGGGCTGGGCGTCGTCCGCCTCGACCCGCCGCGCGGCGAACCGGGCCGCGGTCGCCGCGATCACCGAGCTGTCGAGCCCACCGGAGAGCAGCACACCGTAGGGCACGTCGCTCATCAGCTGACGGTGTACCGCCGTCTCGAGCGCCGCGCGCAGGTCGCCCGGCGCGACGCCCTCGGTGGCCGCGTAGTCGGTCCACCCGGGGCGCCAGTAGCGGCGCGGGACGCCGTCGCGGCTGTCGAGCACGTGACCGGGCGGGAAGATCTCGATCCGCGTGCACACGTCGTTCAGCGCCTTCAGCTCAGAGGCGACGTAGAACGTCCCGTCGGCGTCCCACCCCATGTACAGCGGGATGACGCCGATCGGGTCGCGCCCGATCAGGTAGCGGCCCTCCGCCCGATCCCACAGTGCGAACGCGAAGATCCCGCTCAGGTGATGCACGAGGTCCGCGCCGTGCTCGAGGTAGAGCGCGTTGATCACCTCGCAGTCCGAGTCGGTCTGGAAGGCGTACGGCTTCCCGAGCCCGGCCCGCAGCGCCTTGTGGTTGTAGATCTCGCCGTTCACCGCGAGCGCGAGCCGCCCGTCGGGTGAGCGCAGCGGCTGCGCGCCGTGCAGCACGTCGACGATCGCGAGGCGCTCGTGGGCGAGGATCGCCCGCTCGTCGTCGTAGATCCCACTCCAGTCCGGCCCGCGGTGCCGCTGCCTGCGGGAGAGCTCGAGCGCGCGGCGACGCAGCGTCGCCGGATCGGACTTCAGATCGAACAGGCCGAGGATCGCGCACATCAGCGGGCCGCCTCCGGGTGCGCCCCAAGCCTACCCGTCCGCGGTCGCCGGGCGCGACGGCAGCGCCCACGCGCCAGCCGCGGCCGCGACCTGCACGGCGAAGATCCCTACCATCCACCGATCGGGCGCGACGGGCGCTCCGACGCCCAGGACGTAGGCACCGATCAGGGCGAGGGGCAGGAGGGGCAGCAAGCGCACGATCCACAGCGCCCAGAGGCGCCCGCGACGCACGCCGAGGGCGCAGGCGACGTAGATCCCCATCCCCGCCACCGCCCCGAGCAGGCGTGGCTCCCACGCACGCACTACGGGCTGCACACCGTCCAGCGCCGCGATCAACACGCACGCGCCGACCACCCACGCCCGCATCTCACCTCCCCGCCTCGCGTAACCGCCGCGACATCTCGACGAGGTGGCCCGGGCGGCCGCGCGGGAGCATGGAGTAGGGGTCATGACGACCCTGACCACACCCAATCGCGACTCGGTCGCTCCCCCCATCGAGCCGCGCCTGATCACCGCGCCGTTCGTCGCCCTGATGTGCGCGCACTTCCTGCAGGGGCTCGGCTACTCGTCGATGGTGCTGCTGCCGATGTACCTCGACTTCCTCGGGGCGACGCGCGGCCAGGTCGGGCTGTTCATGGCGGCGGCGTCGATCGGCGGACTGCTGAGCCGCCCGCTCGTCGGCTGGTCGCTCGATCGCTTCGGCCGCAAGCCGATCCTGGTGATCGGCACCGCGATCCTGGCCGGCGGCATGGCGCTGCTCGGACTCGTAGATCACATCGGCGCGCTCGTGTGGGTGTCGCGGATCCTGGTGGGCGTGGGCACCGGCGTGTTGTTCACCGGCTACTTCACGATGGCGGGCGACCTGATCCCGACGTCGCGGCGCACCGAGGGCATCGCGCTGTTCGGCGTGTCCGGACTGCTGCCGCTGGCCGCGAACGCGCTTGTCGGGCGGGTCGGCATCGAGGCGAGCGAGCTCGGCTCGCTCTACCCGGTCGTCGCGATGGTGCTCGCGACCTCGGTGGTGTTCCTGATCCCGATCCCCGAGGCGCCAAAGACGGCGGGCGCCCTGCCCGTCCCGATCCGCGAGACGCTGCGCGCGCTTCGCGCCCGCCCGCTGTGGCCGGTGTGGTGGGCCACGCTGCTGTTCGGCGCGCTGGTCTACACGTTCATGTCGTTCGTCACCGTGGTCGGTAGCGCGCACGGCGTGAAGGACCCGACGGTCGTGTGGGCCGCCTACGCCGCCGGCGCGGTCACCGTGCGCGTGTTCGGCGCGCGCCTGCCGGACCGGATCGGCACGTCGCGGATGCTGCCGTGGGCGATGAGCACGTACATCCTCGCGTTCGTGCTCCTCGCGACCACGCGGTCGGAGCTCGCGTTCGTGCTCGTCGGACTGCTCGGCGGCGTCGGCCACGGCTACGGCTTCCCGGTCCTCGCGAGCCAGACGTTCACCCGCAGCCCACACGCGCTGCGCGGATCGGCGATGGCGGCGTTCACCGCGCTGTGGGAGGTCGCGTTCCTGACGCTGGTGCCGCTCGCCGGCCTCACCGCCGACATGGCCGGCGACGAGGGCATGCTGCTCGGCGTGGCCGGCGGCGCCGTGCTCGCGCTGATCGCGTGGGGCCGGCTCGAGCGCCGCTTCGCGGCCGCCTGATCCGGAGAAGCGCCAGCCACCACAGACGTGGGCCGGCCGTCCCGGCCGGCAATCCGCCACAGGTCGGCCGCATCGGCTGTCGATGGATCACTTCTCCAAGAAGTCGGGATGAAGGCGGGTTCGCGAGGATCTGGGAACGT
>CAYQSE010000371.1:0-3559 GCA_964419905.1 uncultured Enterobacteriaceae bacterium
GCCGGCCGGTAGCCCACGGGCAGCGTGAAGATGCACGTCGTCGTCGAGCCGGACGTCACGAGGCCGCGCAGGATGACGCGCCCGAACGGGTCCTTGTAGTAGCCCGCCGGCGCGTCCGCGCCGGTCGAGGCGGGGGCCGGCCCGTGGCGTGCGGCGGCCGCCGGCGAGACCCCCGCGGCGGTGGCCGACGCGCTCGAGCAGAGCGTCCGCGAGGATCGACGGCCGCGCTTCGGCGCGCCGCGCGTGGCGCTGCTGTTCACCGGGCAGGGCGCGCAGCGGCCGATCCGGCGTTTCGCGCCGCGTTCGACCCGCTGTGCGACGCGGCGAGCGACGCGCTGGGGGAGTCGCTGCGCGACGTGATGTGGCCGGCGGACGGGGATGGCGCGCGGCTCTACACCTCGCGGTACGCCCAGCCGGCGACGGCGGTGCTCTCGCTCGCGGCGGCGCGTTGGTGGGAGGGGCGCGGCGTGCGGGCGCACATCGCGCTCGGCCACAGCCTCGGCGAGCTCGGCGCCGCGGCGTGGGCGGGCGCGTGCACGCCCGAGGCGGCGGTGCGGCTCGCGGTCGCGCGCGGTCGGCTGCTCGACGCGCTGCCCGAGCGCGGGGTGATGGTCACCTTGCTCGCGCCGGCGCGCGAGGTCGACGCGGCGCTGGTGCGCGGCGCCGAGATCGCGGCGGTGAACGGGCCGGCGAACACGGTCGTCGCCGGCGTCGCCGCGGCGGTCGAGGCGACCGTGGAGGCGGTCGGCGCGGACGTCGTTCGACTGCACATCGACCAGAGCTCCCACAACGCGCTCGTCGAGCCGATCCTGGACGCGTGGGAGGCGGCGGCGTCGGAGGTCGCGTGGCGACGGCCCGTCCGCGCCTACGTGTCCAACCTGCGCGGCGAAGTGCAGCGCGACGCGCCGACGCCCGCCGACTGGCGCGCGCACATGCGGCGCACCGTTCGGTTCGCGGACGGGCTCCGCGTGCTCGAGCGCGAGCGGGTCGCGTGCTTCGTCGAGGTCGGCCCGCACCCGACGCTGCTGCGCCTCGCGCGCGGCGCGCTGCGCCACGGATCGTTCGCCGCGACGTTCCGACGTGACGCGCCCGCGGTCACGACCCCGTTACGCGCCGCCGCCGCCTTGTTCGAGGCCGGGTGCTAGCGGATGGACCGGGCGGCCGTCGAGGTGCAGGCGATAGGTGCGGTGGACGCGCTCCACCGTGGCGCCGAGCGTACGCGCGAGCGCGACCATCGGGGCGGTGTGGCTGCCGATGCCGGCGAGCAGCAGCGCGTCGTCGCCGCTCGCGCGCAGGCTGCGCAGCAGGTGCAGGGTCAGCGCCGCGTCGACGCCGCGCCGCCGGAAGTCCGGGTGCACCGCGAACGCGAACGCCTTGACCGGTGGCACGCCCGGCGGGCCGTCGTCGTGGCGGAGGAAGAGCAGGAACCCGGCGGGCCGCCCGTCGACGCGCGCGAGCAGCAGTCGGCTGCGGCGCAGGGTGTCCTGCAGCGACGCGAGCGCGCGCAGGTCCTCGGCCTCGAGGCGGTGTGCGCGGGCGCCGCCGGTCGAGAACGACGCTTGGTAGATGGCGATCAGGTCGGCCAGCACCGCGTCGAGATCGGACCAGCCGTGGTCGGTGATCGCGAGCGCGCGCCGTCGCCCCAGCGCATCCACCGCCCGCGCGAGGCGCGCCTCCGGCAGGCGGTCGAGCGGCAGCCGGTAGGTCAGGTGGTCCATCCACCGGCGCAGCCCGTAGCCCTCGAACAGCGCTTCGTAGTAGGGCGGGTTGTAGTTCTCGAGCGGGGAGGGGGGCAGGAAGCCGTGGACCAGCAGACCCCAGAACCGGTCGTGCTCGCCGAAGTTGATCGGCGCGTCGAGCGCCGTGGCGCCCCGCTCCGCGAGCCACGCGCGGCCCGTGTCGAACAGCAGCGCGGCGGCACGCGGGTCGTCGACGCACGCGAAGAAGCCGAGCCCGCCCACCTCGGCGCCGGGTCGGTGGTACGCCGCGATCCGGCCGAGCGGCGCGTCGCCCATCAGCACCCACCGCGCGACCTCGGCGCCCGCGAGCGCCGCGTTGCGGGTTCCGTCGAACACCGCGCGCACGTCGGCGTCGTCCGGGCGGATCCAGCACGGGTCGTCGCGGTGCAGGCGGTCGGGGACGTCGAGGAACAGCGCGTCGTCGTCGCCCACCCGGATCAGCGGCATCGGATCCCTCCACGCCGCGGAGTCTACGCCGCGGGGCACCGCGTGCCCGCCGAGGAGGCGCGTCGATGTCGCTAGCGCCACCGGGCATCCACGGGGTGCGCGGCGTCGCGGCGCTGCTGCGCGCGTGGCGCGATCCGCTCGCGACCGTGTCCGAGCTCTTCGACGCGCACGGCGACGTCGTGCTCGTGCGTACCCTCGGGCGTCGGCTGTACCTCACGAACCACCCCGATCTCGCGAAGGCGATCCTCGTCGATCACGCCGAAGACTGCGGGCGCGGCGCGATGATCGGACTCGTGCGCAAGGTGCTCGGGCACGGGCTGCTCACCGCGCCGCGCGACCTGCACCGCGCGCAGCGGGGCGCGCTCGCGCCGGCGTTCCACGGGCGTCGCCTCGACGGCTACGCGCCGATCATCGTCGACATCGCCGCGCGCAGCCGCGCGCGGTGGGTGCCCGGTGAGCTCGACGTGGAGCGCGCGATCGGCGCGCTCGCGCTCGAGGTGATCGGTCGGCTGCTGTTCGCGGTGGATCTCACCGACGGCGCCGAGCGCCTGCGCGAGGCGGCCGAGGGGCTCGTCGGGTCCATGCCCGCGGTCGTCGCGGCGGCCTGGCTGGGCAAGCCGGCGGCGCTCGTCCCCGGGCCGCTGCGCCGCGCGCGCCGCAGCCTCGCGACCCTCAACGCGTTCGTCGATTCGCTGATCGCCGAGCGCGCGCGCACCCCGTCCGCCCAGCCCGATCTGCTCGACGCGCTGCTCGAGCTCGAGCCCGACCGCGACCGCGTCCGCGACCAGGTGCTCACCTTCCTGGTCACCGGGCACGACACCCTCACCCACACGCTCGGCTGGGCCCTGTACGAGCTCGCGCGGCACCCCGAGGTGCAGGCGCGCGTCGTCGCCGAGGTGCGCGAGGTCACCGGCGACGCGCTGCCCGAGGCCGCCCACGTCCGTCAGCTCCACACCGTCGATCGCGTGTTCTCCGAGGCGATGCGCCTGGCCCCACCCGGGTGGAGCTTCAACCGCAAGGTCGTGCGCGGGTTCTCGCTCGGCGGCTACGACGTCCCGCCCGGCGCCGTCGTGTTCCTGTTCCCGCACCTGATGCATCGGGACCCGCGGTTCTGGGACGAACCGCACGCGTTCCGCCCCGAGCGGTGGGCCGAGGCCGAGGTCGCGGCGCGCCCGCGGTTCTCGTACCTGCCGTTCTCGTGGGGCCCGCGGAGCTGCATCGCGGCGAGCCTCGCGCGCACCGAGGCGGTGCTGCTGCTCGCGACGCTGTTGCAACAGTGGTCGTTGCATCCCGTTCCCGGGTTCGCGCCGACGCTGCGGCCCGGGTTCACGATGCAGTTGCGTGGAGGGCTGCGGCTGCGGGTGGCGCCGCGC
>CAYQSE010000372.1:0-3532 GCA_964419905.1 uncultured Enterobacteriaceae bacterium
AGGGGTGCGCAGGTCCACTCGGCGGGCTGCTCGGCGCCGACGGCCTCCAGCGCCGCGGCGGCCACGGCGGGGCGGGCGTCGCGGAGCAGCGCGTCCGCGTCGGCGCGCGCGCGGGGGAGCGGCGCCACCCAGCGCAGCGCCACCTCCGGCCCATGGCGGGCATCGCCGCCGCCGCACGCGGTCCACACCTGGGTCTGCGCGGTCAGTCCGAGGCCGCTTGCGCGGTAGGCGATGGTCACGCCGCTGTCGCAGCGGCCGCGGGTCCGCTCCACGACCAGGAAGGTGGCGCGGCCCGTGACGCCGGTCCCGGTGTCGCCCTCGTCCGACAGCGTGGCGCCAACGCAGCCGCCGAGGACGGCGACGGGTCGATCGAGGGCCGGGTGAACGCAGTCGGCCTCGCTGGTGCGCGCGCAGCGCGGCATCGTCGGGTCGGCGGCGTACACGCCGTCGACGGGCGGCGCGACGAGGCAGCGCGGCGCCTCGGCCGGGCCCAGCAGCCCGCGGACGACGGTGCCCGCTTCGTAGTGCGTCTCACCGAGCGCCCGCCCGTCGTCGTCGAAGCGGGTCCACCACCCGTCACGGCGCCCTTCCGCGACGCGGCCCGCCTCGCGGGGGCCCGTCGCGCCGAGCACGATGACCTCGTCGCCTTCCACCCGAGCGCAGACCTTCTCGTCGTCGAGCCACAGGTCCTCGGCGTCCGTGGGGCACGGGGCGGCGCGGGACGTGGCGAGCAGCAGCAGGAGGGCGAGCATCGGCGGCGCAGCGTAGCACCACGCGCGCCGGTTCGCGTGGACGCTAGCAGGGGAGGCGGATAAGACGATCGTTCCAGCTGCTGAATGAGGATTCATTCAGCCACCGACCCACAGGGGGCAGCATGAATCGCGTCGAGGAACAGAGCAAGCAGGGCCACGCCACCGAGGAAGAAGCGCGCGAGCTGATGGAGTCCTCTCGCGAGTTGGACTGGTCGGGCCGCGGCTTCATCAAGGAGATGTTCCTCGGCAAGTACCACTACGACTGGGTCCACCCGTTCCCGTCGCCGGCGATGCGTCCCGAGTTCGTCGAGTTCATGGCGAAGATGCGCGCCTTCTTCGACGAGAAGGTCGACGCCGCGGCGATCGATCTCTCCGGCGAGTACCCGCCCGAGGTCGTCGCGGGCCTCAAGGAGCTCGGCGCGTTCGGGATGAAGATCCCGACCGAGTACGGCGGGCTGGGGCTGAGCCAGGTCGAGTACGGGCTGGTGATGGAGCTGCTCGGGCAGTACGACGGCAGCATCGTCGCGCTCCTCTCGGCGCACCAGTCGATCGGCGTGCCACAGCCGGTGAAGCTGTTCGGCACGCCCGAGCAGAAGAAGCGCTTCCTGCCGCGCTGCGCCGCGGGCGCCATCTCGGCCTTCGCGCTCACCGAGCCGCAGGTCGGCTCCGACCCGGCCAAGCTCGCGTCCACCGCGGTGCTGTCCGAGGACGGCACGCACTACGTGCTCAACGGCACCAAGCTGTGGTGCACGAACGGCACCATCGCCGAGCTGATGGTGGTGATGGCGCGTCACCCCGACACCAAGAAGATCAGCGCGTTCGTCGTCGAGGCCGACTCCGAGGGCATCGAGCTGGTCACCCGCTGCCACTTCATGGGGCTCAAGGCGCTCGCCAACGGCGTCATCGAGTTCAAGGACGTGAAGGTGCCGGTCGAGAACCGGCTGGGCCGCGAGGGTGACGGGCTGCGCATCGCATTCACCACGCTCAACGCCGGTCGCCTCTCGATCCCGTCCGGCGTGTCGGGCGGCAGCCGCCTCGCGCTCGAGACGGTGCGCGAGTTCGCCGCCAGCCGCGTGCAGTGGGGCGTGCCGGTCGGAAAGCACGAGGCGGTCGCGCACATGCTCTCGGACGTCACCACCACGACGTTCGCGATCGAGTCGGTCGCGCGCCTCGGCAACGGGCTCGGCGACCGCAAGGGCTACGACATCCGCCTCGAGGCCGCGGCGTGCAAGGAGTTCACGACCACGCGCCACTGGGATCTGGTCGACACCGCCATCCAGATCCAGGGCGGGCGCGGCTACGAGACCGACACCTCGCTGAAGAACCGCGGCGAGAAGCCGAACGGCCTCGAGCGGATGATGCGGGATGCGCGCATCAACCGGATCTTCGAGGGCTCGAGCGAGGTCATGCACCTGTTCGAGGCGCGTGAGGCGCTCGACAAGCACCTCGCGGTCGCGGGCGACTTCGTGAACCCGAAGGCCCCGATGGGCAAGAAGCTCGCGGCGCTCCCGAAGATGATCGCGTTCTACGCGCTGTGGTACCCGGCGCTGTGGATCGGGATGACCTTCCTGAAGTACCGCGGCAACGCGCTCGGTTCGCACCTGCGCTTCGTCGAGCGCGCCACCAAGCGCCTCGCGCGCGGCGTGTTCCACGGCATGGTCGTCTACCAGGCGGGCCTCGAGCGCAAGCAGGGCTTCCTGTTCCGCGCGGTCGAGATCGCCAACGAGCTGTTCGCGATGTCCGCGGTGATCTCGCGCGCCGAGACGATGAAGAAGGACGGTGCGCCCGACGCCGACAAGGCCATCGAGCTCGCCGACGTGTTCTGCCAGGGCGCCCGCCGCCGCATCCAGGGCTGGTTCAAGGGCATGTGGCGCAACGACGACGACCTCCGCGCCAAGCTCGGCCGCAGCATCATCGACGACCGCCACGTCTGGCTCGAGGACGGCTTCACCCGCTGAGATTGGGGGGTCAGGTTGTTCGAACTCACACGCTTGCCGGTGAGTAATGTGCCTGGCCCCTGCTCTTCGCTAGGGGTCAGGTTGTTCGATTCAACCTACGCGTAGGGTGCGAAGGATTGGCGTCGCGAGCGCGTCGTGTACGAAGGAAAGGTTGAATCGAACAACCTGACCCCAAGAGAATGCTGGCGAGAAGCCGACATATGGCGAGGGAGGAGGGTGAAGGCGAACAACCTGACCCCCCTTCAGGTGGCGGCGGCGAGGGCGTCGAGGACGGTCTGGCCGCTGCCGCGGCCGTGCTGGCATTGGGTGGAGAGGGTGCGCTTCCAGGCCTTCGTGCCGCGGACGCCGGCGAACAATCCCATGGCGTGGCGCAAGATGTGGAGGGGGCGGGTGCGGTCGTCGATGGTGCGGTCGACGTACTCGGCGAGGGCGAGGGCGACGTCGGCGCGGGTGGCGGACGGCGCGGGGCGGCCGAAGAAGGTGGGGTCGACCTCGTGGAAGTGCCACGGGTCGTCGTAGGCGGCGCGCCCGACCATCACCGCGTCGACGTGGCGGAGCTGCGCCTGGTAGGCCGCGATGGTGCCGAGCCCGCCGTTGATCTCGATGGGCAGGTCGGGGCGCTCGGCCTTGAGGCGGTGGACGTCCTCGTACCGCAACGGGGGGACGGTGCGGTTCTCCTTGGGTGAGAGGCCGTTCAGCCACGCCTTGCGGGCGTGCACCGTGAATCGATCGGCGCCGGCGTCGGCGACGCGGCGGACGAAGTCGGCCATGAACGCGTAGCTGTCGTCGTCGTCGACGCCGATGCGGTGCTTCACGGTGACC
>CAYQSE010000373.1:0-3518 GCA_964419905.1 uncultured Enterobacteriaceae bacterium
GTCGAGCGGGAGGTAGTAGACGTTGAGCTCGAGGCCGTCCGCGCCGGCCTCCTCGATCAGCTTGGCGTAGTGCGTCCAGTCGCCCGTGTGCGTGCCGTTGAGCGAGCCGATCACCGGCACCGGCACCGCCGCCTTCAGCCGGTGCACCTGCTCGAGGTAGGCGTCGGGCCCGAGCGGGAAGCGGACGTGCTCGGGCGCGTAGGAGTGGGCCTCGGGCGAGGCGTGCTCGTGCGCGATCACGTCGCGCAGCAGCGCGTCCTGGTCGCGGGCGACCTGCTCCATGAACAGCGAGTGCATGACGACCGCCGACGCGCCCGCGTCGACGAGCGCGCGCACCGCGCCGACGTCGTCCGAGAGCGGCGACGCGCCGATCACGAGCGGGTTGGCGAGCGTCAGCCCCATGCACCGGGTCTTCAGGTCCATCGCGTCTCCCCTACTTCGCTTCGGCCGGATCGGTGATCGTCGCCCTGGACAGCGCCTCGAGCCGGGCGTGCCGCTCGTGGACCTCGGTCTGGGCCTGCTCGGTGAGCGCCCTGGCGCGCGCCGGATCGGAGCGCTGCAGCAGCTTGAACCGCCCCTCGCCCGACATGAACTCGATCAGCGGGAGCTTCGGCGCCTTGCTGTCGAGCGTGAGCGCGGGCTTGCCCTCGAGCGCGTTGCGCGGGTCGAAGCGATACAGCGGCCAGTAGCCGCTCGCGACCGCCTTCTTCTGCTGCTCGGGACCGTCCGCGAGGTCGTAGCCGTGTGCGATGCACGGGCTGTAGGCGAGCAGCAGCGACGGGCCCGGGTAGCGCTCGGCCTCGCGGAACGCCTTCAGCGTCTGCGCGTCGTCGGCGTCCAGCGCGATCTGGGCGACGTAGACGTGCCCGTAGGCCATCGCGAGCATCCCGAGATCCTTCTTCGACACGCCCTTGCCGCCCGCGGCGAACTTCGCGACCGCGCCGAGCGGGGTGGCCTTGGACTGCTGCCCGCCGGTGTTGCTGTAGACCTCGGTGTCGAGCACGAGGATGTTCACGTTCAGCCCGCTCGCGAGCGCGTGATCGAGGCCCCCGTAGCCGATGTCGTAGGCCCAACCGTCGCCGCCGACGATCCACAGACTCTTGTCGACGAGGTGATCGGCGAGCAGCGCGAGCTTGCGCGCGGCCGGATCATCGCGCCCGTCCAGCGCGGTGCGCAGCGCGCCGACCCGCGCGCGCTGTGCGGCGACGCCCGCCTCGTCCGGCTGCTCGGCCGCGACGAGGTCGGCGACGAGCGCGGGGTCGAGCCCGTCGACCTGCCCGAGCAGCCGCCGCGCGTCGCCGGCGAGGTGATCGAGCGCCAGGCGCATGCCCATGCCGAACTCGGCGTTGTCCTCGAACAGGCTGTTCGACCACGCCGGCCCGCGGCCCGCCGCGTCGGTCGTATACGGCGTGGTCGGCAGGTTGCCGCCGTAGATCGAGCTGCACCCGGTCGCGTTCGCGATCACCATCCGGTCGCCGAACAACTGGGTGACCAGCTTCAGGTAGGGCGTCTCGCCGCAGCCGGCGCACGCGCCGGAGTACTCGAACAGCGGCTGCAGGAGCTGGGTGTCCTTCACCGTCGGGCGCACCGTCGTCCGATCGACCTCGGGCAGCCCGAGGAAGAAGTCGTAGGCGGCCTTCGCGGGCTCGAGCAGCGCGTCGAGCGGCGACATGTCGAGCGCCTTGTGCCGCGGGTTGGAGCGATCCTTCGCCGGGCAGATCACCGCGCACAGCGTGCAGCCGGTGCAGTCCTGCGGCGCCACCTGGATCGTGTAGCGCTGGCCCGGGCGCTCGCGCCCCTTGTAGACCGCGCTCTGGAAACCCTCGGGCGCGTCGGCGAGCGCTTCGGGCTCGTAGACCTTCACCCGGATCGCAGCGTGCGGGCAGACCATCGCGCACTTGTTGCACTGGATGCACACCGCCTCGTCCCACACCGGGATGTTCTCGGCGATCGTGCGCTTCTCCCACTTCGCGGTGCCGGTGGGCCAGGTGCCGTCGGGCGGGAACGCGCTGACCGGGAGCAGATCGCCGTGCCCGGCGAGGATGGCGCCGGTGACGCGCTGCACGAACTCCGGCGCGTGGCCGGGGATCAGCGCCGGGCGCACGCGCCGCGAGGTGGCCTCGGTGGGCAGCGGGATCTCGTGGAGCTGCGCCAGCGCCGCGTCGATCGCCTCGAAGTTCATCCGCACGAGGCGGTCGCCCTTCTTGCCGTAGGTCTTGCGCACCGCGCCCTTGATGCGCGCGATCGCGTCGTCTGGCGGCAGCACGCCCGAGATCGCGAAGTGGCAGGTCTGCATGATCGTGTTGATGCGACCGGGCATCCCCGCGCCGCGCGCGACCGCGTACGCGTCGACCGCGTACAGGTGGCAGCCGCGATCGATCAGCCCCTGCTGCACCGCGCGCGGGAGGCGATCCCAGACCTCGTCCTTCGGAAACGGCGCGTTGAGCAGCACGACCGCGCCGGGGGCCGCGTACTGGAGCACGTCGTAGCGGTCGAGGAAGCTCCACTGATGCACGCCGACGAAGCCAGCGCGCCGCACGAGGTAGGTCGAGCGGATCGGGCGCGGGCTCGTGCGCAGGTGGCTGACGGTGACCGCGCCGGACTTCTTGCTGTCGTAGACGAAATAGCCCTGCGCGAACTGGTCGGTCTCCTCGCCGATGATCTTGATCGTGTTCTTGTTCGCCGACACGGTGCCGTCGGCGCCGAGCCCGATGAACACCGCGCGCTGCACGTCGTCGGGCTCGATGTCGAGGTCGTTGTCCCATGGAAGCGACAGGTGGGTGACGTCGTCGAGGATGCCGACGGTGAACCGACGCGGCGGGCGCTCGGCGCGCAGCGCGTCGAACACGCCGAGGAGCATCGCGGGCGTGACCTCCTTGCTCGACAGGCCGTAGCGACCGCCGACGACGCGCGGGTTCGCGGTGGTCCACCCCTCCTGCCGCGCCTCGTCGAGCGCGGCGAGCACGTCGAGGAACAGCGGCTCGGCGGGCGCGCCGGGCTCCTTGGTGCGGTCGAGCACCGCGAGGCGCTGCGTGGTGGCGGGCAGCGCCGCGGCGAGCGCGCGCGCGTCGAACGGGCGGTACAGCCGGACCTTGATCACGCCGACCTTCTCGCCCTGCGCCGTCAGCCAGTCGACCGTCTCGTGCGCGGTCTCGGCGGCGGACCCCATCAAGATCAGCACCCGTTCGGCGTCGGACGCGCCGACGTAGTCGAACAGGCGATACACGCGACCCGTGCGCGCGGCGAGCGCGTCGAACATCGCCTGCACGTGCCCCGGGACCGCGTCGTAGAACCCGTTGATCGCCTCGCGCCCCTGGAAGAACACGTCCGGGTTCTGCGCGGTGCCGCGGAGCACCGGCGCGTCCGGGGTGAGCGCGCGCGCGCGGTGCGCCGCGATCGCATCCTCGGAGATCAGCGCGCGCACGTCGGCGTCGCCGAGCACCGAGATGGTGCTCAGCTCGTGGCTGGTGCGGAAGCCGTCGAAGAAGTGCAGGAACGGGACGCGGCTGCGCAGCGTG
>CAYQSE010000374.1:0-3457 GCA_964419905.1 uncultured Enterobacteriaceae bacterium
TCCGCGCGCTTGCGCGCGGTGTTGTCCGTGCCGATGAGCAGGTAGCCGATGATGGCGCCCTGCGCATCGCGCAACGCGGTGACGGACACGACGGCCGGGAAGCGACTCCCATCCTTGCGGATGTACGTCAGCTCGTAGATGTCCTCGATGCCGCGCGACGCCTTGAACACGAGCGCGTCGAACCCCGGCGTGATCGGCGTCCCGAGCTCCACCGAGAGCGCCTTGGCCCGCGCGATCAGCTCCTGCGGGTCTGAGATGTGGGCCGGCGTGATCAGGTTGATCACCTCGGCGGCCGTGTAGCCGAGCATGCGCTCGGCGCCGACGTTGAAGATCTGGATGACCCCGTGGGCGTCCGTCGCGATGCTCGAGACGTTGGCGCTGTTGAAGATGGCGCGCTGCAGCGCACCGGCCCGCAGGAGCGTCTCGGGGCGTGGGTCGGCGCCGCCGTCTCGGTCGGTGGCGCGCTCGCGGGCGATGGACATGGGTCTTGGCTAGCGACCGCCCGGGCGCGGTCAAGTCGCGCGATTCACCGTCGCAGCCATTCGGATCGGCCGCCCATGCCGATCCAGCTCGCCCTGCCCGACCCTTACAGGCTGAAAGAATCGTGCTCGGCGAGGTGGTGCTGCCGGTCTCGCTCGCCCTGCCGACGGACAGGGCCTGGGAGACCACCACGAGATCGGTCCGACGCGCCGTGGGACGACCCGGCGCGACGTCTGCCGCGGGCTCCCGCGCGCGTGCCGCCTACTCGTCGGCGCAGATCGTGACGGTGAAGTTGCCGTCCAGCTCGTTGTCGCCGTCGAAGCGGGCATAGATGCCGCCGGAGATCGTGGTGTCGGTGATCTCGTCGACGATCACGCCGCCGGTGAGCACGATCAGGTTCTCGCCGGGCGCGGGAACGATGGTGCTGTTCCAGCCGGACAGGCTGAACGAGTACTCACCCGGCTCGGTCGGGATCGACAGCAACAGGAACGGGGGCTCGGGCGACGAGAAGCCGCACGCCTCGAAGTCTTCGCCGTACAGGCTGGCGAAGTAGCCCTCCTCGTCCGACAGGAACGCGTCGGTGTCGCCCGCCGCGAACGTCCACGCCGCCCCGTCGATCACCCCCGCGAGCGGCTGATCGGTGACCGACCAGGAGCTTCCCCCACCAGGACCACAGGCAGCGAGCAGGACGACAGCGAGCGCGAGGCGCATGGGGGTCTCCGGGGAGCGAGGGAGCGCGACCATCACCTGTTGGGCTCAGGCTGTCGACACCGACCTCGCCGACCCCATCAGGGCAGGATCAGGATGTGCGTCCGCATGTCCTTCGGCAGGCGCGCGCGCAGCACGTCGAGCTGATCGCTCTCGAGCGCGACACAGCCCAGCGTCCAGTCCGAGCCGCTCCCCTGCCCATGGACGAGGATCTGCCCGCCCAGACGCGTCTCCATCGGCGGGAGCACGTCGCGCTGGTGGGCGCGCACGATGCTGTCGTGCTCGGCCTGAGTGATCAGCCCGTCCCGCAGGCCTCGCGCGGCATCGCGGACCTCTGGGTAGTGCACGGTGATCGCGCCGTAGTACATCGACCAGGGGCGGTCTGATGTCCTGAACCATCCCTCCGGCGTCTTCCGGTCACCCATGACCTGCTTGTCGCCGGGCGGGTAGTCGTAGCCGAGCGCCACCTGCCAGCAGGCGGCGCCTCCATCGTCGAGCTTCAGCGGCTCGCCCCGGTCGAAGAGCTGGATGCGCCGAGCTGACTTGCGAACGACCATCACGGTGCCGGTCGCCCACTGGGCGTCTGTCGCCGAGGCCAGGGGCGTGTCGAGGAGCCCTGGCTCCCAGTCACAGGGGTCGAGGGCGAAGGCGGTGCTGAAGAGGAGCCACATACGGGGTGCGACCTCGGCAAGGTGCCCGGGTTCCCGGCGCAGCCAGATTCACGGCCGCTGCGTCACTCTCCCCGACTCACGGCGATGCCTTAGCCGCGGGAAGAAGCAGATCCTCCAGGAAGAACGCGGACAGATCCGCGCGGCCCTGCAGTCCGGCCTTCTGATACACGGTCGCGGCCTGCTGGCGAATGGTGCGGTCGCTGACCCCGCGCACCGCGGCGATCTCCTTGGTCGACAGGCCCTTGAGCAGGAGCAGCGCCACCTCGCGCTCGGCGTCGGTGAGCGCCCACCGCGCAAGCTGGACGTCGATCGCCTCGCCCAGCCCGCGCAGCGCCTGCTCGGCCTCGCCCCGCCACCGAGCCGCCTCCGCGCGCTGACGGGCCGCGTCGCTCCGGGCCGCGTCGCGCTCGACCGAGAGCCTGCGCACCCAAACGGCGAGCCACGAGCCCCCCAGCAGCGCGAGCGCGGCGGCGCCCGCCTCGATCACCACGTGCGCCGTCGCCACCCCCTCACCCCGATCCGAGATCAGGTCGAGGCCGACCATCGCCGCGATCAGGAAGAGCAGCGCGCTGGCGAGTCCCAGCACCCGGCGGATGTCGGATGCGCTGGAATGAGCGCGGTTCATCCTCGTTCCTTGCGAATCCGGCACGAGTCGGATGGTTCGCGGACCGTTGCGGGGCCATGCACTCGTCGAACCCCAGACCGGAGTCTCTCCATGAACGGCCTCCCTCTTCATCCGATGGTCATCCATATCCCCTTGGCGCTCGCCTTCCTCGTCCCCGTCGCGCTCCTCGTGATCGGCGTCGCCGCGGCACGCGGCTGGCTGCCGACCCGCGCGATGTGGCTGGTCGTCGCGCTCCAAGCCGTGCTGGTGGCGTCCGCGTGGGTCGGACTGCAGACCGGCGAGCGCGAGGAGGACATCGTCGAGCGCGTCGTCCCCGAGGCGCTGATCGAAGACCACGAGCACGCCGCCGAGCGCTTCACCCTGTCCGCCGCCATCACCCTCGCCCTGCTCCTCGCCGCCGCTGTGTTCACGCCCCCCCGGGCAAAGCTCGCCCTCGGCGGCACCGCCCTCGCCACCGGCCTCCTCTCCGCCGCCCTCGCCCTCGACACCGGCCACAAGGGCGGCGCCCTCGTCTACACCCACAACGCCGCGAGCGCCTATGCCCACCCCCAGACCACCGCGAGCCTCGGAGAGGTCAGGGCGTCCAGGTCATCCGACGATCGGGACGAAGACGACGATTAGGAGCCCGTCGCGCATAGCGCGCGGAACTCCTCCCCTGCCCATGACCGTGCCCGTGCCCCTGCCCGTTCGGGGCGCTGGCAGGGCTGGGGCGATCGCCGCCAGCCGCTCCGCTCGCCGGGCTGCGTCGCGCGCCGCCGGATCTGCGTGTCCGCGCACGCGCGGGTCCACTCTCGGCTGGGGTTTCCGCGTGGAGGCCCACGGGATCCGGTTCCATGAGACCGCCGTTCCGCCGGAGATTCTGGTACCGTACGCCCGTTGCAGCAGCAGCGTGTGAAGTGCTGCGGTCGGGCTATCTGGTGGCATGGGCGCCTGGGTCAGACCTCCAACGCCCTGTCCTCGAGTAGCGTCATCG
>CAYQSE010000375.1:0-3451 GCA_964419905.1 uncultured Enterobacteriaceae bacterium
GACCTCGAGCCGCGCCGGCCCGAGCGGCACCGCGCGCCACCCGCGCGCCGCGGCCTGCGCGAACACCGCGTCGCGCAGCCGCGAGCGCCCGCCGGTGTGGCGTCCGCTGCCCGTCACCAGCCGACACGCCCCGACGTCCTGCGCGTCGAGGACATCGAGCACCCGCAGCGCGAGCGGTACGGAGAGATCGTGCAGGTCGATCACCAGCCACGGCCCCTCGGCGCGCGCGTGGGTGCGCACGCGCCACGTCCGCTGCTTCGCCCACGGCAGCCGCGCCGCGTCGGCCTCCAGCGCGCGCAGCGCCGCCTCGAGGGCTGCGGGATCGGGGACGGTGTCGGGCATCGAAGCCGGCGTATCCCGGCGCGCCTTCGCGACGCGCCGGGAGGTCGTGCTACTCGCCGCCGCGCTTGCCGGGGGCACCCGGGGGTTGTCCGTCCTCGTCGTTGGTGCGATCGGGGTTGCCCTGGTTGGAGTTGCCGGGGTCACAGCCCTCGGCACCGTTGCCCAGTCCCTGGTTGCACCGTTGCTTCTCGACTTCGACGGTCGTGGTCGTCGTCGTGATCTCGCCATCGGGCGTGACGCACTCCACCTCGAACTGCACCCCTTGGGGATGCGTGCCCTGCACTTCGGCGGTCAGCGGACCGGTCAGCACGTACTCGACCTGCTTCTCGCCTGCGGTGACGCCTGTGAGACGGCAGATGCCGCAGCCCTCGGTTGCCACGTCCAGGCTCACGGTGAGGGCATCCCGGGTGAGCGGGAGGACCGCCGGGGTCGCAGTGACCCCGAGGATCTCCACGAAGTCGTCGGGCACCTTGCCCGGATCCATGGCCGTGCGCGTGCCGAACACGCCACTCTCGCCGGGCGCCAGCGAGAGGGAGCCCTGCACGCCCAGCCCGACGTCGGTCTTGGCCGATCCAGCCTTGTACGGCATTCCGCACCACGGGCGTGACGCGGTAGCGATGAACGGCTCGTTGAGCTCGTCCTTGTAGAAGCCGTCCTGTACCATCAACCGCGCGAAGTCGGACGCGGCGCCGCCGCTCGCGTGCCAGGCGCGCCAGCCCTCGAACGTGATGTCGCCGGTGGCGTCCAGCGTGAGGCCCACCTTGTCGTTCTGGGTAGCGATGCGCACCGCGCGCTTGTCTTCGTCGACACCCGCCGCGATGTTCTTCGTGAAGTTACCGTCCCAGACCAGATCGGCGTCGAAGTAGCGGGTGACGATGACGTCAGCGTCCGCGTCTCCGGTGTTGGTGAACCGATAGGTCTGGAACAGCGTCGCGCCGCACACGAACTGATCGAGCTCGGCCTCCAGCGCTGGATGGCCGGGCACGACGAAGCGGGTGTTGCGGCGGTAGGTGCCGATCTGCTCGTCATGCAGCACGTGCTCGGTCGTAGCCAGGACGTCGCCGGGTCGCCCGGTGCTCTCGGCGCACCGGAGACCGTTCTTCGCGTCGTAGACGGGATGGTAGGACCAGCCCCCGTTGTGGAGCGCCTGCCGCCACGTACCGTTTGCGTCGAACAAGTAGGCCGCGCTGCGGCAGCTTGCCTGACCGAGCTTGAGTTCACCGAACGGGTCGAACTGGATGCCGTGTCCGCCGCAGCCGCCGATGTGGCCATACTCGTCCACGCCGAAGCTCGCGTACCCTTCGCCGCTTCCGGCTTGCAGCTTGACGTCGGCTGCGAACCCGTTCGCGCTGAGCGCGAGCGCCAGCACGGTTGTCGCCGTGACACGTACCATCGGACACCCCCCTTGTGGTGCCCGGAGGTAACCCAGCCGATTCGCTGACGTCTGTCATTGTTGTGACATCACGGCTCGTATCGGGGCGCGCCGCGCGGCTAGGATGCGCCGATGCCTCTCGACCGCCCGACCTCCGATCTCGAGCGCGCCGCGCTGCTGTCGTGCGTGCCGGGCGTCACGATCGCCGAGGCGTGCGCGCGGTACGGGGTGACGCGGTACGCGCTGCAGAAGGCGCGCGCGAGCCGGTCGCGGCGGCTCGGGCGCGACGATCTGATCCTCGCCGCGCTGACGCGGAACGGCACGCGCACCGAGGGCCCGCTCGGTGATCTCGCGCTGCTCGCCGCGTGGCTCGACTACAACGACAAGGACGGTAGCACGGCGGAGTCCATGCGGGCCGACCTCGAGCGGCTCGCGGCAGCGGGCTGGCTGGCCCTCGAAGGCGACGCGTTCCGAATGTGCCTCCCGTGGCCGTGAGCGCCGCCGCGGATCGTTCGCCCACGTGGGATCGGTCGCCGCAACGTCGCGCTGTCAAGGCTCGGGCAACCCGATCGCGGTCAGTTCGGGCGAAGAGATCGCCTGTCCCTGACGTCCGGCATGACGTGTCACGGGTGCTCGTCGCACCCCTCGTCCACACCCCCACGTTGACGCCAGCGACCGCGTGCTCCGCGTCGACGCTTTGACGGACCTGTGGGACCAGGGTGGCGGCCGACGCTGACGGTGCGGGCTACAGAACGTCGATGCCAAGCGCGTCTGCGGCCTTCCTGAGTATGTTGTCGCGGGTCGCGAGCGGGAGCCCCTCGCGCAGCGCGAGGTCGAGGTAGGCGGCATCGTAGGAGGAGAGCCGATGTGACCGCGCGAGGTCGAGCACGCCGAACGCGGCGCGCTCAGGGGTCGTCGGGTCGACGGTGACCGGGAGCCGCCGTAGGAGCGCGACGAACCGGGCGGCGTCGGCGGGGGTGGTGCGACCCCGCCGCTCGGACACCAGCAGGACGTTGGCGATCTCGAGCCACCACACCGTCGGCACCCGTGCGCCGTGTGAGCGAAGCTGGTCGAGCAGCAGCTCGGTGCCGGTGTCCGCTTGTTCGCGGAACAGCCACGCCAGGGCGACCGAGGCGTCCAGTACATAGGCGCCGCTCATTCGCGACCCTCGGCGCGCGCAGCGCGCACGTCGAGCGTTCCCTCGGGTAGCGTGGACGCAAGCGCACGGATGGCCTCGATGACCTGCCCGGTGTCGGTATGTGCGGTCGCCGGAGCGAGAACGGCGATCGGACGCCCGTGACGGGTGATCACGAAGCGCTCGCCGGCCTCGACCCGATCGAGGAGGCGCGCGAGGTGCGTCTTGGCCTCGTAGGCACCCACCGGCTCAGGGTCGGCGACGAGGTCAGGGATGGCGGGCGACAGGTCGAAAGGGCGGCGCTCGGACATGGTCGACTCCGACTAGTCTACGACTGGTCTGAAATGGGTCTATTCGCGCCCGGCGCTGGTCGCAACGAACCGGACGGCGCAGTCGTCGGGGCAGCGCCGTTGGAAGGGGTGCGGCCCCCGGTTCTCATGATCCCTCAGATCTCGGCTGGGGCTCGAGGTCACGTGGGGCGGGCGTCTCGCCTCAGGATCCATCACATCTCGGCTGCGGCCCGAGATCACGTGGGGCGGGCGTCCCGCCTCAGGATCCATCACATCTCGGCTGCGGCCCGAGATCACGTGGGGCGGGCGTCC
>CAYQSE010000376.1:0-3426 GCA_964419905.1 uncultured Enterobacteriaceae bacterium
CCCGCCTTCATCCGGACTTCTTGGAGAAGTGATCAATCGACAGCCGAGACGGCCGGCCCACGTCTTGTAGGCGGTGTTGGCCGCAGGTCATCGTGGGTCGGCCGTCCCGGCCGACCGTGCTGCGGGCGCGCTCAGGCCTCGAGCAGCACCGGCGGGGTGGTCGCGGTGCACTCGACGGTCCGCCCCGCCGGGCGGAGGTCGTCGACCAGGCACAGCCCGGTCACCCGGTCGCCGGGGCTCAGCGCGGAGACGATCGCCGTGTCCTCGGGCGGGAAGTTGAGCTCGACACGCCACTCACCGCGCTCGAGCATCCCGCGGACCATCATGCCGCCAGTGGGCAGGCCCAGCCTGGTGACCCCCTCGACCACGGCGCGGACCTCCAGCGTGTACTCCAGCGGGCGCAGGCGCAGCGCGCTGGTCTGGACCGACGAGGAGGTGCGGCTGGCTGCGCCGCCGATGCGCCGCAGCGCGAGATAGAGCGCCTCGGTCCGCTGCGGGAGCTCGGCGGCGGTCGGCAGCGCAGCCAGCGGCGGCAGGCCCTCGGTGGGCTCGGCGCTGGGCCGATCGATCTGCGGCGACAGGGTGCGCAGCGCCGTGGCGAGCGCGGTGACCTTGTCGAGGTAGCGCGTCAGGATCGACAGGTCCGAGGTCATCCCGGGGACGTCGGCGAGGATCACCCGATCGTGCACCGAGGCGTCCGGGAGGTCTACGAACAGGCTCAGCAGCGCGCGCTTCACGTCCGGGTCGGCGAGCAGCGCGCGCAGCGTCTCGGGGTCCGCGGTGTGGATCCAGAACAGGTCGTCATAGTCCTCGTCGATCGCAACGGCCTTCTGTCCCGCGATCAGCGAGCCGAGGGTGATCGCCCACGACCGTCGCCGGATCGTGGTGTCGGGCGGCAGCGCCGCACGGTGTGTCACCCGGATCCCGGTGGTCGCGTGCTCGTAGTCCTGACGACGCCGGCGCGCGCGGGTGATGGTCGCGGTCACCTCGAACGACACGCCTTCGTGTACACCGCGCAGCTTGGGGCGGTACAGGTCGGGCGTGTAGCGATGGCCCCGCTCGGCGGCGTACATCTCCCACGCCGCGCGATCCACCCGTCCGCCGTGGACCAGGCTGTTGCCCCAATGGCGCCACGCCATCGCCACCGGTACGACGGTGACGGCGGCGAACACCATCAGGGTGAGCAGCTCCAGTGACTCGAACATCAGGCCCCCGGTCGGAGGGCCCGATCATCGCACAGGAGAGGTCAGTCCTTCGCGCCGCGACGGATCGACCGCTGGTTGCTCGCAAGGATCTTCTTGCGCAGCCGGATCGACTTCGGGGTCACCTCGACCCACTCGTCATCGTCGATGAACTCGATCGCGGCCTCGAGCGTGAGCTGGAGGGGCGGCGTGAGGATCTGCTTCTCGTCGGCGCCCGCCGAGCGGATGTTGTTCAGCTGCTTCTCCCGCGTGGCGTCGACGTTCAGGTCGTTGTCGCGGGTGTGGATGCCGACGATCATCCCCTCGTACACATCGGCGCCCGGCGACACGAACAGATCGCCGCGCGGCTGCAGCTTGTAGAGCGCGTTCGTGCTCGCCTTGCCGGTGCGGTCGCACACGAGCGCGCCGCGCTGGCGCTGCAGGATGAACCCGACGTCGTCGTCCCAGCCGTCGAACAGCGTGTTCATCACCGCGAGCCCGCGGGACATCGTGAGCAGCTCGCTGCGGAAGCCGATCAGGCCGCGGCTGGGGATGCGGTAGGTGAGCCGCGAGCGCCCACCCGACGCGCGCATGTCGAGCATCTGCCCCTTGCGCTCGGCGAGCGCCTGGGTGACACCGCCGACGAAGTCGTCGGGGACGTCGATGATGCACTGCTCCCACGGCTCCTTGAGCTTGCCGTCGACCGTCTTCTTGACGACCTCGGGGCGACCGAGCGACAGCTCGAAGCCCTCACGGCGCATCTGCTCGATCAGGATGCCGAGCTGCAGCTCGCCGCGGCCGAACAGCTTGACCATCTCGCGCTGCTCGGTCTCCTCGAGGCGGAGCGACACGTTGCGCATCAGCTCGCGCTGCAGCCGCTCGAGGATCTGGCGCGAGGTGAGGAACTTGCCCTCGCGGCCCGACATCGGCGAGTTGTTGATCGTGATCATCATCCCGATGGTCGGCTCGTCGACCTGCACGCGCGGCAGCGGCTTCGGGTCGAGCCCGCCTGCGATCGTGTCGCCGACGGTGACGCCCTCGATGCCGGCGATGGCGACGATGTCACCCGGCAGGACCTCCTCGACCTCGCGACGGTGCAGGCCATCCCAAGAGTAGAGGAGGCTCATGCGCGCCTTCTTCTCGCCGTCCTCGGAGAACCAGGTGATCTGCTGGTTGCGGCGCAACGGACCGCCGCGCAGGCGACCGAGGCAGATGCGCCCGACGTAGGGGTCGTAGTCGAGGTTGGTGACGAGCAGGCGCGCGTCGCCGTCGAGGGGCTCGTCGGGCCCGTGCACGTGCGCGATGACCGCGTCGAGCAGCGGCCGCAGGTCCTTCGAGTCGTCGCCGAGCACCGCGTGCGCGACGCCCGCCTTCGCGGACGCGAACAGCACCGGGAACTCGAGCTGCGCGTCGTCGGCGTCGAGATCGATGAACAGGTCGTAGATCTCCTGCAGCACCTCGTCGATCCGCGCGTCGGGGCGGTCGATCTTGTTGATGCACACGATGATCTTGAGGTGGGCGGCCATCGCCTTGCGCAGCACGAAGCGGGTCTGCGGCAGCGGGCCCTCGGAGGCGTCGACGAGCAGCAGCGCGCCGTCGACCATCTTCATCACGCGCTCGACCTCACCACCGAAGTCGGCGTGACCGGGCGTGTCGACGATGTTGATCTTCACGTCCTTGTAGGTGACCGCGGTGTTCTTGGACGCGATGGTGATGCCGCGCTCGCGCTCGAGATCCATGGAGTCCATCACGCGGTCGGCGACGTGCTCGTGGTCTCCGAACGCGTGGCACTGACGGAGGAGCCCGTCGATCAGCGTGGTCTTGCCGTGGTCGACGTGGGCGATGATGGCGACGTTCCGAAACTGCATGCGGATCTCCTGCGACGCGGATGACCGCGCGGCGTCCCTTTCGCTCGGCGCGGGCCGGTCGGCAAGGAGACGCGCCGCGGGCGGACCGCGATCGCGCGGGGTGGACGACGCGATTAGCGGCGTGCGCTCACTGGAACAGGAAGGGGTAGGTGACCTTCGACGTTCGCTTGGTGGGCGGGAAGGTGATGGCCATCACCGCCCCGCGCAGGCAGCGCTCGAGGTCGGTGCCGGTGAACTTCGACTGGGTCACGTTGACCGCGCTCACGCTGCCGCTGGACTCGAGGGTGAAGCGGACGTCCACGCGGTCGGGCAGCGCGCCCTCGGCCTGCATGTACTCGAAGAAGCAGCGCTTCACGTCGAGGTTGTTGCGCAGCATC
>CAYQSE010000377.1:0-3414 GCA_964419905.1 uncultured Enterobacteriaceae bacterium
ACGGGCGGGCGGGACGCCCGCCCCACGTTCCCAGATCCTCGCGAACCCGCCGTCATCCGGACTTCTTGGAGAAGTGATCAATCGACAGGCGTCTCGCCCGCCCGTCCTGACGGGAAGCCCGGAATGCCCATCAGACCAGCGTAGTTGGCGAAACGAGCAGCGCAGTTCTTCACGGGCGGGCGGGACGCCCGCCCCACGTTCCCAGATCCTCGTGAACCCACCCTCTGCAAGGCTCCGTAGCGAGGTGTCAATCGTGAGGCGCCGAGTCGGTGGGAGCCGAGCTACCCGGGCGCCCGCACAAACGGGCGAGGACAACCGGCTGAACGGGCCCCAACGGCGCGTCGGGCTGGACCCACGCGTTCGGTATCAGGTCCCCTCGGGCGGATCGAAGGTCGAGCGACCGAAGTACGCGACCGTGTCACCCCGCGCGGCGATCGCCGCGCGCTGCCGCACGTAGATCCGCGCCTGGGCGAGGAACTGGTTCCGGGCCGCCTCGTACTTGTCGTGCGCCTGCCAGGTCAGGCGGCGCACCGCGTTGACCTGCTCGGTCTCGAGCCGACCCGCCGCCGGGATGGCCACGCGATCGGCCTCCCACTGGCGCTTGAAGCCATCCCCCTCCGTCCACAGGCGGCGGGCGTTGCGCCAGTGCGTGTCCGCCTGCGCGTAGGCCGTCGGCTCCGAGCGGAAGGGGTTCCATCCGCCGCCGCCGCCGTCGTTCGCGACGTAGACCGCGTCTCGGGGTCGCGTGTCGCCGTCGTGCAGCCGCTTCTCGGCCTGGACCGCGCGGTAGGTCGCGAGGGTCTGATCGTACTTCGCGCGCAGGCGCCGCTCGTCGGATGCGAGCGAGGCGCGCAGGCGGCGCGTCTGCGCGTCGTCCGCCGCGCCCGCCGGCGCGTCGTCGACCTCGCGCTCGACCGCGTCCGAGGTCGCGCGCGCCTGCACCTCGGCGCGCGCCTGCCGGCGTAGCGCGCCCAGCTCGGCGAGCAGCGGCGCGTTGGCCTGCACCTCCTGCTCGCGCAGCGCCGGCGGGAGGTCGCGGAACCGACTCGTGTCGCGCATCGCGTTGAGTCGCGCGGACTGCGCGTCGTAGGCGGCCTCGATCTCGGAGCGCGCGCCGAGCGGGTCCGTGCCGAGTCGCTCGCGCAGCTGATCGATCTGCCGGCGCACGCGCGCACGCCCCGCGGCGCCGGTCCACACGTTGCTGTCCTGGAGACTCACGTCCATGCGCATGGCGTCGTCGCCGAGCACCTGCCGGATCTGCGACATCCCGCGATCGCCGGTGGCCGCCATGTAGTCGCGCACGGCGACCCGCTCCTGGTCCACGTTCCTCGACGCGCAGATCCGCTCGCGCAGCCGCGTCGCCTGCCCGACCCACGCGGCGCCGACGAGCCCTGGATTCCACCGACCCGCGCGTACCGCGGCGCTGAACCGCCGGAGCTGCGCCTCCGTCAGCTCGGAGCGGAGCTGCCAGGTCCCCGAGCTGGCGCCGCTCACGCCGGGCAGGTGCGTCTCGACACCCGCCGCCGCGGCCAGCCGCTGGTGCGCCTCGCGCGCGTTCGCGCCCTGCAGGTCGGCGCTGAGGCGCGCCCCACCGCCCCGCGTGTCGGTCTCGAAGCCGTACGTCTCGGAGGAGTCGCCGAGCGCCGTGCCCTCCGTCCACCCGCTCGGGAGCCCCATGCTGAACGCGCGGGTCCGACCGCCCGAGTTGCGCTCGAAGGTGCCCTCGTCGTCGGTGACCTGCTCGTCTTGGGTGAACACCTCGGACGACGCCGACACCGGACCGACGCTGAACTCGCCGCGGCTGGCCTGCCGCGTCCCGGTCGAGCGCTCGACGATGCGCCAGCCCGGGCCCCGCTGCGCGGTGGGGATCACGCGGTAGTTGAGCACGCGCGAAAGCGCGAGCCATCCGGGGCTCCCTTCGCCTCCCGACACGTCGTACTCCGCGATCGCGCCCTGAAGCGCGGTGGTCGTCGTCGTGGCGGTCCCGGTGGCGCCCAGGTAGCCGACGCTCCCTCCCTGGCCGCGCCCGTCGGCGGCGCGGAACTGGACCCGGATCGTGCGGGCGTCCGACCGCGTGACCACGACGGTGAACTCGCTCGACAGGGTCCGTTGCAAGCCGACACGCACGCCGTGGATCGTGACCGCGCCCTCACCGGTGACGCTGCCCTGGCGCGTCAGCGTCCGGCTCTCGCCCTCCTCGAGGGCCGCGGCCTCCTCTGCCGAACGGGGCTGCTCGAACTGCGTCCACGTCGTCGCACCGAAGTGCTCGTGCGCCTCGTCATACCACCGTTCGGCCTCCTGGCGGCTCGCGAACCGACGGGTGAACGCGCGCCGCTCGCCTGCGCGCGCCCGCACGCCCACCGACGCCGAACCCCCGCGCAGACCGGTCCGGGCACCGCTGTTCACCCCCGCGCCGCCCTCGACACGCCACGTCATCGACCCGCGGATCAGGTAGTGCCCCTGGTCGTCGACCGGGCCGACAGGCCGATCGATGGTCGCGTCGTAGCCCGCGTCGACGTGGAACGTCCGGCGCGCCTGGGAGCCCTCGCTGACCGGCGCGGATCGCTCGACGCGCACGCCGGCGCCCCCGATCCCATCGAGCTCTCGGTTCAGCTGCGCGCGCCCCGTGCCCGCGATCGTGGTCTCCTGACCCTCGCCCC
The DNA here is from genome assembly GCA_964419905.1 of uncultured Enterobacteriaceae bacterium. Classification (GTDB taxonomy): domain Bacteria; phylum Myxococcota_A; class UBA796; order UBA796; genus JAFDJI01. The sequence goes on from CAYQSE010000377.1 coordinate 2,661, forward strand.
CGGTGCGTCGGCGGCCGCCGACCGTCACCTGCCTATCCCCGACGTTGAACCCGGCGGTCGCATCGGTGCGGGTCAGGTCGCCGTCCGAAGAGACCGAAGACACGCCCACGCTGCCCTCGCCCTGTACGAGCCCGTCGCCGACGGAGAGCTGACCCGAGGCCTCGCCGCGGCGGTGGCCGCGGCGATCCGGCTGTCCGGCCTCGGGCGCCGGTCCGGTCCGCCGCCCGCCGAAGTCCGTCTCCCCCTGCCACTCGTAGCCGTTGTCGCCGAAGTCGCCGCGTCCCCGCATGCGGCGCGCCTCGCGCGCGTCGGCGTCGGCGACCGCGTCCGGGTCCGCCTCGACCTCGCGCCCCACGCGGGCCTGGTGGGCCGTCGCGCGTCGGTGCCGCGCGGCGAGCGCCTGATCCTCCTCCTCCTGGCGATGCAGGGCATCCGCGTCGCCCATGTTCGACGGGAGCTCCTCCCCGGCCAGCACCCGCGCCCGTCGCGCCTCCCGCTGGGCAGGCGTGAGCGCGGCCTCGGCGCGCCGCGCCTCGCGCTCGGCGTCCCGCTCACGCGCCTGGTCGGCGCCGTATGCGTCGCGCGCCTCGTCCCAGTCGTCGGGCAGCACCTCGCCGCTTCGCACCTGCGCCCGGCGCTGCGCGGCGGTGATCGGCGGCGGGGCGGCCTCGCCCGCTGGCTCGTCTTCGGTCGGGGCCGGGGTCGGGACCGGGGTCGGGGTCGGGGCCGGCGCAGGCGCGCGCGCCGTGGCCGG
>CAYQSE010000378.1:0-3378 GCA_964419905.1 uncultured Enterobacteriaceae bacterium
GGCGACGCCCCGCGCCGAGGTCGCCGCGCCCGCGCCGACCGCCGTGGCGCCTCCAGCGATCGCCGCGCCCGCGCCGCCTGCACTTGTCGCCGCGCCCGCCGCGCCTGTCGAACTGGACTCCGCGCCCATCGCCCCAGTCGCCCCGGTGGCCGCGCCGTCGCCCCGCCCCGCGCCCGCTCCGCGCACCGGGCGGATCCGCTTCACCGGGGACGCCGCGTCCGTGCGTCTGCGCGACGCAGAGGGGCGCTTGCACGACGCGGGCGAGGTGGCGCCGGGCAGCTACCTGGTCGAGGCCAGCTTCGACGCCGGGCCCCCGATGCACGCAGGCAACATCGTGGTGCGTGCCGGCGACGTGCTGGCTCTCGACTGTCGGTCCGCCACCCTGAGCTGCAGCCCATGAACCGTCTCGCCTTGCTCCTGCTGTGTCTCGCGACCTCGGCGGCGGCCAGCCCCGACGCGATCGAAGACGTGCCGACCGTCGACGTCTCGTCGTGGGGCGACCGGCTGGTCGTGCTCGACGACGGGCACGGCAACCTCGTCGCCTTCCACGCCGACACGCCGCGCGACGACGTGTTCTTCGGCGATCGGGAGCGGCTGTACGCGCTGCAGGTGTTCTCCTCGTCCGCGGTAGGGGACACGTCCTTCGACGTCACCGCGCGCGACTTCCGCCCGGCGGACCGGCGGGTGACGTTCTCGATGCGCGACGGCGCCTACACGATGGCGTGCGCCGGGGTCGAGCGGTCGCTGCAGCCGCTGTCCGCGGCGGAGACGCGGCGCGTGGCGGCGAGCGCGACGTTCCACGCGCACCGGTGGCGCCGGAACGCGGTCGCCCTGTTCCGCGACGACTACGGCGTCTACTACTTCATCGACCGCGCCACCGGCGACGATCTCGAGCGCGATCACCGCGTCTACGTCGGCTGGCGCGGGCAGATCCTGCGCTCGCCGCTGACGCTGCTCGCGTCCGACTCGCTGGGTCGGATCTACGCCGCAGCGAATGGGACGCGGCGCCTCGTGATCACCGGAGAGAAGGCCCGCTACATCGAGGGCGACGCCGAGCGGGTGCTGTACCCCCTCGATCTCGTCGTCGACGGGCCGTTCATCTACGGGCCGCTCGGGGTCTACGGCGACGCGCCGCACGGCACGCCGTGCGACGTCCTGATGCCCCGCGAGTAGCGACCGCCCGAACCCACGACGCCGGAGCGCGCCATGCGCATCGTCTGCATCAGCGACACGCACGACAAGCACGCCGCGTTGGACATCCCCGACGGGGACGTGCTGGTGCACGCAGGCGACATCACCGGGCGGGGACGTCGCGAGCAGATCGTCGCGTTCGACGCGTGGCTGGGCGGGCTGCCCCATCGGCACAAGGTGGTGATCGCCGGCAACCACGACTTCGGGCTGGAGCGCGACCCGAGCAACCGGGCGTGGTTCGCCCACGCGACCTACCTCCTCGACGAGGAGGTCACGCTCGACGGCGTGCGGTTCTACGGCAGCCCGTGGCAGCCGAGGTTCTTCGATTGGGCGTTCAACCTGGATCGTGGCGCGCCGCTGCGCGAGGTGTGGGCGAAGATCCCCGTGGGCGTCGACGTGTTGATCACCCATGGCCCGCCGTACGGCATCCTCGATCGCACGGCGCGTGGCGAGGCGGTCGGCTGCGAGGAGCTTCGGGCCGCCGTGGCGAGGGTCCGCCCGCGCCTGCACGTCTTCGGCCACATCCACGAGGCTTACGGTCAGCTCGAGCTGGACGGCACCCGCTTCGTCAACGCGAGCGCCTGCGATTTGTCGTATGCGCCCGTGCAGCCGCCGATCGTCGTCGATCTCTGAGCCGCGCACGACCCCACCGCGACAGCGTTGTCGCGGGTCGGCGCTGACCGATCGGACAAGATGGCTGAAAGAAAGCTTTATTGGCTAAATAGTTCTATTGGCACGAGGCTTGCTCATGAGGAGGTCGCAACCCCTCCACCCAGGAGCACCCATGTCCGCACCTCGTTCTCTCCTTCCCCTCTTTGGGTTCGCGCTCGCCGTCGGCTGTGACTACCCGGTCGGCGCCGATGTCACCTTCGAGCTCGCGTCGTCGGTCGCGCCGCCGAGCGCGGAGCGTAAGATGGTCCTCGTCGTCGACTACGAGGAGCGCCTCGGCACGGACCCGTCGGACTTCGTCTCATGGAAGCACGCCAAGGTCGTCTGTGATGTGGAAGATCTGTGGTTCCGGTATGGGGGGAATGGTTGTCCGCCGGAGGTCGCGCTCGAGGCGCGGCTCTACGTCGCAGGCGACGAGATGGGCTGTGGCGACATCCTGCTCAGCGACGACGCACCGACCGGGGAGCCCGTCGCCTCGTCGGATCGGGTCGTGCTGTGGGAGGGGGAGGGCGCGACCGAGTCGACCTACCGCTGCCCCGACGTCGACGTCGCGCTCGAGCTGACGCTGACGCTCCACCCGGTCTCTGCGGTCGAGTAGTCGCCGGTCTCGAAGCGGAGCCCGTCGTGGCGCGCCTGATCGCACGGATCTCGCGCGTCACGCCGGGCGGGTCCGGGTCGTTGTCCCGCTTCGTCAGGGGGACGTCGGTGGGGTACGGGGGGCCGCCGTGGTCAGGCTGGGGCGCGCGCCGTGAGCAGCAGGTCGTTCATCGATCCCCATCCATCCCAACGCGCGAGCGGGTCGCTGCGCGGTCGAACCCGCGCCGGGCGCCTGGCGCGCCTGGACGCGTGGCTCGCGGCGACCGAGTCCACATTGCTCGCGCGCCGCGACGGCGCCTGGGCGCGCGCCTTGACGGTGGACCTGGGCCCGGGCGACGAGCCCGACACCAGCGTGGACCTCGCGGACCTCGCCGGGCCGACCGTGGTGGTGGACCACGAGGCGTGGCGCGTCGAGCGCGCGCGCGCCGCGGGGCTCGACGCGCGGGTCGGCGGCTTCGATCTGCCGCTCGGGCCCGATGAGCCGGCGCGGGTGGTGCGCGCGATGAACGTGCTGCGCGGCTACCGTCCCGAGGCGGTCCGCGACGCCCACGCGCGCCTCGGTCGTGCGCTGCTGCCCGGCGGGCTGCTGCTCGAGGGCTCCTCGGACGCGCCCGGCGGCGTCCTCGTCGTCCACCTGCTGCGGAAGGGCGACGACGGGCTTCACACCGAGGGGATCTTGTTCAGCACCGACTTCGCGCGCGGGTTCGCGCCGCGGTTGTTCCGCGACTGGCTGCCGAGGAACATGCGCTCCCGGGCGCACGACGGCGGGCCGGTGCTGGCGCTTCTCGCGCGCTGGACCGAGGCGTGGGAGTCCGTGCGTGGCGAGGGCGTCCGCGCACCGCCCGCGCTGTTCGCCCGGTCGGCGTCTCGTGTGGACGACCTGGATGTGTCGCGAGCTCACCTCGGCGACGTCGTGTGGCG
>CAYQSE010000379.1:0-3341 GCA_964419905.1 uncultured Enterobacteriaceae bacterium
CAGCACCCGGTCGGTGCCTTGCGGCGCCAGCAACTCGGTCATCAGCGCGACGATGTAGGGCTGGCTGATGGTCTGACCGTGGCCGATCGGTGCCGGATGGTCGGCATAGGCGACCTCGCGCACCTCGGGCGGCATCAGCAGGTGCCGCGGGACGGCGCGTAGCGCGCGCAGGACGTGCGGGTCGCGGAGGCCGCGCGCCTCGATCTGCGTCGTGACCATCTGCTCGCGCGCCGCCGCCATGTCGTCGGCGTGCGCCGGCGCGGCGAGCAGCACAGCGAGCAGCAGCACGTTCATGTACGGAGGCTAACGCGGCGTGCCGCGACAGCGATGTCGCGATCGCGCCCGGGGCTCTCGCTGAGAGCCCGTAGAGATCGGGATCGTAGCCCTGGCACACCGCTTGCTTTTGGGGTGGGGGAACCCCATCCGGAGCGCATCATGTCCAGCCGTCCTCTCGCCCTCGTCGTGTTTGCAGCCGCCCTCGTCGCGTCGGTCGCGACCAGCCGTCCGACGTGGAGCGTGGAGGACTTCGCCGAGGGGCCGGTCGTCGCCCTCGGTCCCACCGCCGAGGAGGCCTCCTTTCACCTGGACTACGCTGCCACCGGGATCCCCGAGGACGGCGAAGGGGTGCTGACGGTGGAGCTGCGTGTGGTCGCGCTCGACGTGCCGGTCGGGGCGCCGGTGCTCGATCTCGTCCTCGTCGCCGAGGAGGCCGAGGGCGATCGCGTGGTCGAGGACTGGCAGGAGTGGACCATCGCGCTCGGCGAGAGCGGCAACGACCTCAACGAGGGCTGGGTCGCCCTCAACGCGTTCGAGCTCGCTCCCACCGGCACCTACCGCCTCGACGTCACCCACCTCTCCGGCTCCCCCATCGAGGCCGAGCCCCGCGCCCAGGTCCGGTTCACCTGGTACGAAGAGGTCGACCTCCGCCGCGCCGCCGTCACCCTCGCCCTCACCCCCTGAGAGGGGGGTCAGGTTGTTCGAACTCACGCGGGAAGCGCCGGATTATTTCGGTGGTACGCCTGGTTCTTGAGGGGTCAGGTTGTTCGATCTCACACATCATTCGAAAAGGGCGAGATCCGAACGATAGGTGAGATCGAACAACCTGACCCCTCGAAGAATAAAGCTTCAAGCCTCGTTTGCTGGCGCGAGCAAGGTGAGATCGAACAACCTGACCCCTCCACTCATTCGGCTTCCTCGATGCGGCCGTCGGCGTGGATGGCGAAGCGGCCGCGGTCGCGGGGGTGGACGGGGTCGTCGGTGGGCCACGGCCAGCCGCCGAACTGGGTGCGGCGGTAGTCGGCGAACGCCTGGTGGATCTCGGCCTGGGTGTTCATGACGAACGGGCCGTGCTGCGCCACGGGCTCGCCGATCGGGCGCCCTTGGAGCACGAGCACCTCGGCCTCCTTGGCGCCGTTGTGCAGCGGCAGTGGGACGTCGGGGCGCACCTGCACGACCGAGCCGGCGGGGAACGCGCGCTCTCCGAAGCGCATCGTGTCGCCCTCGAAGAAGTACAGCACCCGATGCGCGCCCGGGCGGGCCGGCGGCAGCGTCCACCGGGCGTTCGCAGCCATCCGCACGGTCCAGATCGCGAGATCGCTCTCGGGGCGGGCGGCCCAGGAGTTCGGCGGCGGCGGCGGGGCCTTCAGCCCGTCGATGGCGCCCGCGACCATCACCACTTCGGTCGGCAGGTCCGCCGCGTCTCGGAACACGCGCCGCGGGATCGTCTCGGACCACAGCATGGTGAAGTAGGGGTCGACCATCTTGTCGGCGGCGGGCAGGTTCAGCCAGATCTGGAACAGCTCGGTGGGGTTCGGCGCGTCGCGGTGCACGAGCGGGAACATCTCGCAGTGCACGACGCCCTTGCCCGCCGTCATCCACTGGGCGTCACCGTGTCCGAACCGCGCGGTGGCACCCAGCGAGTCGGAGTGGTCGATGTAGCCGCGGCGCGCCAGCGTGACGGTCTCGAACCCGCGGTGTGGGTGCTGCGGGAACCCGGGCACGCCGTGGCCGTGGTACATGCTCCAGCCGTCCTTGCCGCTGAAGTCCATGCCCATGTTCCTACCGGCCAACGTGGCCTTCGGGGCCATGCGCTCGTCGCCTTCGGGGTAGTCGTCGCGGTGGTGCACGCAGAACAAGAACGGATCGAGGGTGGGCCACGGCGGGGGACCGAGTCGCCCGGCTGCCAACACGATGTCTTCGGCCATCTGACCTCCATGTCGTCGAGTTAGCTCGGAAGGGTTGGGAGGCCACGTCTCGACCCGTCACGACCTTGCCCTCTCCTGACGGGCAACACGATGTCCTACATCCACCCTGACGATCTCGCGGCGGTGCAGGAGGCGTTCGGGCGCCTGCTCGCCGAGCCGGACCAGACGGTCGGCGTCACCTACCGCTATCTGCACCGTGATGGGCACTGGACCTGGATGGAGGCGACCAGCCGCAATCGCCTTGCCGATCCCGGAATCCGGGGGATCGTCGTGATCTCTCGCGACCTGGGCACCCCGCGTGTTCCGCTCGCGCGCCCGCGCGAGTCCCTGGCGCCGATCGGTCTCGATGTCGGGTTCTACGATCCGTCGAGCCGCACCGTCGTCACCCCCGAGGGCACCATCGGACTCACCGCAGCCGAGGCGAAGCTCTTGGAGTTCCTCGCGGCGAGGCACGGCGAGGCCATCCCCGCCGAGACGTTGCTGCGCGACGTCTGGGGCTACGCGCCGGGAGTGCGCAGCCGGACCGTGTACGCCACCGTCGACCGCCTGCGCCGCAAGGTCGAGCGCGATCCCTACGCACCGCGCTGCATCCGGGTTCGCGCCGGACAAGGGTATGTCTACGTGCCGCCCGAGCGATAGGCTGCGCAGGCTCGCCCGTCCCGGGCGTGGGGGCGCCGATGTCCGACGAAATCAGCCTGTACGCGATCCTCGGAGAGGCGGGCGTGGCCGCGCTGGTCGCGGCGTTCTATCGCCGGGTCGCCACCGACGACCTGCTGCGGCCGATGTACCCCGAGGACGATCTGGCGGGCGCCGAGGAGCGGCTTCGCGACTTCCTGGTGTTTCGGATGGGCGGCCCGCGCCGCTACCTCGACACGCGCGGCCACCCGCGGCTGCGCATGCGCCACCAGCCGTTCGCGATCGACATCGCCGCGCGGGACCGCTGGCTCGCGCTGATGGAGGAGGCGATGGCCGAGGTCGGGCTCGTCGCGCCGCTCGTGGACGCGCTGCGTCCGTACTTCCAACAGACCGCCGAGGCGATGCGCAACCGGTAGGCACCCGCGACCCCTTCTCTGCGAATCCTTGCTGAAGGCGGGTTCGCGGGGCCCCGTGAACGTGGGGCGGGCGTCCCGCCTGTCG
>CAYQSE010000380.1:0-3324 GCA_964419905.1 uncultured Enterobacteriaceae bacterium
GGCGAGGCCTCGGCGGCGACCAGCGCTTGACGCGCCGCGGGCGCGCCGCGCGCGAGCACGCGCACCGGATGGTCGGCGGCGTCGCCGACGACGACGGTGTCGCGCCCGCTGGTCGCGCCGACGATCGCCGCGCGGTGCGTCGGGTGGAGCGGCGCGTGCCGCGTGGCCCACAGGTGCGCGCCGAGCGCGATCCCCTCGGCGCCGACCGCCAGGGACGCGGCCATCGCGCGCTCACCGAGCCCGTCGACGACGAAGCGACCGCCGTGGGCAGCGCGGATCAGCACCAGCGCTGTGTACTCGTCGACGGCGCCGCCCGCCTCGTAGGGGCGAAGCCAGCAGCCGGCCTTGGCGGCCCGCGCGGCGGCGAGCTGCGCGGGCGTTCGGCACACGACCCACGGGTCGGCGCCGCGCCTCCGACACGCGCGCGCGAAGTCGGCGACCTCGCCGCCGCTGAGCAACGCGATGTCCCCCGCGCGCAGGTCTGGCGGGATCGTGTGGTCACAGCGCACCGCGACCCGCGCGTCGAGGTCATGCGGGCGCGCGTCGAGCACCGGCACCCACCCTGCGCGGGCCAGCGCCCGCACCTCCTCGGCGGGCCAGCCCGGCAGCAGGTCGATCCACACCTTCATGCGGGCTTCACGCCACGGTTGTACGCCATCAGCGTCGCCGTCGTCTCGATCAGCGACGCCTCGAAGCCGACCTCTTCCATCTGGTCGCGCAACCAGCGCTGCCCCGCGTAGTGCTTCATCGACACCGGGATGTAGACGTAGGTGCGGTAGTCGCCGTGCAGGACGGCCCCGAGGGCTGCGCCCGAGACGACCATGTAGCCGCGATACAGGGCGTCCCACCACCCTTGTTGGGGGCGCGCGAAGTCGAGGTTCCACACCTCGCCGCCGGGCGCGAGCACCCGATGCACCTCGCGCAGCACGGTGGGCCAATCGGGGAAGCCACGGCCGGCGTAGCTGATGGTCACGCGGTCGAACGACGCGTCGGGGAACGGGAGCGCCGTGGCGTCGGCCTGGACGAAGCGGACGGGCGCAGGCAGCGACGCCGGCCGCTTCGCCTCGGCCAACGCGAGCATGTCCGGGTGGATGTCGACACCGACGACCTCGCCCCCCGGCACGCAGGCGGCCGCGAGGAAGGTGACGTCGCCGGTGCCGCACGCGAGATCGAGCACGCGGTGCGCGGGCCGCAGGTCGGCGTAGGCGATGAGCCGGTGCTTCCACCGGGTGTGCCAGCCCGCGGACATGATGTCGTTGCCCAGATCGTAGCGATCGGCCACGCGCCCGAACACCCAGTCGACGAGCGCCTGCTTGTCGGCCTCGTGGGAGAGGGCGGCGTCCAGCTTGGAGGGAGGCTCGGCACGCGACGTCATGGGGGCACTCCTCGTCTCCATGGCATATCTGCTTGTGACCGGCGCGCCGCTTTGCTTGACCGCGAGCGCGCGAGGCTGTATCGGGACCACGGCTGAGGGAGGGCAGGAACACGCCGCGTCGGATCGCCATCGCAGGGGGCACCGGCATGATCGGCTCGTGGCTCGCGCGCGCGCTCCGCGAGCGCGGCGACGAGGTGCTCATCCTTACGCGCCGCCGCGCGCGAACGCCCGACGCGATCACCTGGGATCCCAAGCGGAAGGTCTCCGACCTGCAGCGCCTCGAGGGGCTGCACGCCATCGTCCAGCTCTCGGGCGCGCCGCTCGCCGACCGTCCGTGGACCCGGCAGCGCCGCACGGTGCTGTGGGACAGCCGCATCGAGGCCACACAGACCCTGCGGCAGTCCCTCTCCGAGCTCGACCGGCCGCCGAAGGTGTGGGTGGGGGCCGGTGGCATCGGGTTCTATGGCGATCGCGACGAGGCGGTGCTCGACGAGTCGATGCCCGCGGGCACCGGCTTCCTCGCCGACCTCGCGGTCGCGTGGGAGGAGAGCCAGCTCCAGGCAGCCGAGGCGCTCGACGCGCGCGGCGCCGTGCTGCGCATGAGCATCGTGCTCTCACCGAGCGGCGGCGCGTTCCCGCTGATGGTCAAGCCGTTCCAGATGGGGATCGGTGGGTGGCTCGGCAACGGGCGCCAGTACACGTCGTGGATCTCCATCCGCGACGCGGTCGCCGCGTTCCTGCACCTGATCGACGATCCGTCGAGCCAGGGGCCGTTCAACGGCACGATCCCCGAGCCGACGCCGAACAAGGAGTGGTTTCGCGCGCTCGGTCGCGTGCTGCACCGCCCGGTGATGACGCACGCGCCGAAGTGGGCGCTGCGCGGGGCGCTCGGCGAGCTGGCCGACGATCTCTTCCTCGCGTCGGTCCGTGCGACGCCCCGCAAGCTCCTCGACGCGGGGTTCACCTTCCGAGACGCCGATGCCGAGGCCACGTTCGCGTGGTTGGTGGACGCGCTGAGCGAAGCCGCGCGCTGAGCGGCCCCCATCCCGACGAGATATCGATCGGGCTTGGAGGCAACATGGCGCACCCCTGGCACGATCTCCCGAACCCGAAGACCACCGCGGGCGACTGGGTCAACGTGGTGATCGAGATCCCGCGCGGCTCGAAGGTGAAGTACGAGCTCGACAAGCCGACCGGGATGCTGCGCGTCGACCGGCTGCTGTACAGCGCGGTGCACTACCCGGCCAACTACGGCTTCCTGCCGCGCACCTACTGCGACGACGGCGATCCGCTCGACGCGCTCGTGCTGTGCCAGGAGCCGGTCTACCCGATGAGCCTGATCCAGGCGCGGCCGATCGGCGTGATGCACATGGTCGACGAGGGCAAGCTCGACGACAAGATCATCGCGGTGGCGGTGGGCGACCCCGCGTACAACGACTACCACGACGTCAATGAGCTCCCCAGCCACGTCATGCGCGAGATCCAGCGCTTCTTCCAGGACTACAAGACGCTCGAGCGCAAGGAGGTCCACATCGACGACCTCGGCGGGCACGAGGCGGCGGTGAAGACGGTGCACGAGGCGATCGAGCTGTACCGGTCCGAGGAGAACCGTCTGCGCGGCTGGGGCTGAGCCCTCGGCCCCTTGTCGTGGGCCGGCCGTCCCGGCCGGCCGCCCCAGGCTCGGGGCCCCCGGCCCCCACAGTCGTGGGCCGGCCGTCCCGGCCGGCCGCCCCAGGCTCGAGGCCCTCGGCCCCCTCGGTCGTGGGCCGGCCGTCCCGGCCGGCCGCCGCGTTGTCAGAGCACCAGGTCGGCCGGGACGGCCGCCCCACGTCCTCTTGAGTGTGCAGGTTTGCAGCCCAGGACCCCCTCAGTCGAGGGGCCGGCCGCCCCCCCCGGGGCGGCCCCCCCGCCCCCCACCCCCCGCTGCCCGGGCCGGCCCGCCCCCCAAG
>CAYQSE010000381.1:0-3323 GCA_964419905.1 uncultured Enterobacteriaceae bacterium
CGGCGACGACCTCGGCGGCGGCCTCCTCCAGCTCGCTCGCCAGCGCCGCGACCTCGGCCCCGAGGTCGACGCGCGCCACGGCGAGCGGCGCGGTGAGCGGGAGCGGATCGCCGGGCCCCCGGTCGCAGTCGAGGAGGGTGCCGTGACCCGGCACCTGTGCGCCCAGCCCGCCGTCGACCGCCGCGCACAGGAACGGTCGCGCGAGCGGTCCTTCGCCCGACGCGAGCAGCACGGCGCCATACATCAGGTTCGCGTGCGGATCGTCGGGGTGGTCGTCGAGCGCCAGCCCCGCGGCGCGCCGAGCGGACGTCAGCTCGCGGCGCTCCAACGCGCGCGCGGCCTCGTCGAGCGTCGCCGCGAGGTCGACCGGCGCGTGCGCCGCGGTGGTGTTTCGCTGCGTCGTCCACCACCACCACCCGCCGACGCCGAGCGCCACGACGGCGAGCGCCGCGATCGAAGCGGCCGCGAGCCCGGTGAGGGCGATCACCAGCTTCGCGACGCAGCCCCGCCCGCGCCGCCGCCGGGGCGGCAGCGGGGCGCCCGTCGTGAGCAGATCGCGCACCGCGCCGAGGTCGACGAGCCGCGTGTCCGGCTCGGGATCGGTGGTGCGCAGCACCGCCTCGCGCAGCGCGCGCGGCGCCGACGCGCCCGGATCGAGCGCGTCGGCGCGCAGCTTCATCCCCATCACCTGGGCGAGCTGCTGGCCTTCGCTTGAGCTCGGATCGGGCGCGAACGGGTGCTGACCGGTCAGCGCCTCCCACATCACGACGCCGAGCGCGTACGCGTCGGTGCCCTTCGGATCGGGCTTGCGGCCCTCGAAGGTCTCGGGCGGGAGGTAGACCATCGTGCCCGGCACCATCCCCTCCTGGGTGTGTCGGGTGCGCCCCTCGGCCACCGCGATGCCGAAGTCGACGATCGCGGGCGTGCCATCCGCGCGGATCATGATGTTCGAGGGCTTGATGTCGCGGTGCGCGACGCCGCGCTGGTGAGCGTAGGCGAGCGCGTCGCACACCGGCCCGAAGATCGCGCTCACCTCGTCGGGGCCCATCTTCCCGCGCGCGAGCCGCACCGACAGATCCTCGCCGTCGACCAGCTCCATCGCCATGTACACGAGGTCGCGCGCATCATCGCGGCCGCCGCCCTGCACCTGGACGATCGCGGGGTGTCGCAGCGAGGACAGCGTGCGGAGCTCCTGCACGAAGCGCTGCGCGCCGTCGCCGAGCGCGCTCGCCTTGAGCACCTTGACCGCGGCGAGCACGTCGTCGGCCAGCACGCTGTGGCAGCGGTAGACCGCGCCCATGCCGCCCTCGCCGAGCGGCGCGTCGATCACCCAGTCGCCGAGGCGGTCCCCGCGTCGCAGGCTCATGGCGTCGCCCGCCCGAGCAGCGCGTCCGGGAACAGCTCGCGCGCGCCGCGACCCGCGAGGGCGTCGTTGCGGGTCGCGTCGAGCGCGCCCACCACGTCCTGGATCGTCGCGTCGCGCGCCGGCGCGACCACGATCGCGCGGTCGCGCGGATGATCGAGCTTGACCCGGCGGGCGAGTCGGCTGAGCTCGACCAGCGGCCAGCGGTCGCCGCACGGTGTGCGCGGGCAGACCAGCACGAGCCCGTCGCTGGGGTCGACGACGCGGTCGCGCGCGCGGAACACGAAGCCGCGGTCGGGCAGGACCGTCACCCGTGGATTCGCGTAGCCGGCCTCGTGGCGCGTGGCCTCGGGCGCCGCCGCGAGCACCCCCGCCGCGGCGACGGACGGCAGCGTGAGCCGGATCCCGGCGCGCCCCTCGGGGCCCACGACCACCAGCCACGGCACGCCGAACCCCGCCTGGCCGCCGGCGTCCACCAGCGTCAGCAGCAGGGCGGCGGGCAGGTCGCGGTCCAGCGCCAGCGACAGCGCGCCGCGGAACGCGGGCGCGGACGGATCGGCGCTCGCGGCGAGCTGGACGGACTCGGCGCGGTCCGCGAGCGCCGCGGTCAGCGGCCCGAGCGCGCTCGCGTCGCCCGCCAGCACGGCGGAGACCGCGGCGAGGCGGACGCCGTCCAGGCGCACGCTGTTCGCATCCGCGCTGAGCGTCGCCTCGGCGCCGGGGATGGTCGCGGTGGACGTCCCGGTGGGGAGACGGTCATCGGGCAGCCCGACGCCCGCCGCGCAGCCCGCGAGCCCCGCGACCCACCACGCGATGGTCCAGCGCGGCACCTCACGGCGGGGGATCGCAGTCGAAACGTCGCGCATCGGCTCTCCCACGGGCCCCGTCGGCGCTCGACGGTATCATGACGGCGCGCGCGCCGCTGATTGGATAGCGTCAGTGGATGCGACGCCTCCTCTTCGACGCCCTCCGCTGGTCCTTGTTCCCCGCCATCCTGGGTACCGCCCTGATCGCGGCGTGGTCCCTCGCGCGCGCCGGCTGGAGCGAGATGGGGGTCGTGTTCGTCGTGGCCGGCACGGCCGGCGTGGCCCTGCTCGCGCTGCAGCGCGTGCTCCCGGCGCGCCGCGACTGGCAGCGGTGGAAGCCCGACGCGGGCGTGGACGTCCTCCACCTGCTGTTCTCGACGGGTGGTGCCGGTGCGCTCGCGGCGGCCGCGTTCAGCGGCGGCCTGTTCGCCGCCTCGGCGTGGTTCTCCGAGACGCTCGGGGCGTCGGTGTGGCCGGTCGCGCTGCCCGTCGCGGCTCAGCTCGTGCTGGCGCTGGTGATCGCCGAGCTCCCGACCTATTGGTGGCATCGCCTGTCGCACACCTGGGGCCCGCTGTGGCGCCTGCACGCGCTGCACCACAGCAGCGAGCGGCTCTACCTGCTGTCGTCGGGTCGCACCCATCCGGTGCACGTCGCCGGCACCTGGCTCGCCCAGATGGGCACGCTGGCGCTGCTCGGCGCGCCCGCCGAGGTGCTGCTGCTGATGAGCGTGTTCACGCCGGTGCACGGCTTCCTCCAGCACGCGAACATCGACCTGCTGCTGTTCCCGTTCAACCGGGTGTTCGCGACGGTCGACCTGCACCGCTGGCACCACTCCACCGTGCTCGCCGAGGGCAACGCGAACTACGGCAACAACCTGGTGATCTGGGACCACGTGTTCGGCACCTGGCTGCTCCCGAAGGATCGCGCCACCCCCGAGGCGGTGGGGCTTTCCGGCGACGTGGCGTTCCCGCGCGACTACGTCCGTCAGCTCGCGAGCCCGCTCAACGGGCGCCTGTTCCGCTGATCCCCGGCGGGCGCCGTCAGCGAGGGCTCGCCGACGGGGCGCTCGCGCCGAGGCGCCACGGCCGCGGGTCGGTCGGGAGCAGGCTCATGACGAGCGAGTCGCGCACGCCGATGTGGGTCTCGAACGTCG
>CAYQSE010000382.1:0-3292 GCA_964419905.1 uncultured Enterobacteriaceae bacterium
CGTCCTGGTTGCCGTAGCCGTCGAAGTCCGCGTCGAGGTACCACACCGTGTCTGGGTTGAGGTCGGGGTCCTCGTCGTCGCAGTCCCCGCCGACGGTCACCGCGTCACGGGGCTCGAAGCACGACGCGATCACGTTGTCGTCGCTGCCGTAGCCGTCGCCGTCGACATCCGCGTACCAGCTCGGCGCGGACTCCGCGTCGCACCAGGTGATCAGCTGGTCGGACTGCGACTTGTATGAAGCGAGCACGAAGTCGCTCGTGGGGGCCGCGCCGCGGATGCGGAGCTCGTCGAGATCGCCTTGGAAGTAGTTCGACGACCCGTTGCCCGACGGGAGGTCGATGATCCGCATGCGCCCGATGTCCGAGAACGTGTTGTCTGTGAGATCGCTGTTCGTTCCCCCAACGTTGCTCGCGACCTGCACGCCGTCGAGCCACGCGTCGGTCGCCCCGCCGGTGCGGCGTCCGAGCACGACGTGATGCCAGGTGTCGTTCGTCGGCGTCACGCTCGCCGCCGCGTTGGTGCGCGCCGACACGCCGACATCGCCGTCGTCGTCCACCCAGCCCCAGAAGATGTCGTCGTGGCTGGAATGCGAGCTGCCGTCGTGGTCCTCCTCGACGCCAGTGATGCCACCCGAGTTGCGCGCCAGCGTCCCCCCGACCTTGTCACTGGCCCGGCGGCGGATCCAGAACTCCATCATCGCGCCACGCGTGCCGAGGATCGGCGCGAGGGCCACGCCCTGCGTGAAGTAGTCGTTCACGCCGTCGAACCGATAGGCCCCGCCCAGCGCGCCGTCCGTAAGCGCGGTGGGGCTGTTCTGCGGCGCGAGCGTGCCGCCCGACGCGCCCGAGGACTCGGCGGTGCCGTCGAGGTGCCACACGGTGGCGTAGCTCGTCCACACCCCGGTGGTGGACGGCGCCGTCCCCGGGGTGTCGTTGCCCCAGTACATCCACACCGAGCCCGGCGTAGTCTTGGTCAGCGCCGGGAGACCGACCCACACGAACGACGCACCCGACGGGTCCCAGCGCTGGACCTCGTGCGGGAGCACCGTGAACGAGCCGTTGTCGTCGAGGACGAAGCGCAGATCGGCGCCGCCGCTCGCGGTGTCCGCGTAGGCGATCCGGCTGCTGTCGAGCTTGACCAGGAGCGGCATGCGCGTGTTGACGCTCGCTCCGATGCCCCCGTCGGTGAGCGGTAGCTCCTGGCGGTAGTCCCATCCGTCGTCCCACCACGTCTGAGCGTGGGCGAGCGACGGAGCGAGGAGCGCGACGATCAGGGCGTGCTGGATCAGGTGGGGGCGCAACGGCATGACCTCATCACGGAGCGGAGCGCCAGTATAGGACCAGATCGCGCCGCCGCGCGCGTGCCCATCGGGGCTGACGCATCAGTCGTCGCCTTCCAGCGCCCCGCCTGCGCCATCCTCGATCGGCGTGGCGGGCCCGGGATCGCCGATCGCCGCATGGTCGATCGGCGAGGGGGATCCCGAGGGGAGCGCGTCGATGGGATCGAAGTGCGCGAACGGATCCTCGAACCACCGCCTCAGGATCCGCGCCATGCTCGCGGCGTGCCGCCCGTCGAGGATCCGATGGTCAAACGTCGCGAACACGCGCATCACGTCGGCGATCTCCAGCGTGTCGTCAGCGGCGACCACCGGCACCCGGCGCACCGCGCCGGTCGCGACCAGGAGCGGCACCCGGCTGTAGGGCACCAGCGGGACGTACGCCTCTTCGAGCCCGAGCGAGCCGATGTTCGTGACCATCACGCTGCCGAAGGGATCCTTCGGTACACCGAGCGCGCGCAGGTCGAGGTTCAGCGTATACGCGAGGAAGCCTATGCCGTTGAGCACCGTGTTGAGCAGCAACGCGGGGATCTTCTTGAACATCGAGCGCGTGCCCTCGAGCTTCTCGTCCTTCTGGGCGCGCACGTTCTCGACCTCGCGCTCGAACTCGACGACGATCTCGTACAGGCTCTTCTGGTCCGCGCCATGGATCGTGGTGCCCGACAGGTCGATCTGGCCCGTGGCCGCGTCTTGCATCGCGACCTGGAAGAACACGCCGATGTCCTTGCGGAGATAGATACGGTTGAAGCGCAGGATCGCGTTGGCATCGGGCGTCTCCACGAGCACCGCGGCGATCGCCTTCGCCATCATGTGCGTCACCGTCAGCCGCCGGCCGGTGCGCGCGCGGAACGCCTCGACGTACGCCAGCGCTTTGTCCATGCGCAGCGTCAGCGATCCGTACACGCTCGGGTCGTAGGCGGTCTTCCACGTGCCGATCGCGATGCGTCGGAACGACGACAGATCCCGCTTCACCATCAGCTCGAGGTTCGGCATCGCACCCTCCCGCGGCCGATCCTACCGGAAGCGCGGGTTCGACGCGCGTTCAGCCCGCGAGGTGGCCCTTCGGGCGGACCTCGTCGAGCTGCGGCTGGGTGAAGCCGAAGCGCACGCGGAGCTGGAGATCGCGCTCGGTGACGACCAGATCGAGATGCTCGACGCCCATCTTCACCCGGAACGCGCCGCCCATCGGACCGACCATCTCCTCGACCTGATCGCGGCGCAGGATCGGGACCGGGTTGACCGTTCCCATCTGCTGGCCGAGCAGCCGCTCCGCGCCGCGGGCGACCAACTGCCACACGGCGTGATCGCCGACGTGCAGCGCGAGGTCCTGCAGGGAGCCGATCACCGCACGCGCCCCCGGGTCGTAGCGGATGTCGCCGAGGGTCACGGACGCCCCGACGCGCCGCTCGAGCACGAACGGGATCTCGACGTTCTCGCGGAGGAAGAACAGCGTGCCCTCGGCGACGCCCTTCACCCAGGCATCGGCGGCGACCTGCTGGCGCCCGTAGCGGAGCTGCGTGCCGGCGTCGTCGAGGACGACGCTCCAGGTGCCCTCGACACGGACCACCTGCTGCACCGAGCGCGCGAGCCCGGCGCGCTGCTGGCGCCAGACCGCGCGCGACCGCTCGCGCAGCCGCAGCGGCGAGCGGAAGCCCTTGGGACCGCGATCCTCGAGCAGGCCCGCGATGCGCTCACGAACGCCGAGCTGGCGCACGCTGGCGCGGGCGGCCGCGATCAGATCGACCCGACCGTCCGAGAGGGTGATCGGGAGGGCTGCGCGGAGCAGGTCCTCCCAGAGCTCGCGGCTCAGGCCGAGGGAGAGGTGGTAGCCGTCGTCCATGCGGCGAGTGTACCGCGCCCTCGGCCGTCGCGCGCGAGGAGCCCGTCGCGCCTGGCGCGCGGGGCTCCTCCCCTGCCCATGACCGTGCCCCTGCCCATGCCCGTTCGGGGCGCTGG
>CAYQSE010000383.1:0-3285 GCA_964419905.1 uncultured Enterobacteriaceae bacterium
ATCACCTTGAACCCGTGCTGATCGAAGATGTTCATCCGGCCCGGCGCCTGGAAGAACGTCGTGTCGAAGGTGCGCAGCCCGTGCCGCACGTCATCGAGCTTCACGCCCATCGCGTGCGCCATCGCCGCCGCGAACATCGCGTTCTGCACGTTGTGCAGCGCGCGCCCCTCGAGCGTGGCCGGGATCAGGTGCGTCCACAGCAGCGGCAGGTGCGCGCCCTTGTCGTAGAGCGCGATCATGTGCCCGTTGATGCCGCCCTCGAGGGCCACCGCCCGACCGCCCGCGCGGATGTGCTCGCGGACCAGCGCGTTGTTCGGATCCATCGTGACGTAGCAGATGTGCCGGGCGCGGCTGACGTCGGCCATCCGCAGGCACAGCGCGTCGTCGGCGTTGAGCACGATCGCGTCGCGGGCGACCTCGATCGGCACGCGCTTGACCTCGGCGAGCTGCTCGAGGGTGTCGATGCCGCCGATCCCGAGGTGATCGGCGCTGACGTTCAGGCAGCACGCGACGTCCGGCCCGTCGTAGCCGAGCCCCGCGCGCAGCAGCCCGCCGCGCGCCGTCTCGAGCACCGCGACCGAGACCTCGGGGTCCTGGAGCACCATCTGCGCGCCGCCGGGGCCAGTCAGATCGCCCTCCACCGTGCGCCGCCCGTCGACGTACACGCCGTCCGTCGTGCACATGCCGACCGTCTGCCCCGACATCTTCAGGATGTGCGCGAGCATCCGGGTGGTCGTGGTCTTGCCGTTGGTGCCCGTCACCGCGGCGATCGGGATCCGCGCCGGCGTGTCGCGCGGGAACAGCATGTCGAGGACCTTGCCCGCCACGTCGCGCGGTGTGCCCTCGCTGGGCGCGACGTGCATCCGGAAGCCCGGCGCCGCGTTCACCTCGCAGATGCCACCGCCGACCTCCTTGTAGGAGCACGTGATGTCGGGGGTGAGGAAGTCGACGCCGCACACGTCGAGCCCGATGGCCTTCGCCGCCCGCACCGCCATCTCGCGGTTGTCGGGGTGGCAGGTGTCGGTCATGTCGATCGCGGTGCCGCCGGTCGACAGGTTGCCGGTCGAGCGGAGCAGGAACATCTCGCCCGCCGGGAGCACGGTGTCGGCGGTGTAGCCCGCCGCCTCGAGCAGCCGCTCGGCCTGGTGGTCGAGCTCGAGCCGGGTCAGCACCTTCTCGTGGCCGATGCCGCGCCGCGGGTCCTGGTTCACCCGGTCGATGAGCGCACCGATCGTGCTCACCCCGTCGCCGACGACGTGCCCGGGCACCCGCTTCGCCACCGCGACGAGCTCGCCGTCGACCACGAGCATTCGGTGGTCGAAGCCGGGGATGTACTTCTCGACCAGCACGCACCGGCTGTGCTCGCGCGCCTGCTCGTGTGCGACCTCGACCTGGTCGTCGGCCATGAGCCCGATGGACACGCCGCGGCCGTGGTTCGCGTTCAGCGGCTTGACCACCACCGGGTAGCCGATGCGCCGCGCCGCCCGCACCGTCTCGGCCATCCGGTACGACTGGTGCTGCTTGGGCACCGGCAGGCCGATGTCGCCGAGGATGCGGTTCGTGATCTCCTTGTCGGACGCGATCTCGACCGCGATGTGCCGCGTCTCGCTGGTGATCGTGGCCTGGATGCGCTTCTGGTAGCGCCCGTGCCCGAACTGCACGAGGCTCTGCTCCGACAGGCGGATCCACGGGATGCCGCGCGACTCGGCGGCGCGCACCAGCGAGCCGGTGCTCGGACCGAACGCGCGGTGCTGCGCGCCGCGGATCAACGACTCGAGCTCGCCCTGGAAGTCGAAGTCCGCCTCGCGCTCGACGCCCGGGCACAGCGCCTCGGGCAGCAGGTGGTGCAGCAGCCGCAGCGCGAGCTGGCCCGCCTGGGTGCCGACCCACGCGTCCTCGTACTCGTAGACGACGTGGTACTGGCCCACCTTGCCGCTGCCGCGGGTCTTGCCGAACGTCACCTGCGAGCCCGCGAGGTTCTGGAGCTCGATCGCGACGTGCTCGAGCACGTGCCCCATCCAGGTGCCGCGATCCTCGCGCAGCCGGCGCAGGAACCCGCCCGGCTCGCCGTAGCTGCACCCGTGCTCGGAGAGCGACGGCACGAGCCCCACGAGCGCGTCGACGAAGCCTGGGATCTCGGCGGACGGGCGCTCCTCGAGCGGGCCGAGGTCGACCGTGAGGCGGATCACGCGGAAGTTGGCGTAGAGGCTCGGGCCCACGTAGGCGCGTTGATCGAGGAGCTGCATCCTGGGACCCCCTGGGACGGCGCGTGGCGCGCGACCGGCGGAGTGTAGTGCGTTCGACGGAGGAGACGGCGAAAGCCGGCGATTGTCCGATTGGTCCGCCACGCCGGAGCGGCCCCGCGCGCGGCGCGGCGGCCCGATCCGTCGGGATCAGTCCTCGTCGTGCTCGGGCGCGGGGTTGGCCTGCCGCGACGCGAGGTCGTAGGTCGCGCCGTCGACGAGCACGTGCAGCCGGACCCCGACGAGCTGGACGGGCTTGCCGACCTTGGCGATGGCCATGCTGGAGTACTCGAGGTCGCTCACGTCCACGATCGTGATGCCGCCGGTGCCGACGACGCGGAACACGTTGTCGGGGCCGATGAACGCGGCGGTGTCCTCGTCGAGGCCGATGCCGTGCGCGAACGGGTTGTAGGCGAGCGCCGCCATCAGCCGCCCGAGCCGGTCGCGCTGGCGGAAGTGCTGATCGACGATCACGCGGTTGGTGAGCCCGAGCCCGGGCGTGAGCGTGACCTGACCGGCGATGGGCGTCGCCCCCTCGCTGCCGAACGCGATCATGTGCTCGCTGACGAACGCGGCGCCCGCCGACGTGCCGGCGACGTGCACGCCCCGCGCCGACAGCCGCCGCAGGAGCTGAGCGACCGGCGTGCCGCCGAGGATCGTGGACAGCCGGAGCTGGTTTCCGCCGGTGAGGAACACGCCCGTCGACCGTTCGAGCGCCTCGAGCGCGTCGGGCGACGCGGTGTCCTGCCGCTCGCGGAAGTCGACCACCTCGACGTACCCCGCGCCGAGCTGACCGAACGCCTGGATGTAGCGGGGCCCGGTATCGGACAGCATCGACGCGGTGGGGATCACCGCGATGCGCGCGGACTTGCCGCCGCACAGCTCCACGAACGCGCGGAGGATGGTGGGATCGCCGACCTTCTCCTCGGCGCCGCCGATCGGGATGACGAACCCGCGGGTTCCGGGCGTGGCTTCAGGCGACGGCATGGGGGGAACCCTGCGCAGGCGTAAAGGCCCTAAGGGCGCATGGCTAGCGCGCACC
>CAYQSE010000384.1:0-3277 GCA_964419905.1 uncultured Enterobacteriaceae bacterium
CCTCGCGAACCCGCCTTCATCCGGACTTCTTGGAGAAGTGATCAATCGACAGGCGTCCCGCCCTTGAAGCGGAACGTGGCGCGGGGGGCCCGCCCGCCCGAATGCGCGCGCATGCGCGCGCGTCCGGCGCCGCGTGCAATCCGGGTGAAAGCGGACCTTCGACCTTGCTCTGTCGGTGGCCCGGCGCTTGCGATGGACCCATCGCGAGCCCGCGCGCATCGGGCTTCCCGACATCCACACACCGGAGATCTCCATGCATCCGCACCGCCGCGCCATCCCCCTCGTCGCCCTCGCCCTCGCCGCCTGCGGCGCGCCCGCGGGCACAGCGCCTGCCGCCGACCTCGAGACCCACGCCGGGGCCGCCGCGCGCGGCGGTGCGCAGGCGGTCTACCCGGGGGACACCTGGGCCAGGGAGCCGGCCGCCCGGCACGGGCTACTTCCTGTCGGGGTCGCCCAGCTGGACCAGGTCGCCGCGGAGCTGAAGTCCACCTGCCTGGTCGTCATCTCGCGCGGCGTCGTCGTCCACGAGTGGTACGCGCCCGGCTACGGCCCGGACACGGTGCACGCCAACGCGTTCTCCACCACCAAGTCGGTGACCAGCGCCCTCGTCGGCATCGCGCAGGCGCAGGGGCTGCTCGACATCGACGACGCCGCGGCCACGACCCTCGAGGCGTGGCGCGACACCCCGAGCGAGGCGGTGACCGTCCGCAACCTGCTCGCCAACGACTCGGGGCGGTACTGGAGCGCGGAGAGCGACTACGGCTACCTGCTCTACAGCGAGGACCAGACCGCCTACGGGCTCGAGCTCACCCAGCAGCACGCGCCCGGCGCCTACTGGGAGTACAACAACGCCGCCATCCAGACCCTCGAGCGCGTGCTCCAGGTCGCGACCGGTTCAGACGTCGACGACTTCGCCCAGGCGAACCTCTTCGAGCCCATCGGCATGACGGCCTCCCTGGGCCGTGACGCGGCGGGCAATCCGCTGGTCTACCAGGGCATGCAGACCTCGTGTCACGACCTGGCGCGGTTCGGCTACCTGATGCTTCAAGACGGCCAGTGGGACGGGCAGCAGGTGATCCCCGCGCAGTGGGTCACGGAGTCCACCACGCCGGGCACCCCGCTCAACGACGCGTACGGCCACCTGTGGTGGCTCAACCGCGAGGGGCACGTGATCCACCCCACGTTCTTCGAGCGCGTCGAGCTGGACGGGCGCCTCGTCCCGGGCTCCTCGGAGGCGCTGTACGCGGCGATCGGCGCGTTCGGCCAGCTCGTGGTCGTCGATCCGGTGGATGGCTACGTCGTCGTGCGGATGCAGGACGTCCAGGACCTCGAGGCGGCCATCGCCACCGATCCCGACCCGATCGGCATCACCAAGCTTAACACGCTGATGACGGCGTTCGAGGCGGCAAAGCGCTGAGCGCTGTCGCGGCGCCGGCTACTCCCCGGCCCGCTGCATCCCGCTCGACAGCCCGTCGAGCAGGCCCACCAGGTTCCGGCCCAGGTGGGGCGCGTGATAGCCGCCCTCCTGGACCGCGACCGTCGGCAGGCCGAGCCGCCCGATGCGCTCGCCCACCTCGCGCAGGTCGTCGGTCGTCAGGCCGAAGTGGCCGACCGGGTCGAGCGCGTAGGTGTCGAGGCCGGCCGAGAGCACGAGGAAGTCCGGCGCGAACGAGGTGATCGCGGGGAGCGCGTGCTGCTCGAGGAGCTGGAAGTAGCGCGCGCCGTCGCAGCCGGCCTCCTCGGTGATGTTGAGGTTGGTGCCGCTGCCCGCGCCCTCGCCGGACTCGGACGGGTAGCCCGCGAAGTACGGGAAGCAGCGGTCGGGGTGCTCGTGGATCGACACGACGAGCACGCGCGGATCGCGCCAGAACAGCGATTGGGTGCCGTTGCCGTGGTGCACGTCGATGTCGAGCACCGCCACCCGGCTACCCTTCTGGAGCACGCGGGCCGCCAGGGCGGCGTTGTTCAGGTAGCAGTAGCCGCCGAACAGCGCGCGGGTGGCGTGGTGGCCCGGCGGGCGAGAGAGCGCGTAGGTGAGCCGGTGTTCCCCGGCGCGGAGCACGGTGGCGGCGCGGTGGGCGCACGCGGCGCTCCAGCTCGCGGCCTCCCAGGTGCGCTTGTTCAGCGGGGTGCCGGCGTCGAAGCACCAGGCGCCCGCGTGCTGGAGGTTCGTCGGATCGGCCGCGCGCTGGAGGCGCGGGAAGACCGTGGGGTAGTACGCCTCGTCCTCGGCCATCTCCTGGGCGGTGCGGTACACCGTGAGCAGGGCGCCGTCGTGCAGGCGGTTGATCGCGCCCGCCGGGACCGGCGGCGGCGTGTGCAGCGCGTAGCGGTCGTCGGCCTGCTGGAGCGCGGCGACGATGCTCTCGGCGCGCGCGGTCGTCTCCGGGTGGTCGATGCGCTCGCCGAACGCCCACTCGTAGCGCGGCTTGAACGCGAGCTGATCGCTGTGGAAGAAGGCCGGGATCCGGTGGTCGCTCATGCGGCGCGCTACGCCTCTCCGGTGTCGACGGTGCACCGCCACAGGTGGAAGCCCGCCTCGTGGTACGGCACGAGCCAGCCGTCGTTCCACGCGCACACGGCCGTGTCCGAGGTCGCGACCCGCTCGAAGCCGTACTTCTCGTAGGCCTTCACCGCCCAGGTGGCCTCGGGGTGGGCGATGAGGACCATCCCTTGCTTGTCGCGCGCCTCGGCCAGCTGCTGGGCGTGGTCGAGCAGGGTGCGGCCGATGCGGCGGCCGACCCAGTCGCGGTGGACGTAGACGTAGCCCAGGTAGAGCCAGTCTCCGGCGTCCTGGAGCGTGAGCACGCCGATCACCTCGCCGTCGACGGTGGCCGACCAGAACTCCCGCTTCGCGTAGTTCTCCTCGGCCCACGCCAGGTCGACGTCGTGCTGCGAGGCGAGGTCTTCGGGCTCGACGAACGGCGCGTACCAGGCGGCCGTGCTGCTGACGATCTCGACGACCGCGGGGAGGTCCGCCCTGCGGGACGGACGGAGTGCCAAGGGGGCGGGCAGGGTGCGTTCTTCGGCGACGATGGGTTCCTCCTCTTCGCCCTTGCGGGGGCGGCAGACGGACTTATCTGCTTTCGAGGCCGATCGCTAGCGGAGCGGGCTGCGTGGCTCGCCATTCTTCGGGTCGTACCCGCCGGATCGGGATCTCCCTGTCATGGACCGGACACGCTGCGGTGCCTGGCGCTTCGGCGGGCGCGGCGGGCGCCTCGCCTGTCGATTGATCACTTCTCCAAGAAGTCAGGATGAAGGCGGGTTCGCGAGGATC
>CAYQSE010000385.1:0-2764 GCA_964419905.1 uncultured Enterobacteriaceae bacterium
GCACGAGGGCCGCCGGATCTTCGACAACATCCGCAAGTTCGTGAAGTACACGATGACCAGCAACCTGGGCGAGATCTGGACGATCTTCCTCGCCCCGTTCCTGGGCATGCCGATCCCGCTGCTGCCGATCCACATCCTGTGGATCAACCTGGTCACCGACGGGCTGCCGGGGCTCGCGCTCGTCGGCGAGCACGCCGAGCGCGACGTGATGGAGCGCCCACCGCGCCCGCCGAAAGAGAGCATCTTCGCGCACGGGCTGTGGCAGCACATCCTGTGGGTGGGGCTGCTGATGGGTGGCGTCTCGCTCGCCACCCAGGCGTGGGCGCTCGGGTCCGGCAACGCGCACTGGCAGAGCATGGTGTTCACCGTGCTCACGCTGTCTCAGCTCGGGCACGTGCTGGCGGTGCGGTCCGAGCGTCGATCGCTGTTCCAGTTGGGCGTGTTCTCGAACCCGCTGCTGCTGGGCGCGCTGGTGCTCACCTTCGCGCTGCAGATGGCGGTGCTCTACGTGCCGTTCCTCAACCCCATCTTCGAGACCGAGCCGCTCGGTGCTGCCGATCTGGCCTTCTGCCTCGCGCTGTCGACGGTGGTGTTCTTCGCGGTGGAGATCGAGAAGATCTTCAAGCGACGGGCGCATCGCGCGGGCACCGTGATCGAATCGGGGGCGTAGGGAGCGATGCGCGCGAGATCTTGCCTGGCGGCGATGCTCCTGGTCTCGTGCGCGCCAACGCGCGAGGCGGTGCCCGTCGGAGACGCCGCGCTCCCGCGGCTCGAGGTGGCCGGCCCGGACGGGCCGCTGTTCGTCACGCTGCGGCCCCACCTCGACCTGTTCGGGCCGGACTATGTCGAGGTCGTGCTCGCGGCAGACGGCACCGCGACGCGGCGCACGCCGGATCGCGCGTCGTGTGTGTTCCAGGGAGCGGTGCACGACGAGAGCGGGGCGCGCCGAGGGCTCGCGTCGGTGTCGATGTGTTCCGACGACGACACGGTGCGCGGGGGCGCCGTCGTGGACGGGTCGCTGTTCGCGCTGCACGGCGCGTCCGGCGAGCCTCCGTCGCTGACGCGCGCCGCGCTGCCGCCGCTGATCGCGTCGATCGATGGGCTTGCGTCCAGCGAGCCCTCAGAGCTCACGGAGGGCTCGCCCACGCTCCGCGCGGCGGGCTTTGCCCAGCGTCTCGTGGAGCTCACCGTCGTCAACGACGCCGAGCGGACCGCGTCGTGGGGCGATGCGCTCGAGGACGACACGGTGATCGCGGTGTCGGTCGTCGACACCGTCTATGAGGAGACGGCGTTCGCCCAGCGGATCGACGTGGTGCTGATCGCGCAGGTCTCGCTCGAGGCGGATCCGTGGACACCGACGCTGTTCGAGGACACCGATCGGTACGACAGCTCGGCGATGCTCACCGACTTCGCAGCCTGGGCCGAGGCCAACGAGGACGTGCCGCAGGGCGACATGCACGCCCTGTTCTCGGGGCTTCCCCAACGCTACGCAGGCATCGCGCGCCTCTCCAGCGTCTGCACCTCCTACAAGGGGATGCTGTGCGGGATGCCCGGCCCGTCGGTGGGCATCGTCGCGTCCAACCTCGTCGCGCACGAGCTCGGGCACACGCTCGGCATGCGTCACGACGGCGTGGACAACGCGTGCGCACCGAACGTGGACATCATGGCCACCGGCGGGGGATCTTCCCGGGAGTTCTCAGCGTGCAGCGTCGCGGAGGCCGACGCGCTGCTGGCCACGAGCCGCGGCGACTGTCTCCTCGACCGGCCCGCGGCCACGTTCGCGGGGCCCACCTGCGGCGACGGCGTCCTCGAGGGCGAAGAGGCGTGTGACTGCGGCGGGTCGGACTGCGCCGGGGTCGACCCCTGCTGCGACGGCGCGACCTGCACCTTGGTGGAGGGCGCGACCTGCTCGCTCGCCGATCCGTGCTGCGACGAGACCTGCACGGTGACCGCCGACACGACCCGGGTGTGCCGGGCCGCGGTGGACGGCACCTGCGACCGGATCGAGACCTGCGATGGGGTCCACGCCGCGTGTCCCGCGGACCGCTACGAGCCCGCGGGCCTGCCGTGCGTCGACGACCTCGACTACGACGGCGCGTGCTTCGCGCGCACCTGCGTGACCGTCGGTGCGGTGTGCGAGGAGGTCTCGCCCTACTACAGCCTCGACGCCATCGGCGGGGACTGCCCGGTGGTCTGCGGCGGCAACCTCCGCTGCGTGAACGCGGCCACCGGCAACTGCGTGCAGCTCGTCGGTGCGACGCCAAGCGACGGATCGGTGTGTGGTGACGGTCTGCAGTGCCTCGACGACGCCTGCGTCGCCTCCGAGGTGCTCGACGCAGGCGTGGACTTCTGCCTGGACGACCCCGACAAGACGCTGCCGGGCACCTGCGGCTGCGGCACGCCTGACGACGACAGCGACGGCGACCTCGTCGCCGACTGCGAGGACGACTGCCCCGACGATCCCGACAAGATCGCGCCGGGCGCCTGCGGCTGCGGCGTGCCGGACGTCGACACCGACGGTGACCTGACCCTCGACTGCGACGACGGCTGTCCCGACGACCCCGACAAGACCCAGCCGGGTCTGTGCGGCTGCGGTGAGCCCGAGGTCGTCGGCTGCGACGACGAGCCCACCGACACCGACGATCCTGTGGACACGGATGAGCCCGCCGACACGGATGAGCCCATCGACACCGACGCGCCCGCCGACACCGACGAGCCCACCGACACCGACGATCCTGTGGACACGGATGAGCCCGCCGACACG
>CAYQSE010000385.1:2864-3206 GCA_964419905.1 uncultured Enterobacteriaceae bacterium
GAGCCCATCGACACCGACGCGCCCGCCGACACCGACGAGCCCACCGACACCGACGCGCCGGACGCGCCGGACGCGCCGTTCGGCTGCGCCTGCGATGGCACCCCGCCTGCCCCGCGCGCTGCGTGGGCGCTCGTCGCCGCGCTGGCCCTCGCGCGCCGCCGCCGCGTTCTGGACCCGGCGTGACGGACAAGACGTGGGGCGGCCGTCCCGGCTGTCGATCCTACACCTCTCGGCTGCGGCCCGAGATCATGTGGGGCGGGCGTCCCGCCCGCCCGTCCTGACGGGAAGCCCGGAATGCCTATCGGACCAGCGTAGTTGGCGAAACGAGCAGCGCAGTTCTTC
>CAYQSE010000386.1:0-3203 GCA_964419905.1 uncultured Enterobacteriaceae bacterium
GGCAGAAGGTGCTCTATTCGGCGATGATCGGGGTCTGTGGTGTCGAACGCAGGCCTCGTCCTCGTCGACGTAGGTGGCGATCAGGTCCAACCGACCCGTGCTCGTTCGCGGCATGTGTGCTCCTTCGGGAGGGGAGAGGGTGGCGGCCTACCGCTGCGCGCGGGCCAGGCCGAGCAGGACGTCTACGGTGCCGACCTCCAGCGCGGTCCCCGTGTGGTTCTTCGCGACGAGGCCCGCCTGAAAGCGCCGATAAGAGGCGTCGAGCGCCGTGAATCCGGAGTCGTTCGACCAGCCCGCATCGCCGCTGTAGGCCGCGCCGAACTCCGTCGGCGACGTCCAGCTCGCGCCCCCGTCGTTCGAATAGCGCACGGCGCGGCGAATCCGAAGCTGATCCGTGGCCTCTTGCAGGTTGTAGTCCAGCCGGATCTGCGCGATCTCCACCGCGCTGCCCTCGTGGAATGGCACGAAGATCGGGCTCGTCGTCTTGTTCGTCCAGACCTTGCGGTCGCGCTGCGTCAGCGTGGTCGTGTTGCGCATTGCCGATCGCCCTCCTTCCCTGCGGTCGCGGCAGGGTCGCGTGACATCACGACGGCTCGGCCCGCAGCGCCGCCACCTCGGCCCGGAGCGCCTCGATTTCCGCCGCGAGCGACATCAAGCGCGCCTCGGTAGCCGTCACATGCTCCTGCAGCCCGCCCGCGAGCAGGGTGGACACCCGCCCGTAGTCGACGCCGAGGTACTCCCGGCACGGATCGTCCGCGCGCATCGGACGGACCCGCGCTGTCGCGCGCTCGTCGTCGGAGAGCGACGCCCACAACGCAACGCGCTCATCCTCATCGCCGAACGGCTCGACCACCTCGCGCGCGAGACCCCCTCGAACCTGCGTGAACGCGATCACCTCGCGCGCGTTCAGCGCTTCCTTCTCGGCCGGATCGCTCGTCGCCTCCGGGAAGACCGGCCATAGGTCCTGCGCGATGAAGCACAGGCTGCGCGTGCCGGTCGCCTTCCACCGCACGTCGCGCACGGGCAGCGCCAACACGCGGTCGAGGCATCCCTCCGCAACGCGGAAGTCCTCCTTGAGCTCGGCGTCCGAGGCGCTGTAGTACTGCACGCCGCCGGAGCCGTCGCCACGCACGCCACCACGGGTGGAGTTCGCGCCGTCCCGACAGCGCATCCAGTACGCAGATGTACCCGCGGACGTGATTCCGAGATCGGCCCGCACCGCGGCCTGCGAGGTCGAGGTGCTCGTGCACTCGCCGTGCAAGGCGAACGAGGTCGAGATGGTCGTCGCCTCCAGACGCGGCCCCCGCACGATTGTGGGGAACGTGCCAGACGGAAACTCGAGTGGTGAGTCGGACAGGGTGTTCGCGCCAGACCAATACGGGATCTGCCCCGAAGTACCCGTCCCGAGCGGGATCGTGCCCGAAGCGTTCGGGATCGTCACGGTCCGCGTCGCGGACGGTGTCCACTGGAGGGTGCCGCTTGCTCCGGACGCGAACCGGATCTTCGCCGCGCCCGACCCGGTGCCGATGGACAGATCGCCGTCCACGACCACGCGCCAGCCCGCCTCGGGCGCCGTGCCGAACCCGACGCGACCGCCGCTCGGATCGTACTGCACGTCGGACGCGCCGATCACGTCGTCGCTCGTCCACACGGTGAACCGGTTCGGCATCCCGCCGCCACCGACCTCCGACGACCGCACCTCCGCGAGCGCGACGAGCATCCGCACACGTCCCAGGACGAGCCCCGACTGGAACGCGACCGCGACCAGGCCGACCTGGAATCGTCGCGCGCCCGCCGAGATCGATTGGTACCCCGGGGCGTTCGACCACCCGGTCCCCGCGACGCCGCCGCCCCACGCAACCGGCTCACTCCACGTCGCGCCGTCGTCGTTCGAGTACCGAAGGGCGCGCTCGACGGTGATCTCGCCACGAACGTCCTCGATCTCGAGGTCGACCTTGCAAGCGCGGCTGGTGAGCGCGCTGCCCTCGAAGAACGGCACGAACGGTGAGTGCGCGCTCATCCCGCCGATCGCCCACACCGCGCGCGTCGCCGAGACGACCGTCGACAGCCCGCTCGACGCCTCGCCACACCCACCGCAGCATCCGCCTTCCGTCACGCGCCCTCCCGGACGATGCTGGAAGTCTACGTCGCGACCGCGGCGAGCGTCACCTCGCGGGGGGGGGGCGATTTACAAGTTCTTGACTTGACTATTCGGCATCTCCTCATTGAAAGTTGGTGAAAGACCGGCCGGCGTGGCGCTGCCGCGAGCTGTGTCGCAAGTGAGCTTTCACTGTCTTTCATTCGCGGTGCCCTGATCGTGCCGGTGCAGGCTCCGTCGCGCGACGCTGATGCGCCGCTACCTTGGCGAGCGCGTAGCGATGCTCGCCTGCGAGCCGCGCGAGCCGCGGAACTTCCTCGACGCGCGCATCGTCGCGCACGGACGCCGCCGACCTGACGTCCTCGAGATCGTCGTCGAGCCACACAGCCGTCGCCAGACCAAGCCCCCCAACCGGTCGCGCGACTTCATGGCTGGGGGTCGTGGGGCGGGGCCGTAATGTGCGGTTCGTCTGGGGGCGGCAGGTGTGTGAGCTCGGCGAAGTACTTCACGATTTCAGGCTGGGCCTCCATCAGCTCCGACGGCGAGCAAGATGGCTTGTGCCAGGCGGCCATCGCGTGCCTCACGCCACCCCGTTCCGGTGGCAACGGCGCGCCCACGACCATGAGCGACCAGACCTCGCTCTCCCAATGAAGCAGCCAGCCATCACGGTCCGGAGAGAGGTTGCCAGGGCTACCATAGTGCTCGTGCAAGCCTCCGATCACTCCGTCCCACCACGGAGGCGAGTCGCCTCGGAAGTCCAGAGAGATCGGTGACTCGGGTTTCCACAGGGCCGCGAGACCACAGACCCTCGCCCGATGGACGATCCAGAGCGAGAACAGGTCGCGAGACTCGATGAAGCATGGACGCACCGTGGATGACACGGGGCCACCCATTCGCGCGAAGTCCTTCTCCGTACAATGGAGGTCGGACTCGATGTCGTCCGCGGCGCTTGCCGACACGATACATGACACCCACAGCGCGATCGACAGCGTACCGAGGCACCTGTGCTTCACCACCCACATGTGTCCGCCGCGCCTTCCCAACCGCTATTGCACGTGACCGGAAGTTGTTGATCGCCCGCCGCCACCGTGTGATCCCGGGCCGC
>CAYQSE010000387.1:0-3201 GCA_964419905.1 uncultured Enterobacteriaceae bacterium
GACTTCTTGGAGAAGTGATCAATCGACAGCCGTCCCGGCCGACCTGCCCCAGTCGCCAGCGTCACCTAGGGGATCACACACAGCGGCTCGGTGCACGCGCCGCCGGGGCCCTTGCACACGAGTCCGTCCGCGCACACGTCCAGGCAGGGCGCGTCGGCGCCGGGGATCGGGGCGCACGTCCACCCGTCGGGCAGCAGCGCGCACGACGAGCCCGCAGCGCACTCGTTCCCGTCCTCGCACGGTGCGCCGTCGGCGCGGCGCTCGGTGCACGCGAGCGTCGAGTACTCGCAGTAGGTGCCCGCGCCACACACCCGATCGTTGGTGCACGGATCCCCGGCGCCGCCGGGCGCGATGCAGAACGAGCCATCCGCCGCGAAGTCGCAGCCGAGCCCGTCGGCGCACAGGTAGTCCCCGCCGGTGATCAGGCACGGCTCACCCGCGGTGGCCGTCGCGGCGTCCTCACAGGTGTCGTCGGCCTCTCTGCAGCCGAGGCCGTCCGCGCAGCGCCGATCGGCGATCCCGAGGCAGGGCTCGCCCTGCCCGGGCGGCGTGACGCAGGTGGTGGTGTCGAAGCGGCACGTGAGGCCTGCGCCGCAGCGGGCGCCGTCCAGACACGCCGCGCCTTCGCCGGGCAGCGCCTCGCACACGGCCGAGTCGATCCCGCACGCGAGGCCCGGCGCGCAGGTCCCTTCCTCACACGGGGCGCCCTGGGCGTCGGGGTCGGCGCACACCCGGTTCTCCGGGGCGCGCCCACACGCGGATCCGACGCCGCACACGTCGGGCCCGTCGCACGGATCCGCGAGTGAGGCGCCCGGCGCGCACAGCCCGTCGTCGCAGATCAGGGTGGTCGCGCAGTCGGCCGTGTCGTCGCACACCTCGCCGTCGGCGGCCGGGGCGGCGCAGGCGCCCGAGGGCGGGCAGACGAGGCCCACTGCGCACGCGCGGTCCGATCCGCACGGGGCGCCGACGCCCCCGGGCGCGGCACACACCGGCGCGTCGCTGTCGGTGTCGCACACGAGGCCCTCGGCGCACGGTGCGCTCGCGCACGACGCGCCCGCCTCCCCGCGCGCCACGCACGTCATGGCGTTGCCGGACGGAACGCACAGGCCGTCGCCGTCGTGGCACGGCGTGATCAGCGCGGTCGCGCAGTCCGCACCGATCCGGGCCCGGTCGCGCACGAAGGCGTCGCAGGTCGCGGGGAGCGGGGCGTCGTCGCGCCCGAGCGCGCAGTCGGCGACCTGCGCGTCGAGATCGGCGAGGCACGACGCGATCGCGTCGCCGTCGAGCCGCACCCGGCGGGGGAGGTAGGGTCCTACGGCTGCCTCCAGGCCTGCCTCGCACGCCGCGGCGCGCTCGGTCACGCACGATGCGGCGTCGTAGGGACGGATGTCGAACCGGCAGTCGCAGTCCTCGAGGCCCGCACAGATCCGCGCGGACACCTCGGCGCAGACCGCCTCCGGCGTCCAGCCGTCCCCGCGGCACGCGGTCAGCGCCAGGAGTGCGACCATCAGCACGAACCGGAACCGCGAGAACATGGCACCTCCGCGGCGGCCAACCTACCGCGGGGCGTCAGGGGCCGCCGATCTCGTCGGTGGCGTCGCGGTCGGCGAGCAGCGCGCGCAGGAGCGCGTGGTGCAGCGCGTGGCTGCCGCGCGTGACCTCCAGCCTGCCGCGGACCGGGAGGCCGAGCAGCGCGAGGTCGCCGACGGCATCGAGCAGCTTGTGGCGGATCGGCTCGTCCGGTGCGCGCAGCGCAGTCATGCCCGGGCGCCACACGAGGGTGTTCTCCGGCGTCGCGCCGCGCCCTCGGCCGGCCGCGCGCAGGCGGTCGACGTCGCGCGAGAGCACGAAGGTGCGCGCCCAGGACACCTCGTCGCGGAACCGGTCGCCCTCGAGGGCGACCTCCGCCCGTCCACGCGGCCCGTCCGGGCCGAAGTCCACGTCGACGGCGACCTCGCAGCGCGGGCACGGGAGGATCCGGGCCGAGCCCCCCGCGGTCTGCACCTCGACCGGAGCGCGGACGACGAGCGTGCGTCCGGGTGGCCCGTCGAGCGTGCCGGCGGCCGCGATCGCGTCCGACCACGGGCGCGCCGAGCCGTCGAGGATCGGGAGCTCGGCGCCGCGCACCGAGACGTCGGCGTCGGTGACGCCAGCGCCGAACAGCGCGGCGAGCAGGTGCTCGACCGTGCCGAACCGCGCCGCGCCGAGCGCGAGCGTCGTCGCGCCGTCGCCGCCAGCGACGTACTCGATCTGAGCGGGGACGACGTCGCGCGCGTGTCCGTGGCGACGGAGGGCGACGCCGGTGCCGAACGGCGCGGGAGCGACCGTCACCTCCGCGTGGGCGCCGGAGTGCACGCCGACGCCGCGCAGGGTGAGCGGGGCGCGGAGCGTGCGGCGGGGTGCTGGGGCCACGAGCATGGGGGAGCCTATCCGAGGGCGGTGGCGTCGCGCGCAGCCGTTCGACTACGGGTCGACGACCTCCGGGCGCGCGCTTCGGATCCCGAGGCTCGCGGCGTGGGTGACGAGCACGCGGGTCAGCACCCGACGCAGCCACGCGTGGAGCAGCGAGTGATGCGAGATCGCGTGCTCGAGGCGCTTGCCGTGGAGCGTGGTGAGGTCCATCTCCGGGCTCTGGAGTACGATCTGTCTGCGCCCGGCGCCCCGCCGGGCCTGCCCGCCGACCCGGGCGCCGACCAGCGCGTCCGCGAGGAGGCGGATCAGGTCGTCGTCGGCGTCCGCCTTCAGATCCACGACGAGTCGCGCCGCGCCGTTGTGACGGAACGCCGTCATGCTCGAGCACCACGCGTCGAGGTCGAGCGGGAGCGGAAGGCCATGCAGCCAGCGGAGCTCGCGCGCGTGGGCGGCGCGCGCGAGCCGGGCCAGCCACCGCTCCATCGCGAAGATCGGGAGCGCCAGGAGCCCGATCACGCCGACGAACCCGGGCAGGAAGGCGTAGGGAGCCCACGTCGGCGGCATCGTCCCGATCAGGCCGACCAGGCCGATCATCCCGCCGAAGAAGAAGGTCACGCCGAGGGTGATCTCGGCGGCCTGCTGGTGACGGAACAGCCAGCCTGCGACCGGCCCGACCACGCCTTCGTGGAGGCGCTTTCGCGGCTCCGCGATCGCCTGGTGGGCGCGGTGTGCCTCGGTCCGGCGCCGCGCGGCCTCGGCTCGGGCGGCCTCGCGCGCGCGGGCCTCGCC
>CAYQSE010000388.1:0-3157 GCA_964419905.1 uncultured Enterobacteriaceae bacterium
GCATGGGTCACGACCCGCTCCGCCAGGCCGCCGCGGCGGTCCGCGAGACCCTCGTGCGCGCCGCGGCGGCCCGCTGGGGCGTCGATCCGGCGTCGTGCACCGCGCGCGACGGGCAGGTCCGCCACCCCGACCACGGCGCGCTCGACTACGGCGCGCTCGCCGAGGACGCGGCGCGCCTCGACCCGCCCGCGTCGCCGACCGTGAAGCCCGCGAGCGAGCGGCGGCTGACCGGGCGCTCGCTGCCGCGCCTCGACCTGCCCGACAAGGTCGAGGGGACGGCACGCTTCGGCCTCGACCTGCGCCTGCCGGGCCTGCGCTACGCGCGCATCGCGCGGCCGGCGGCGTTCGGCGCCACGGTGCGGGGGTTCGACGCGACGCAGGCGCGCGAAGTGCCGGGCGTGCTCGACGTGGCGCAGGTGCCGTCCGGCGTCGCGGTGATCGCGACGAACACCTGGGCCGCGCAGCAGGGCTGCGACGCACTCGACCTCGACGTCGATCCGGGGCCGCACGCCGACCTGGACGACGCGGGCGTCCTGCGCGCGTGCGTCGCGGTGATCGACCGCGGCGAAGAGGCGGCGGCGCGCGGCGACGTCGCGGCGGCCCTCCATGGCGCGCGCACGCTCGAGGCCGAGTACACCGTGCCGTTCCTCGCGCACGCGTGCATGGAGCCAATGAACGCGACGGCGCGGGTCGACGGCGACCGGGTCGAGGTGTGGGCGCCCACCCAGGGCCCGACCGCGGCGCAGACCGCCGCTGCGGACGCCGCAGGCGTGCCGCCCGAGCGCGTCGCTGTACACAGCACCTGGATGGGTGGCGGCTTCGGGCGGCGCTCGCAGACCGACTTCGTAGCCGACGCGGTCCACGTCGCGAAGACGCAGCCCGGCGTGCCGGTGCAGGTGTCGTGGAGCCGCGAGGACGACACGCGCGGCGGCTGGTACCGCCCGTTCTCGCTGAACCGCCTCCGCGGCGCCGTCGACGCCGACGGCGTCCCGATCGCGTGGGAGCACCGCATCGCCACGCCATCGATCCTCGCAGGGATGGGGGGCGGGGGCGGCATCGACCGGACCTCGATCGAGGGCGCGGCGAACCTCCCGTACGGCATCCCGAACCTCCGCGTCACCTGTGCCGCGCCGGTGCTGCCGGTCACGCTGTGGTTCTGGCGCTCGGTGGGCAGCAGCCAGAACGGCTTCGTGACCGAGTGTTTCCTCGACGAGCTGATCGCGCTGGGCGGCGGCGATCCGGTCGAGATGCGGCTGAAGCTGTTGGGCGAGCACCCGCGACACGCCCGCGCGCTGCGGCGGGCGGCCGAGATGAGCGGCTGGGGTCGCGCGCGCGCCGAGGGGCACGCCCTCGGCGTCGCGGTGCACGAATCGTTCGGGTCGATCTGCGCCCAGGTGGCCGACGTCTCTGTCGACGGGGGCGTCCCGCGGGTCCACACGGTGTGGTGTGCCATCGACTGCGGTCAGGTCGTGAACCCCGACAGCGTGGCGGCGCAGATGGAGTCCGGCATCGCCTACGGCCTGTCCGCGGCGCTCTACCAGCGCATCACCCTGCGCGACGGTGCCCCGCAGCAACGCAACTTCCCGGACCACCGCCTCGTCGGGCTCCGGGACATGCCCAAGGTGGAGACGGCGATCATCGCCGAGGGAGATCCGTGGGGCGGCGTCGGCGAGCCGGGCACGCCGCCCATCGCGCCCGCCGTGTGCAACGCGCTGCGGGCGCTGACGGGCACGCCGGTGCGCGCGCTGCCGCTGATCGGCTGACGCGCGGCGCCTACTCCGGCTGCTCCGGGTCGATCTCCTCGCCCTCCTCGTCGATCGGCGGCTCCGCGTCGACGCCCTGGAGGTTCAGCGGCCCGGTGCGCGTCGCCGCTACCGTGGTCTCGAGCCGCAGGTTGCCCGTCAGCGTGACGTCGCCGATCTGACAGCCCGCACCCCACTCCACCACGATCATGCCGTCGACGATCGCGTCGTTCGCGGTCGTGAAGCGACCCTCCACCGTGCCGACGCCGATCGCGGCGCACGCCTCGTTGCCGTCGGCGTCCAGCCCCGCGAGCATCACGAAGCGCCCGTCGTCCTCGAGCACGCCGCCCACCCGGGCGCCGCTCGTCGCGGGATCGAGGCTGATGAAGTTCAACAGCCGGTTCTCGGTGCCCCAGGGCTGCTCGATGCCCATGCGCTGCCAGAACGACTCGCTCGGACAGGTGGTGCCCTCGTCGCCGCACACCGCCTCGAGGTCGAAGCTCGACCCGTTCCAGGTGATCGTCGGGTTCTCGCCCGCGGTGGCCTCGGCGACGAGCTCGTCGTTGATGTACACGCGCAGGTCGTCGGTGTAGGTCACCTCGTAGTTGCCCGACACGTCGCGCGGCGACGGGAGCGGGTCGCCGCACGCGAGCGAGACCAGGAACACGGTGACGGCGACGGCCAGGGTGGGTGAGCGCATGCTTCCTCCTCGTCCATTGGACACGCGAGCGGCGTCGATCGGAAAGCCCTTCTTCATTCGGCGCGCGATGGTGCGAAGCGCGGTCACATGCCGCAGACGGCGTACTCGGTCTCCTGCTCGGTCTGACACAGGTAGGGCTCGTCCTCGTACCACCAGGTGTCGAGCGCGCCGCACTCGGCCGTCGTCGGCGTGGCGCCCTGCGGATGCGCGACGAGGCAGGTGAACATCGCGACGCTCGCGCTCTCGCAGGACGAGGAGATGTCCGCCGAGAACGCCACCCACTCGTCGATGAACGCCACGCACTCGGCGTAGTCGGTCCACTCTCCCGGGAAGCACGCGTACTCGTAGTCGCAGAACGTCTCGGAGAGCGTGCCGTCGCCCGGTGTCGACGTGTCGGGCGGCTCGGAGGTGTCCACCGGCTCGGAGGTGTCCACCGGCTCGGAGGTGTCTACCGGCTCGGAGGTGTCTGTGGGATCCGACGTGTCTGCGGTGTCGACGAGGTCCGGGTCCGCGCGGAGGCCGGAGCAGGCGAGCAGGGTCACGAGCGGCGCGAGGCGCAGGACACGACGCATGGGGGATCCGGGGGAGGCAGGAGCCCGGAACGGTAGCACGCGACGCGTGGCTCCGCGGCACTTCGTTACCCCGAGCGCCACGGCCCATGCGCCTGTCGATCCTACACATCTTGGCTGCGGCCCGAGATCATGTGGGGCGGGCG
>CAYQSE010000389.1:0-3117 GCA_964419905.1 uncultured Enterobacteriaceae bacterium
GTCTGCGGCCCGGGCGACGAGCCCGTCCCGCGTCGCCTCCGCCAGCGCGACGAGGTGGCTCAAGCCGGCGCTCCGAGCGCGTCGGTGAGGAACGAGAACGGGCTGTCCTCGCCCGCGCGAAGCCGCTCGTACTCGGCGAACGCCTCCTCGAGCATCTGGAAGGTGAGCCGCATCGTCACCTCGGCGGTGCGGGTC
Organism: uncultured Enterobacteriaceae bacterium; assembly: GCA_964419905.1. Classification (GTDB taxonomy): domain Bacteria; phylum Myxococcota_A; class UBA796; order UBA796; genus JAFDJI01. The sequence goes on from CAYQSE010000389.1 coordinate 196, forward strand.
ACCGCGGCCCAGTCCTCGGGCGTCCGGCACGCGTTCACCAGCGTGCGCGCCACGTCGTCCGCGTGCTTGTGGTCCAGCTCGGCGTGCACGTAGAAGAACGTCATCTGCGACCGCTGGAGCCCCATGCCCTTCTCGATCGCGCTCAGGAACGGCGACCCGTGCGGGTAGGCGCGCTCGGCCCAGAAGCTGTAGCCCAGGCGCGACACCGGGTTGCCGTATTGGGCCACCCAGTACAGCCACGCGACGAGGAGCTCGCCCGACGGCATCGGACCCGGCAGATCGCGCTCGGGGTCGTCGAGCTTCACGCCCAGCGCCTTCAGATCGTGCAGCGCCATCAGCTCGTGCCCGGTCTCCTCCTGCGCGTGCTCGAAGCAGTACTGCATGTACTTCGGGTCGGTGTTGCGCGGGTTCGCGCCCACCAGCGCCTGGTTGCGCGGGGTGTGGCGCGTGTAGTGGTAGGCGCCGATCAGGTACATCGCGTACGCGCGCCGATCGGAGGCCGCCCCGCTGGTGAGGAACCGGCCGGCGGCGGGGCGCTGGAGCAGCTCGGTCCACATCGCGCGGACCCGCGCGTCGAGCTTGGCCAGCTCGGGGTGATCTTCCAGGTGCGAGGCGTTCATGCGATCTCCTCCAGCGCGGCGCGGTAGCGGCGCATCCGTTCACTGAGCTCGTCTCGCCGCGGCGCGGCGATCTTCCAGGTGAGGTCCAGCGCGGCGGGCAGGCGGACGGCGTTGACCACCAGCGCGTGCGCGGTCAGCCAGGGCGGGCACGGCAGCGGTGCTGCCGGATGCCCGTCGAAGTCCAGCCGCGGGGTGCGGTCGAGGTTGAAGATCGGGCGCGCGTCGTCTGCGCCCTCCTCGCCATCGAGCGCGCGCGCGAGCGCAGCGCCCACCAGCGCCAGCCGATCCGCGGGGGACGCGAGGTGCGGGGCGTCGATGGCGCCCCGCCGGGTGTGTTGCCCGATCCGGCGCGACGCCCCCCTGAGCTGTCCGGCGATGGGCACCGCCACGCCCTCGGGCGCCTGCGCCAGGAACGCGGTGAGCAGCACGGTGAACAGGCTGCACCCCGACCGCCGAGCGCGCGCCTCGAGACGCTGCACGAGCGCCTCGTCGAGCGGCTGCGTCGCGGTGATCGCCGCCCACGCCCCGTCGCCGGGCGCTGGCTCCGCGCCCTCCCACGCCGCGTCGGTGATCGGCAGCGGCTCGCCCAGCGGGCCCCGCGCGAGCGCCTCGAGGAGCACGCCCATCGACCAGCCGTCCGCGACCAGCCGATGCGTGACGAGCGCCACCTCGGTCGCGCCGTCGACGTGCGCGAAGATCACGCGCCAGAACGGCCCCGCGTCCAGATCGAAGGGCGTCGCCAGCGCCGCGCGCGCCGCGTCGAGCACGCCCCCCTCGGCGCGGCACAGCGCGATCCGCGGCGCGTCGTCGATCGTGACGCCGCTCTCGTCCACGCGCGCCGCGCGCAGCAGATCGTGGCGCGCCGCCGCGCCGCCGAGCGCGCGCGCGAGCACGTCCGGCTCGAGCCGCCCCCCGACCCGGACGGCGACGACCTGGTTCGCCGCGAGGTGCGCCGCGGGCGACGCGCCGATCGCGCGCCAGGTGTCCCGCTGCGCAGCCGTCAACGGGACGCGCCGAGCGAACACGCCGGCCGCCTTCATCGCGCCCACCGCCCGGTCCACCGCGGCGATCAGCGCGTCGCGCTCGGCCGGGCCGTGCGCGGTCGACCAGAAGCAGGTCCGCCCCTCCCACACGTACACGCCCTGGCGCAACAGCTCGTAGTAGAGCAGCTCGGCGGCCCCGCGCGCGTCGATCCGGAACAGCGAGCCGCAGCGGGCGGTGCGCAGCGGCACGCCGTGACGCGCGAACACCGCGTCGAGGCCCGCGCACACTTCGGCGGTCGCGGCGTCCAGCCCCGCGTGCAGCGCGGGATCGGCCTCGATCCGCGCCAGCACCGCCAGCGCCGCCGCGGCAGACAGCGGGTGGTTGCAGTAGGTGCCCGCCACGAAGGTCGGCGTCGCCCCGCCGCGCCCGTCGATCGCGTCGAGGAAGCGCGCCGCGCCGCCCACCGCGCCGAACGGCAGCCCGCCGCCGATGACCTTGCCGTAGGCGCAGAGATCGGCGCGCACCCCGAACAGTCCCTGCGCGCCCGCCGGGTGCATCCGGAACCCGGTGATCACCTCGTCGAACACCAGCGCCGCACCGCACGCCTGCGTTAGCCCGCGCAGCTCGGTGAGGAACTCGCCGGGCTGCAGGCCGGGATCGCGACTCTGCACCGGCTCGACGAGCACGGCGGCCAGCTCCGCGCGCAGCGCCCAGATCCGGTCGAGGGCGTCGGGGTCGCCGTAGCGGAGGATCACGAGGTCCTCGACCATGCCGGGGAGCACGCCGGGCGCGAACGGGGCCGCGTGCCCGTCGTCGTCTACGCGCGTGCCGAGCACGCCGTCGAAGTGCCCGTGGTAGCTGCCCTCGAACGCGACGACGATCCGGCGCCCGGTGACCGCGCGCGCGAGCCGCAGCGCGACCATCACCGCCTCGGAGCCGCTGCTGTACAGCGCGACGCGCTCCACCCCGGTCAGGCGCGCGATGCGGGCGGCGACCTCGGCGGCGAGCGGGGCGATCGGGCCGAGCGGCGCGCCGCGATCGAGGGCCGCGTCGAGCGCGGCCCGCACGAATGGGGGCGCGTGCCCGAACAGGTGCACCCCGAAGCCCATCGCCACGTCGAGGAAGCGGTTGCCGTCCGCGTCCTCGAAGTACGCCCCCGCCGCGCGCGCGGCGACCACCGGGAACACCAGCGGCTCCAGGCCCGGCCTGCGCCCAGCGTTGGCGCGCGGCGTCGCGAACGCGTCGCGAACGGCCGCCATCCACGCCTTCGACGCGCCCAGCCGCGCGGCGAGGTCGGCGGCGAGGCACGCCACGTAGG
>CAYQSE010000390.1:0-3103 GCA_964419905.1 uncultured Enterobacteriaceae bacterium
CCGGTGGTCGGACGTCGGCGCGCAGGAGCATCACCTTTCCGCACGTCGGGCACGCGAGGCCGATGACCCCGAAGACGCGCCACAGCAGCACGCTCCACGGCGTCGATCGCGCGCGCGGAGCACGATCCCCGCGCGCGCCACGTCGACCCGGTGTGGGTCGTGTACCGCACCATGGCGAACCCGAGCTACGTCAGCCAGGATCTCGACCCTTCGCCGCGGAGCTACGGGTCGCTGATCTCCGACCGCCCCGACCTCGCGAACGGGGGTCGGCTGGGGTTCGCGCGCACCGTGACCCCCGCCGCGTGGCTCTCCACGTGGTCCGGGCTGTCGTCGCGTGCCGATCTCGTCGTGAACCTGCCAGCGGTGAAGGTCCCCACGCTGGTCGTGCACGCCGCGCGGGACCGCGACATCTTTCCGCGGACCGACCACGCGCCGATCTCGCGCGCGGTCGGCGCGGCGGACGCGACCTCGGTGACGCTCGACGCGCGACACTACTTCGAGCCCGAGGATCCGCTCGCGACCGAGCGCCCCGACGTCGACGCGCTGCTCGACGTCCTCGTGCCGTGGATCGGCGACCGGTTCCCGGTGGGGTCGACCGCTTCCTCGGGTGCACGCGCGGCGCTGCGGGTGGCGCGCTCGCTCCCACGCCGGGCGCTCGACTGGGCGCGGGCGCGCGTCGGGCGTGGCCACGCCGACCGGCACCCGCTCACGCGCCACTGGCGGTTCCCGCCCGCCGATCGTACGTCGCTCCCAAATGGGGTGCGACGCACCAACCTGCGCGTGCTCGCGGCGCGTCCGGACCGGTTCGAGCATCACCTCACCGTGGTCGGACGGATCGGTGCCGCTCAGCTCGAGGTCACCACTGCGAGCGAGCCACTCCCGCTCGCGCACGCGAACCTGTCCGACGAGTACGCGCTCTCGCTGCCGACCGGCGATCCGCTCATGGAGCGCCCTACCTTCCTCACGCTGCTCTCGTCGATCCCCGAGGATCCGGTCGCGACCCCGTGGCGCGAGGCGGAAGGCGACGTGGGGCGGATCAAGCACCGCGCGGGCGACCTCGTCCTGCACCCGCACGGGCTGCTGCACTGGCCCGGACGCCTGCGCGCGCCCTTCGAGCCACCGCGCTTCCCGCCCGGCATGAAGCGGTGCGGGCTCGGGCTCGTGTTCTGCGCGGGCGACGACGTGCCGTCGCACCCCGACCGCCCCCTCGGCGTGCCGCCCGACCGCGCGGACGCGGTGAAGGCGTACGCGCAGGGCGTCCCGTTCCTGTTGGCGGACACGCGGCGCGGGGCGGCGGGGGTGCTCGCGCGGGTCGGTGATGCGCACCTCGTACTCGTGGAGCGACCCGACGCGATCGCGCCGGCGCGGGGCGCCTACGTCCTCGTCATCGACGGCGACCTGCCGCACTTCGAGGGCGATCTGCTGTGGGTGCCGCCGGGCGCGTGCCTGTCGGGGGACGGTCTGCGCCGCGTGCTCGTGGCGTCGTCGGAGGCGTCGGACGCCGCTCCGCCCCCGCCGTCCTGGTCCGCCGTCCCCGACAGCCCGCTCGTGCCGTACGAGGAGGGCGAGCCCATCGCGCTGCCGCACGTGCTCGGGCCGCTCCGCTTCGTGGCCGAGGACGACGCGACCGTCCGGGTCGAGGCGGAGGGTCGGTCGGCACGCCTCCCGCGTTTCTGGGCCGCGCGTTTCTTGTTCCGGCTACCGCTCCACGGCTTTCGCCTGGGCTACGCCGAGACGTACGGTGGCCTGTTCTGGGACGATCGCGGCGGGGTTGCGCGCCTCGGTGTGTGTGGACTCGGCGCCGTCGACCTCACGCCCGACGAGCGCCTCGCGGCGGTGGACTCGCTCTACCGCGCACTCGCCCCGCCCGACTACCGCGAGCGCTGACGCCGGTATCGCCGCGGTCGTTCTCGCAGTGCGCCTCGCCGTCGGTCAGCACGCAGCTGCCGCCTTGGCGGTCAGCGCGCCAGAGGTCGTCAGCCCCCCCTCACAGTGCGCCTCGCCGTCGGTCAGCACGCAGCTACGTCGCGAAGCACGTCATCCGTCGTCCGCGCCCTGCTCACAGTGCGCCTCGCCGTCGGTCAGCACGCAGCTGAATTCGCAGTCGGTCCACGGCTCCCACGCTCCGCGCTCGCACCGCTCGATCGTCTGGTCCACGCAGCGCTCGCGACCGTTGGTGCACTCGCTTTCCGGGCGGTTCACCACGCAGGCGGTGGTGGCGACGATCAAGGCGGCGAGGGCCGTGAGCCGGATCATGAGACCTCCATTGGGGATCAGCTCCCTTCACACGGGTGCGCGCACCGCGCCACCGCGCCGCTCGCCCTCACCCCTGGAACGGGTAGCGCCAGTCGGTGGGCGGTGCGAAGGTCTCCTTGATCGTGCGCGGGCTGACCCAGCGGAGCAGGTTGAGCGGGCTTCCCGCCTTGTCGTTCGTGCCCGACGCGCGCGATCCGCCGAACGGCTGCTGACCGACGACCGCGCCGGTGGGCTTGTCGTTGATGTAGAAGTTGCCCGCGGCGAAGCGCAGGCGCTCGGTGGCGCGCGCGATCACGCGGCGGTCGCGCGCGAACACCGCCCCGGTGAGTCCGTAGGGGCTCGTGGTGTCCACCAGGTCGAGCGTCTCCTCCCACTTCGCCTCGTCGTAGACGAAGCAGGTGACGATCGGGCCGAAGATCTCCTCCTTCATCAGCCGATGGCGCGGGTCGTCGACCTGAACCAGGGTGGGGTCGATGAACCAGCCGCGCGAGTCGTCGGAGCGCCCGCCGAACAACACGTCGGCGTGATCGCGGGCATGTGCCAGGTATTCCTCGTGCTTGCGGAACGCGCGCTCGTCGATGACTGCTGCGAAGAACGTGGAGAGGTCGCGCACGTCGCCGACCTTCATCTCGCCGAGCGCAGCCAGGCAGCGCTCGCGCACCTCGGGCCACAGGTTGCTCGGGACGTAGATCCGGCTCGCCGCGGAGCACTTCTGCCCCTGGTATTCGAAGCCGCCGCGCACGATCGCGACCGCGAGCGCCGCCGGATCGGCGGATGGGTGCGCGACGATGAAAGGGATAGGAAACATCAAGCACCCCGCGAGCAAACCCCAAGCCCCGCCGACCAC
>CAYQSE010000391.1:0-3052 GCA_964419905.1 uncultured Enterobacteriaceae bacterium
GCCCGTGTCGCCCGTGTCGCCCGTGTCGCCCGTGTCGCCCGTGTCGCCGGTGTCGTCCGTGTCGCCGGTGTCGCCGGTGTCGCCCGTGTCGCCCGTGTCCACGTCACAGTCGACGTCCAGCGTGCCGTCGTCGACCGTGACGACGAGGGTATCGGCGCCCTCGCAGTGTTCGTCCGACGCGGTGTAGGTCAGCGTGTGCGCACCGACGCCCGCGTCGGACGGGGTGAACAGCCCACCGGCGCTCACCCCTGCGCCGCTCCACGTACCACCCGACGGCGAGGCCCCAGACGACAAGTCGACGGGCGCGTCGTCGGCGCAGCGGAGGAGGTCGTCGCCCGCGTCGACGCTCGGCAGCGCGTGCACCGTCACCGTCGCTTCGCTCGATGCGGAGAAGTCCTCCGAATCAGCGCGTCCCACATACCGGATCGTGAAGTCACCTGCGGAAGGACGGACCTCGAACGCGCTGATCGTCGCGTCGTTGAACGCCGCCGAGACATCCTCGGTCGTGCCGTCGGTCACGACCGTGCCGAGCGAGGCGCCGCTGGCATCCCACGCTTCGAGGTCCACGACGCGGGTGGCCGCCGACCCGCTGTCGACGTTGTAGGAGACCTTCGCCGCGCTGCCGGAGACGAACGCGAACTTCATCGTCTCACCCGGACCGACGCCGTAGAAGCTCGCCGTGTCCACCCCGAGCACGCCGACACCGTTCGACGAGAAGATGAGGTCCCCGCCCGTAGCCGTCACGTGAATCCCCTCGTGGGTCACCTCGGATTGCGTCGCCGCGAAGGCCAACCCGAGCGTGGTGTTGTCGAACGAGATCAGCTCGGCGGTCGCCGAGGCTGGGTCGGACACGGTCAACGTGACGACGAAGTCCCCCGCGGCGGCGTAGGTGTGGGTGACGGTCTGGGTGTCGTCGACCGTGCCATCCCCCAAGTCCCATGCGTACGACACCGGGGGCGCGGCCGTCGCGGTGAACACCTGCGCCGTTCCGACGCAGACCTCTGCAGGTTGGACCTCGAAGTCGGGGTCAGGCAGCGCCGCCCACGCCGAGCTCGCCAACACCAGCATCCCGAGCGCATGGATGACCATCACGTCCCCCTTTGCCTCCCATTATCCTGGAATAAAGCGTAGGTGCGCGTCAACCCCCTCGCCGCGCCTTCGCGCGTCCTGGTGGCGCTCGACAGCGGGGGACGCAGGCACGTCGCAGCCCGTCGATACGCGCCGACGCGCACGTGCCACGCCGTCGGGTTCAGCAGGCGGATTGGAGGGTCAGCGAGCGCGTCTGTCCGAAGCGCTTCCCCGTAGGCGAGAACGGCGCGTAGGACGGTGGAGCGAACCCCATCGCCCAGTACACGTCCACCGAGAGCTGATCGACCAGGACGAGGTGCACGCCCGGTCCGAAGGCGCTCGGGAGCCTCGGGCGCAGGTCGGAGCGAAACAGCGCGCTCCTCCAATGCGCCTCGAGGGCGCCACGCCGCCGCCCGTCGCGCACGCGGCGACGTCGTTGGTGCTGCCGACGCTCACCCCCGTCCCGCGCACGCTCCCCGACGCCGTGAGGGCACCGAAGGTCGCGATCGAGTCGCGCTCCCCGGCCTGCCATAACGGCGCGGCATGCTCCGGCCCGCCGCCTCTACAGCGCGCCTCGCGCCGGCTGTCCCCTGCCCTCCGTGCACGCTCGACTGTGCGAACACCCGTATCCGGCCGCTCCAGCGGCTCGTCCGCCGAGGCTGGGACGCGCTCGAGGCGACACGCGACAAGGCCGACCGGCGCCTCCCCGCCTTTGTGACCGAAGAGGTGGAGCGCGCGCTCGCGGAGGTGACGCGGTGGCTGCGCCGCGAGGGCGTGCGACGCGGCGGAGGCGGCGCGCCCGGCACGATGATGGTGCTGCAGCGCTTCGGAGCGGCGTTGAACCTCAACCTGCACTTCCACGTCCTGCTGCTCGACGGGCTGTACGTCACGGACGCCGATGGCGCCCCCCCGTTTGGATGCGCCCGCCGGTGGCGGCAGGCCGACGTCGACGCCCTCATCGTCCGCATCGCCAGCCGCTGCGAGGGGTGGCTCGCGCGGCGGGGGTTCGGCGCGGAGGCGGAGCGCAGGCATTGGCCGAAGGCCTCGACCGCCCCCGGCAGGGGGAGGCTCTCACGCTGGCGCCCCTCCCCCCTCCACACACCCTCTCCCTTGCCCACAGGTGCGTTCACCACTCGAGGAGGTGTGGAACCCCCACCCCCCGCCGCCAGGAAGGCGGCCACGTCTTGGTGACGGAAGTCCCGTCGGACGGGTGACGGCCGTCACCGTGGCTCGGCACCCGTGAACGGAGAAAGGCCGCATCTCGGGCGGCACCTCGGTTGCAGACCGCTCGCGGCATGCCGACGACGGTGGAATGCAGGAGCACAGAGGACGACCTCCTCCACGGCGTGGTGGGGCGAGGCTACCGCACGCTCCAAGCACGCCTCGACGCCACCGACCGCTGGCTTCCGCGCCACGTGCGGCGCGAGGTGCGCCGCTACCTGTCCTGCGGAGACCCGAGCGCAGGCTTTGCCTGGCTGACCTGCACGGACTGCGACCACCATCGACTGGTGACCTTCAGCTGCAAGGGGCGGGGCTTCTGCCCGCGCTGCGCGGGGCGTCGCATGGCGTCCCGCTCGGCCCGCTGGGTTGACGCGCTGTTTCCCTATGTCGCCGTACGCCAGTGGGTGCTGACGGTGCCGTGGCGACGGCGCTGGGAGCTGGCGCGACATCCTGGGCTGGTGCGCGGGGTGGGCGGGGTCCTGCAGCGAGAGCTCGCCCGCTTCTACCGAGCGCGGTGCGGCAGCTTCGCGGCCGACGAGCCCAGCGACGACGACGACGACGACAACGTCCTGCCGTTGCTACAAGGCGCCTCGGTGCGCGGCCGCCTCGCCGCCACCGGTCGCCGGGTGCGGCGGGTGCAGTGGCTGGGAGGCCGCCCCTTCGAGCTGCCACCCCGCTGCGCGTCCTGAGACGGCTACAACCTGCACAGCGGCGTGGACATCGCCGCCAAGGACCGCGCCGGCCTCGAGCGGCTGTGCCGCTA
>CAYQSE010000392.1:0-3028 GCA_964419905.1 uncultured Enterobacteriaceae bacterium
CGACTCGATCACGGTGGCGCCGGCGCAGACGCTCACCGATCGCGAATACCAGGCGCTCCGCGACCTCTCGATCAAGATCATCCGCCGCGTCGGCGTCGACACCGGCGGCTCGAACATCCAGTTCGCCGTCAGCCCCGACAACGGCGACATCATGGTGATCGAGATGAACCCGCGCGTGAGCCGGAGCTCGGCGCTGGCCTCCAAGGCGACCGGCTTCCCGATCGCCAAGATCGCAGCACAGCTCGCGGTCGGGTACACGCTCGACGAGATCGACAACGACATCACCCGGGTCACGCCGGCGTGCTTCGAGCCGGCGCTGGACTACGTGATCACGAAGATCCCGCGGTGGAACTTCGAGAAGTTCGGCGACGTCGATCGTCGCCTCGGCTCGGCGATGAAGAGTGTGGGCGAGGTGATGGGCATCGGGCGCACGTTCCAGGAGGCGACGCTCAAGGCGATCGCCAGCCTCGAGGGCGGCTTCCCCGACGTGAGCGGGTTTGGCGATCAGGAGATCCGCGAGGCGCTCGCGATCGCCACGCCCGATCGCCTCGCCGCGATCTTCGAGGCGTTCCGTCGCGGGTTCGACGGCTCCGAGATCCACCGCATCACGCAGATCGACCGCTGGTTCCTGGGTCAGCTCCAGGAGATCGTCGCGTTCGAGCAGAGCCTCTCGGGCCGGTTCGTCGGCTCGGTCAGCCGCTCGGAGCTGCAGCGCGCCAAGCGCATGGGGCTCGCCGACGCGCACCTCGCGCGGCTGCTCGCGTGCGCCGAGAGCGCGGTCACGCAGCGCCGGCTCGATCAGGACGTCACGCCGGTCTACAAGCGCGTCGACACCTGTGCCGCCGAGTTCGAGAGCTACACGCCCTACCTGTACAGCACCTACGAGGACGAGTGCGAGGCGGGCGACAGCCCGAGCGATCGCGTGATCGTGCTCGGGAACGGGCCGAACCGCATCGGGCAGGGGCTCGAGTTCGACTACTGCTGCGTGCACGCCGCGTATGCGGTGCGGGACGCCGGGCTCACCAGCGTGATGGTGAACTGCAACCCCGAGACGGTGAGCACCGACTACGACACGTCGGACAAGCTCTACTTCGAGCCGATCACCCATGAGCACGTCGGCTCGGTGATCGCGCGTGAGCGGCCGCGCGGCGTCATCCTGCAGTTCGGCGGGCAGACGCCGCTGAAGCTCGCGCACGACATCGAGCCCGTCCTCGGCACCTCGCCCGACGCGATCGACCTGTGCGAGGACCGCAGCCGGTTCAACGGCTTCCTGTCGAAGCTCGGCATCCCCCAGCCCGAGGGCGCGCTCGCGCACACGCCGAAGGAGGCCTACGAGGCCGCCGATCGCATCGGCTTCCCGCTGCTCGTCCGCCCGTCGTACGTCCTCGGCGGCCGCTCGATGGCGATCTGCTACGACCGCGACGACTTCGGCCGCGTGCTCAAGCCGGCGTTCGCGGCGTCCGAGGCCAAGGCGGTGCTCCTCGATCGCTACCTCGAGCAGGCGGTCGAGTACGACGTCGACGCGCTGTGCGACGGCGAGGAGGTGATGATCGGCGGGATCATCGAGCACATCGAGGAGGCCGGCGTCCACTCGGGCGACTCCGCGGGCGTGCTGCCGCCGGTGCTGCTGAGCAAGACCCTGCGCCGCGAGATGGAGGCCGCCACCCGTCGGATCGCGCTGGCGCTCGGCGTCATCGGGCTGGTGAACATCCAGTACGCGATCCACGCCGACACGCTCTACGTGCTCGAGGTCAACCCGCGCGCGAGCCGCACCGTGCCGTTCGTCGCGAAGGCCACCGGGATCCCGCTCGCGCGCCTCGCCACGCAGCTCTGCCTCGGCGCGAAGCTCTCCGAGCTCGGGCCGTTCGTGCCGAAGGGCGAGGGGATGTACTTCATCAAGGCGCCGGTGTTCCCGTGGCGGAAGTTCCCCGGCGCCGACACCGTGCTCGGGCCCGAGATGCGGTCGACCGGCGAGGTCATGGGCGTCGGCTGGAGCTTTGGCGAGGCCTACGCGAAGGCGCTGATCGCGAGCGGGATGACGCTCCCGATGGAGGGCTCGGTGTTCCTGTCGCTGCGCGATCAGGACAAGCCGGCGTCCGTGGCGATCGCGGGCTCGCTCAAGCACCTCGGGTTCAAGATCATCGCGACCCGCGGCACCGCCGCGTTCCTCGCCCAACACGGGATCGAGGCCGAGATGGTCTACAAGGTGCGCGAGGGCCGCCCCGACGTCGTCGACCACATCAAGAACGGCAAGATCCAGCTCATGCTGAACACGCCGCTCGGCAAGAAGGCCCAGCACGACGAGGTCGCGATGCGGCTCGCGGGTCTGCGGCACGGCGTGCCGACGATCACGACCCTGTCCGCCGCGCGGGCCGTCGTCAGCGCGATCCGGAGCATGCGGGCCGGCGAGATGAAGGTCATCAAGCTCCAAGAAATCGTCTGAGATCTCGCGAACGCGAGATCTCCCCGTGCCCGTGCCCGTGCCCGTGCCCGTGCCCGTGCCCATCCGGGCGCTGGGGCCCCCACGAACGCCGGCCAGCATGAACGCCTCGGGGCTCGCCTCCGCCGCGCGCCGGCTCCGGCTCGCGACGAGCGCTGTCGATTCGCGGCGTGGCCCCTCCGTGGGCCGGCCGTCCCGGCCGGCCGGCACTGCCTGGGCGGCCTCGGTGCCGGCTCGGGTGCGTGCTGCTGCGAACGCCGCCGGCAGCTTCGCCTCCGCCGGCTGATCGCGTCTCCGGCGCTCGTTCCGTCCGGCCACCTCGGCGTACCCCTGGGCTCGCTGCGCGAGCCCGGGGCCCCCGGCCTCGAAGTGTCCTGACGGAACGAGCGCCTGCGCCGCGCGCCGGCTCCGGCTCGCGACGAGCGCTGTCGGGCCGCGGCACGGACCATTCCGTGGGCCGGCCGTCCCGGCCGGCCGGCACTGCCTGGGCGGCCTCGGATTCGCGTCGGTGCCGCAGGTTGGCTGCGACCCAGACCGTGGGCCGGCCGTCCCGGCTGTCGATTGATCACTTCTCCAAGAAGTCCGGAT
>CAYQSE010000393.1:0-3026 GCA_964419905.1 uncultured Enterobacteriaceae bacterium
ACTCCTCGGGCTCGGACTTGCTGCAGTCGGCGAGCTTGCCGGGCAGGTTCAGCCGGCGGCTCGTCGCAGACTTGCGGCGCACCGAGTCCGCCGCGCTGCGCGACGCGAGGCGCGCGCGGGCCGCCTGCACGGCGCGGTGCACGATCGCCTCGCCGACGGACTTGTTGTCGTGCAGCCACTGCTCGAACACCGGGCGCAGCAGCCCGTCGACCGCGCCGCGCACCTCGGGGTTGTTCAGGCGGTCCTTGGTCTGCCCCTGGAACTGCGGCTCCGGGATGAAGAGCGACACGACCGCGATCAGCCCCTCGCGGAGATCCTCGCCGGTGACCGTGAGGTTGCGCGGCGCGAGCGAGTGGGTGTCGACGAAGTTGCGGAGCGCCTTGACCAGCCCCTCGCGGAAGCCCTGCTCGTGCGTGCCGCCGTCGCGGGTGGGGATGCCGTTGACGTAGGTGAGGATCTGCTCGCGCGGGGCGTCCGTCCACGTCATCGCGACGTCGAAGCGAAGCGTGCCCTCCTGCCGATCGAACGCGAACGGCGCGTCGAGGATCGGCGTGGCGTCGGAGCGCTCGACGAGGTGCCCGAGGTAGTCGCGCAGCCCGCCGGCGTGCTGCAGATCGTGGCGCGCGTGGTTGACCTCGTCCTTGAACACCACCCGCAGGCCCGGGTGCAGGAAGGTCTTCACCTCGAGCTGCGCGCGGATCCGCTCGGGATCGAACGTGCGCTCGTCGAAGATCGTGTCGTCGGGCGTGAAGGTGATCTTCGTGCCGGTGCCGCGCGCGTCGCCGACGACCTGCAGCGCGGTCAGCGGTCGCCCGTGCCGGAAGGTCTGCCGGTGCGCGTGCCCGTCGCGGCGCACCTCGGCGACGAGTCGCGACGACAGCGCGTTGACCACGCTTGCGCCCACGCCGTGCAGGCCGCCCGAGGTCGCGTACGCGCCCGCCTTGAACTTCCCGCCCGCGTGCAGCGTGGTGAGGATCACCTCGAGCGCGCTGCGCTTCTGCGTGGGGTGCTCGTCGACCGGGATGCCGCGCCCGTTGTCCTCGATGGTGCAGGTGTACCCGTCGGCGTGCAGGATCACGGTGATCAGCGAGGCGTGCCCGCCGATCACCTCGTCGACCGCGTTGTCGACGATCTCCCACAGCAGGTGGTGCAGCCCGTCGGGCCCGGTGCCCCCGATGTACATGCCGGGGCGCTTGCGGACCGGCTCGAGCCCCTCGAGGACGTCGATGTCGCGCGCTGAGTAACCCTTGGTGCTCATCGCTCGGCCTCGTCGGTGGGGAGGTCGTCGTCGGGCAGCGTGTCGGGGACGCCGAGCCGCACGATCGGCTCGCGCGCCCAGCGCTCGAGCTGGCCGCGACGGATCAGCGCGCGGCCCTTGCCGCCGCGCGTGCCGCCGAACTTGCGCTGCCGGATGACCTCGTCGCGACCGAGCGAGGTGAACACCGTGGGGCCGTCGCCAGGACCGCGCGCGAGCTCGAACGCGATCACCGCATCGCCCTTCTTCACCTTGATGCCGGCGACGCCCTTGCCCGCCGCCTTGAGCACCGGGACCTCGTCGATCGGGAACACGAGCGCGTTGCTGTCGCGGGTGGCCGCGCACACCCACGCCTCGCCCTCGATCGGGTACACCGCGAGCACGGCGTCGCCCTTCGACAGGCGCGCGTACATGCGACCGGAGCGGTTCGACACCTCCTCGTGCGTGACGAGCGAGAACCGGAGGACCTTGCCCTCCTCGGTCATCGCGATCGCCCACGGCAGCGGCGGATCGTCGTCGCCGCCGAGCGGCAGCGCCTCCTGGTTGTCGGGTCGGTGCCGCGCGTCGTGGCTCGCGACGCCGACGACGCGCTCGCCATCGGCGAACGAGAACTGCTTCTGCACGGGCTCGCCGTAGCCGGTGGTCGACGGCACGTCGTCGACGCGCATCACATACGCGGTGCCGTGGTTGGTGAAGAAGGTGAGCGTCGAGCGGGTATGCGCCTTGATCAGCCAGCCGATCGCGTCGTCTTCGCGGATGCGGATCTTCCCGATCTCGGAGAACGACGACTGCCGCTTCATCCAGCCGTCGCGGGTGACCACGACGAACGCGTCCTCCTTCACGATGTAGGCGTCCTCGTCGTAGGTGACCTCGCGGAGCACCTCGCCGATCGTCGTGCGGCGGGGCTCGGCGTAGTGTCCGCGCAGCTCGCCCAGCTCGACGCGCACGCGATGCCACAGCTCGTCGCGCGAGGACAGGATGTAGGCGTACTCCTCGGCCTTCGCGCGCTTCTCGCGCAGCTCCTCGATGATATCCTGGATCTCGAGGCGGGAGAGCTTGTAGAGCCGCAGCGTGAGGATCGCGTCGGTCTGCTCCTCGTCGAGCGGGAACCGCGCCATCAACCGCTCGGCGGCGTCCCGCTTGCCCTCGCTCTTGCGGATCAGCGCGATCGCCTCGTCGAGCGCGTCGAACAGGATGGCGAAGCCCTCGAGCAGGTGGATGCGCTTGCGGAGCTCCGCCAGATCGAACTCGAACCGGCGCCGCACCGTCTCGAACCGGAAGTCGAGCCAGTGCGCGAGGATGTCGACCAGCGACAGGCGCGCGGGCGTCGGCACGTCGGGGCGGACGCCGGGCACGAGCACGGTGAGGTTGATGGGCCAGGTGGACTCGAGCGGCGTGTGCTTGAACAGGTAGGCCATCACGACCTCGGGCGAGGCCCCCTGCTTGAGCTCCACCACGATGCGCACATCGTCGGTGGACTCGTCGCGCACGTCGATCACCTGCGGCAGCTTGCGGTCGACGACCTCCTGCCCGATCTTCTCGAGGATCTTCGCCTTGTTCTGGCCGTACGGGACGGACGTGATCAGCACCTGACGGCGCCGCCCCTCCTTGTCGACCTCCCAGGTGCCGCGCACCCGCACCGTGCCCTGGCCGGTGTCGTAGATCTCGGCCAGCTCGCGCGGGGTGGCGAGGATGTGCCCGCCGGTGGGGAAGTCGGGGCCCTTCACGTGCGCCAGCAGCGCCTCGGTGGTCAGCTTGCGGTCCTGCGACA
>CAYQSE010000394.1:0-2987 GCA_964419905.1 uncultured Enterobacteriaceae bacterium
GAGGCCCAGATCGAGGCCCGCGTGCTGATGATGTCGACGAACAACATCCTGTCGCCGGCCAACGGCAAGCCGATCATCCAGCCGTCGCAGGACGTCGTGCTCGGGTCCTACTACATGACCCGCGAGCGGGCGTTCGGCCTGGGCGAGGGGCGCACCTTCTCCAGCCCGGAAGAGGTCGAGCGCGCGTATGACGCCGGTGAGGTCGATCTGCACGCGCGGATCAAGGTCCGCATGCCGAGCCGTCCGCTCGAGAAGCGGCTCCTCGAGCAGCTCACCGCGCTGCAGGACGCCCACCTCGTGATCGGCGTCGACATCGGCGACACGAACGAGGTGTGGCACGTGCACCGCGGCGGCGTCGAGCGGTTCACGCCGGGCGCCGAGGCGCTCGAGATTGGCGAGTTCGCCGCGCTCGGCGGCAACGCGCGGGTCGTGCTGGCGCGCGAGGGGCAGTCCGTGGACGTCCCCATCGACGAGGACACCGCGCTCTACTTCGATCTGGCGCACATCGACCAGCCGACCGGGCCGGCCGAGAGCTACAAGGGCCGGTCGACCGGCATCGGCGATCCGGCGCGCTTCCGCGACGCGGGCAAGCTCGCGTTCCTCTCCAGCTACCTGACGGCGCCGCTCGAGGGCTTCGCCGCCGCGCAGGGCACCGCGCCCGCGCTGGCCTCGGTGCAGGAGCGCGAGATCGCCGGGCTGCAGGTCCGCACCTACGAGCTGCCCGAGATCCGTGGCGCTCAGCGCGTGATCGCGACGATCCTGCCGCGCATCGCGACGCAGGCCAACGGTCGCCCGCTGATCGACAGCCGCTTCAACACCGCGAGCCGCATGAACCAGCTCCGCGCCGCGGTCACCGCGCTGCGCGAGGCCCACCGCGAGACGCTGACGATGATCGTCGCGCCCGCCGGGTTCTTCGGCTTCAAGGGCATCCCCCCGGTGTGGACCGAGCGCGAGGACCAGGACGTCGTCGAGGCCCGCGGTGAGCTGGTCGAGACCACGGTGGGCCGCGTGCTGTTCTACGGCATCGTCCCCAGCGAGCTCCCGTTCAGCACCGTCGATCGCCCGATGTCGAAGAAGGCGCTCGGTGAGCTGATCGACCGCTGCTACCGCGTCTGCGGTCCGAAGCGCACCGTCATCCTCGCCGACCACCTGATGCGACTCGGCTTCCGCATGGCCGCCGAGGCGGGCATCTCGATCTGCATCGACGACATGGCCATCCCCGAGGTCAAGCAGAAGCTGCTCGACGAGGCGCTCTCGCTCGTTCGCGAGACCGAGTCCCAGTACAACGAGGGCCTGATCACGCCGCGCGAGAAGTACAACAAGGTCATCGACATCTGGTCGAAGGTCACGTCGGACATCTCGGACGCGCTGCTGAACAACATCAGCACCGACCAGATCACGGACCCCTACACCGGCCAGACCGTCACGCAGGACAGCTTCAACAGCATCTTCATGATGGTCGACTCCGGTGCCCGAGGCTCCGCCACGCAGGTTCGTCAGCTCGCCGGTATGCGCGGTCTGATGGCGCGCCCGTCCGGCGAGATCATCGAGACGCCGATCATGGCGAACTTCCGCGAGGGCCTGACCGTCCTCCAGTACTTCATCTCGACGCACGGCGCGCGAAAGGGTCTGGCCGACACCGCGCTCAAGACCGCGAACTCGGGCTACCTGACCCGACGCCTGGTCGACGTGGTGCAGGACACGATCATCACCGCGGTCGACTGCGGCACCACCGAGGGCATGGAGATCAAGTCGCTCATCGAGGGCGGCGAGGTCATCGAGCACCTCGGCGAGCGCGTGCTCGGTCGCGTGACGGCCGAGGACGTCCTCGATCCCTACAGCGACGAGATCCTCGTTGCCCGTGGCACGGTGCTCGACGAGACCTCCGTCGAGCGCATCGTCCAGGCTGGCGTCGAGGGGATCAAGATCCGCTCGGTGCTCACCTGCGAGATGCGGTGGGGCGTGTGCTCCAACTGCTACGGTCGCGACCTGGCCCGCGGCAACCTCGTCAACATCGGCGAGGCGGTCGGCGTCATCGCGGCGCAGTCGATCGGCGAGCCCGGTACGCAGCTCACGATGCGGACGTTCCACATCGGCGGCGCGGCGTCTTCCAAGGCGGCCCAGTCGTTCCTCGAGCTGCGCACGAACGGCATGATCAAGTACAGCCCCGACATGGTCACCTCGGTGAACCGCGACGGGCAGATCGTGGTCATGTCGCGCAACGGCGAGCTCACCGTGGTCGACGCCAAGGGGCGCGAGCGCGAGCGCTACCCGATGCAGTACGGCGCGGTGCTCCTGGTCAAGGACGGCCAGAAGGCCGCGGCCAAGGATCGCGTGGCCCAGTGGGATCCCTTCAACCAGCCGATCCTCGCGACCGCGGTGGGCAAGGTGAAGTTCGAGGACCTCATCGACGGCAAGTCGATGAAGGAGGAGATCGATATCACCGGTCTCTCCCGCATGGTGGTCACCGACTACAAGGACACCGACCTCAAGCCGCGCATCGTCCTGCGTGACGACGCCGGCAAGCGCGTCGGCATGTACTACCTGGCGGTCGGCGCCTACATCCTGGTGCAGAACAACCAGGAAGTGCAGGTCGCGGACGTCATCGCGAAGATCCCGCGAGAGACGGTCAAGACCAAGGACATCACCGGTGGTCTGCCGCGCGTCGCCGAGCTGTTCGAGGCCCGCCGTCCGAAGGAGGTCGCGATCATCACCGAGATCGACGGCACCGTCAGCTTCGGCAAGGACACGAAGGGCAAGCGACGTATCGTCGTCACCCCAGAGACGGGCTCGGTGCAGGAGTACCTGATCCCGAAGGGCAAGAACATCACCGTCAACGAGGGCGATTACGTCCGCGCCGGTGAGGCCCTGATGGACGGTGCGGCCAACCCGCACGACATCCTGAAGATCCAGGGTGAGGAGGAGCTCGCTCGCTACATGGTGAACGAGATCCAGGAGGTCTACCGACTCCAGGGCGTGAAGATCAA
>CAYQSE010000395.1:0-2970 GCA_964419905.1 uncultured Enterobacteriaceae bacterium
CCGCCGCACAGTTCGCCCTCGCCAACGGGCAGCGCGTCGCGGCCCAGCAGGCCGCCGAGGCCGCGCGCGCCGAGCAGGCAGCGCGCGCTACCGACCTCGAGGCGGCGCGCGCCACCGCGACGGTGGCGGACGAGGCGCTCGCGGAGGCCTGGCAGGTCGCGTGCGCGACCGATGGTGACGCCGATCCGCCGCGACCACCGCTCGCGGCGGGTCCCGACGCGCTGATCGCCGCGCAGGAGCGAACACTCTCGGCCCGCCGCGGGGCCCTCGACGAGGCCCGTCACGCGCAGACCGATGCCACGGCCGCGGCCGGCGCCGCGCGAGCGCGCCTCGCCACGCTCGCGAAGCAGGCCGAAGGGCTGGCCGACGAGGAGGCGGCGCACGAGGCCGCGCTGCTCGCCGCGCTGGCCGACCTCGGTCTCCCCGACGTCGAGACGCTACGCGCGCGCGCGCTTGCACCCGACCGACACGCTGCGCTGCGCACCCTGCGCGAGTCCTTGCGCGCCGCGCGTGCGACCGCGAACGCGGACCTCGCGAGCGCCAAGCTCCAGCGGCAGCGGCACCGCGACGCTCGACCCGAGGGCACCTTCGACGCCCAGGACCGAGAGGCGCTCGCCGCCGAGCGGGACGACGCCAGCGCGCAGCGGGCGGCGCACGGCCATGCGCTGAACAAGGCCCGCGCGACCCTGGAACACGCGCGCCAGCGCGCAGCCGCGCGTGAAGCGGCGAGCCGCGCGCTCGAGGACGCGGGCCGGCAGGCCGCCGTGTGGCTGCACCTGCACGAGCTGATCGGGAAGGGCGACGGCGAACGGTTCAAGCAGTTCGCGCAGGCGCTGAACCTCGATCAGCTCCTGTCACGCGCCAACCGTCACCTCGAGCAGCTCAACGCGCGCTACCAGCTCCGCTCCGAGCGCGATCCCGTCACCCGCCTGCCCACGCTCGAGCTCGTGATCGAGGACGCCTGGCGCCCCGGCACCGTGCGCTCGCTCAAGACGCTCTCGGGCGGCGAGTCGTTCCTCGTCTCGCTCGCGCTGGCGCTCGGGCTCTCCGATCTGCGCACCAGCTCCATGCCGGTCGAGACGCTGCTGCTCGACGAGGGCTTCGGCACGCTCGATCCCCAGACGCTCGACGACGCGCTGGCCGCGCTGCAGCAGCTCCAGGCGTCCGGCCGGCAGGTCGGGATCATCAGCCACGTCGTCGGACTGCAGGAGCGCATCGAGGCGCGCATCCACGTCGAGCCGCTCGGCGACGGACGCAGCCGCATCCGCACCATCGCCCGCCTGCCCGGTGATGACCTCGCGTGACGCGACACGACAGAAGATGGGTCGGGCCCCACCCGGCCGCGGTTACCCTGCGACCCCCTCGCGCCGCCGAACCACGGCTGGTGCGGTACCGGAGGTACGCAGCATGATCGAATCGAAGTGGTGGACCCCGCTCGGGGTGGCGATGCTCCTCGGCCTGGCAGGTACCGCACACGCCGACGACTACCCCCACGCGGTGTACGACAGCGACCAGGACGGCATCCCCGACCACATCGAGCTCGAGTCGGGCACGTCGCCCCTGCACGCGGACACCGACGGTGACGGCGTTCCTGATGGCATCGAGGACATCAACCAGGACGGCGTCCTCGACCCGGGTGAGACCGACCCGCGGCGCCCCGGGCTGTTCCCCGGCTCCGCGCCACACATCCCCGAGCCGATGCATTTCGACCTGGTTCGGGGCCTCGGCGCACACAAGGGCGAGCTCGAGGTCAACGTCTTGATGTCGCTCAGTCGACCCAGCGATCGCTACCAGTTCGACTGGGCGCCCGAGGTCGAGTGGGCGATCGTGGACGGCTTCGCGGTGGAGCTCGAGCTCCCGATGCAGGACCGCGAGGTCGTCGCGTTCAAGGGCGCGCTGCAGTGGACCGCACCGTCCCTCGCGCCGAGCCTCGCGCACGGCGTCCAGCTGATCGGCGAGTACCTGATCGACGACGCGCTGACCGAGGTGAGCGGTCTCTATCTGTTCGGCGGGCGCATCGGAAAGATGAGCCTGTTCTCGATGCTCGGCGCGCGCGCGGGGGTCGGCCACGAGGACGTGCACGTCGTGGGGCTGATCAACCCCAGCGTGTTCTACGACTTGGGCGAGGCGGTCACGCTCGGACTCGAGTCCAACGTCGTGTGGGACAAGCCCGGTCAGCACAGCGCCACCCTGCTTGGTCAAGTCCACTGGCAGGTCTCGCGCGTGTTCCGCGTTCAGGCGGGCGGTGGCGCCGAGCTCACCGCGGGCGGGGCGCTCCCGATGGCAGTGATGCGGCTGATCCTCGAATAGGCGCATCGTGTAAGCGCCGACGCGACCGAGCGGCGCGCGGCACCGGTTAAGCCGTGCCTCGCGCACGTGCGCTCCCGAGGTGCCCATGAATCGCCGCATCGAGCTCTCTCCGCCGCGCGCCGCCGACGCGCTCGGCACCTGGTTCCGCGCACAGAAGGCCGACCTGCTGGCCCGCCTCGGTGCCGGCGATGCCGACGCGAAGGACGAGCGGCGTTCGGATCGCACCTGGCACTCGATGGAGGGCGGACGCGACCTGCCCCCGAACAGCCCGTTCTCCGACCACGACGCCACGCGGTCGCGCAGCGACGACGTCGACTTCACCGTGCGGGTCGACGTCGCGCGGTGGAACCCGCGCGAGGTCTCGAACGCGATGCTCGTCGTCGACGCGAAGCACACGAACGGCGCCCGCTTCGTGTGCAGAGGGCAGGCACAGGACACCGACCTGCTCGACCACCTCGACGCCGAGATCACCGGCCTGCCGGATCCCGCGGCGTTCCTCGACGCCCTCGTGAAGGGCCTCGGCAGCTAGGGGCCAGCGGCCGGCCGGGACGGCCGGCCCACGGCTGAAGGCGAAGCCGGCACACGACGGCCCGCGAAGAGGCGGCCGGCCGGGACGGCCGTCGATTGATCACATCTTCACGAAGACCTGCTGCAGGCGGG
>CAYQSE010000396.1:0-2934 GCA_964419905.1 uncultured Enterobacteriaceae bacterium
GGCCGCCCCGCCGCCCCCCCCCCCGGGGTTGGGGCGGCCGGGCCTGCCCGCCGGCCCCACGTCTTTGGGAGGCCCACCTGCCTGGCACCAAGGGCCCTAAGCAAGGATCGTGGACCGACCGTCCCGGCCGGCCCACGTCTTTGGGGGGCGCACCTGTCAGGCACCAAGGGCCCTAAGCAAGGATCGTGGGCCGGCCGTCCCGGCCGGCCGCCCCCTCGCGCTCAGTTCGCGACCGCCGCCACGCGGTCGCGCACCCTCGCCGAGAGCCTGCGGAGGCGCAGCGCCACCCGGGCCCCCTGCAGGCGCGCGTGGTCCACGATCCGCTCGGCGAGCACGACGCGCTCCGCCGCCAGTTCGTCGAGCATCGCCTGGATCCGCGCCTGCACCGCCGCGTCGAAGGCGGCCACCGCCTCGTCGGTCACCGGGCCCGACGGCGGCGGGATCGGCGCGCCGATCCGCCAGCGCAGCAGCGCCGGGGTGGGCAGGTGCGGCACCGGCCCGATCGCGAGCCCCCACGGCAGCGACAGGCTGATCGGCCAGATCTCGGCCCGCGCGAACTTCGGCAGGTTCAGCGCGCGCGCGATCCGCTTGCCGGTCGCGAGCACCACGAACGTCTCGTGCGAGCCCGCGTGCGCGACCGGCACGATCGGCACGCCCGCCTCCATCGCGATCCGCGCGTAGCCCGAGCGCCCGCCGAAGCTGACCTCGTAGCGCTGCGCGTAAGGCCGCCACGTCTCCTTGTCGCCGCCCGGGAACACCATCAGGTCGCGCTTCCACTCGGTCAGCACCTCGTGCGCGAGCCGTCGCCCGGCCCGCAGCACCCCGCGCGTCGCGAAGAACTCGCCGGTGAGCTGGTTCGACAGCACCAGCTCGTGCGCCATCGGGTGCAGCGGACGGCGCATACCGAAGTGGCGGTACCACGACGACATGAACCCCCACGCGTCGGGGATCGACGTGCCGCCCGAGTGGTTCGACACCATCATCACCGGCCCATCGGGGATCTTCTCCCAGCCGCGGACGTCCAGCCGGAACCAGTGCCCGTACAGCCAGCCGAGCGGCCCGGCGAGGGTGTCGCGGACCGCGTCCTCGTTCAGCACGCCCGGGTCCTTCCCCCAAGGCGGACCTTCCTGCCCGTAGAGCCTGCCGAGCAAGCCCCCCTGACCCCGTGCGTACGCGCTCATCCGCCCACCTGACGATCGTCAACCAAGTTGCGTGACGTCTCGCCGCCTACATAGGCTCTCCACAGGCAGGTGCCAAGACGATGTTGCGAAGAACCCTCCCGACGCTGGCCGACCGCTTCGCCAGGGCCGGGCTGCGCGCGCAAGGGTTCACGTCGCGCCACGTCGAGACGTCGGTGGGGCGCGTGCACACCCTCGACGTGCGCGGCAACGGTCCCCTGCCCCCCATCGTGATGCTCCACGGCTTCTCGTCCGCGGGCGTCCACTACTACCGGCTGCTCCAGGCGCTGCGCGACAAGACGCGGCGCGTCGTCGCGCCCGACCTGCCCGGGCACGGCTTCTCGGCGATGCCCACGGGCGGCCTCGTCCCCGCCACGCTCTCGGCCGGGCTGGTCGAGGCGCTCGACGCGCTGATCGGCGAGCCGGTCGTCCTGTTCGGCAACTCGATGGGCGGGCTGGCCGCCGCCCGCTACGCCGCCCGCCGCCCCGACGCGGTGCGCGGGCTCATCCTCGTCAGCCCCGCCGGCGCCCCGATGACGCCCGACGAGCTCGACGTGTTCCGCGCCGGGTTCGCGATGCCCTCGCACGCCGACGCCGTCGCGTTCGTCGAGCGCCTCACCGACAACCCGCCCCGGATGAAGAACCTCATCGCGTGGGGCGTGCGCGAGCGCTTCCGCCGCCGCGCGATGCGCCAGCTCATCGGCTCGCTCGAGACGAACGACCTGCTCTCCCCCGAAGAGCTGGGCGGGCTGCGCTGCCCCACCCTGCTCCTGTGGGGCCAGAGCGAGCGCATCCTGCCCGCCTCGGGCCTGTCGTTCTTCCGCCAACACCTGCCCGCGGCCTCATGGATCGAGGAGCCGCCCGGCTGGGGCCATGGGCCGTTCCTCGAGTACCCCGACGAGGTCACCGCCTGGATCCTCCGCTTCCTCGAGGTCATCGAGTCCGCGGAGGCCGCCGGGCGGCGCGCCGTACCCTGACGCCGCAGCGGATCAGGGGCAGTACAGGCTCCCACAGGCGGCGCCGACAGCCAGCGCGTGCTCGTTCAGCACCGTGTCGCAGACCAGCGCCTCCTCGTAGGTGACGGAGACGGGGGCCGTGTAGTCGTTGTAGAGGCAGGTGCCGCCCGCGGTGGTCCACTCGACCGAGCCGAACGGCCCCGTCGTGAGGCCCACCCAGTTCAAGCCCCAGCCGGTCTCGTCCAGGAAGCGCTGCTGGAGGTAGACCCCGTCGCCCAACGCCTGGAGCATCGCGATGTCGAAGCACGGGCAGCCCTGCTGTTCACCGCACGCGCCCTCGACATCGCCGTGCGCGAGGTGCGCCGCCAGCGCGGCCCCGCGGACCGTGATCGTGCGCGCGTTCGCCGGGTTGCCCGGCGGCGCGTGGCACACCTCGACCTCGGGTGCGTCCGCGAGGGCGCGGCCCGGCGCCAGCCCCGCGAACAGCGCGCCCATACAGAACGAAACCACCACACCGAGACGGCGCTTCATGTCGACCCCCTTGCTGCATGCCTGTCAGCGCTCCGCCCTTGGAGCGCTGGCAGGTCGGAGTGTAGCGCGCGGCTGCGACTCGCGAAAGCCCCCTGTGCGGGTCCGATCCCTCGAATCTCGACTGCTGGCTCGTGTGCGATGCAGGCGTGCGTGACGTGCCCCGTGCACGGCCCCAGACGACCCGCAACGCGCGCCCCACACCTGCGGCCGATCCGCTCCGTTCACGACCATTATTATCGATACAGAACCCCGCACCAAACGTGTCGAAG
>CAYQSE010000397.1:0-2931 GCA_964419905.1 uncultured Enterobacteriaceae bacterium
GCGTAGGTCTTCTCGTCGGGGGCGATGAGGCCCGCGCGCGCGCCGCCTTCGATGCTCATGTTGCAGATGGTCATGCGCTGCTCCATCGTCAGGGCACGAATCGCTTCGCCGCGATACTCAAAGACGTGCCCCGTGCCGCCGCCCACGCCAATTTTAGCCAGCAGCGCCAGGATGATGTCTTTGGAGGCGCAGCCTTCGGGTAAACGGCCGCTTACGTTCACCGCATACGTCTTCGGCTTGGTTTGCAGCAGGCATTGGGTGGCCAGCACATGCTCCACTTCGCTGGTGCCGATGCCGAAGGCCAGCGCGCCGAAGGCGCCGTGGGTGGCGGTGTGGCTGTCGCCGCACACAATCGTCATGCCCGGCTGGGTCAGCCCCAGCTCTGGCCCGATCACGTGCACGATGCCCTGCCGCGACGAGCCGAGCGCGTGCAGCGGCACGCCGAACTCGGCGCAGTTGGCCTCGAGCTTCGCGAGCTGGGCGGCGGCCATCGGATCGGGCGCCGCGCCGAGCAGGGTGGGCGTGCTGTGGTCCATCGTCGCCACGGTGCGGTCGGGGCGGCGCACCCGCAGCCCGCGGCGGCGGAGCCCGGCGAACGCCTGCGGCGAGGTGACCTCGTGCACCAGGTGCAGGTCGACGTAGAGGAGCGCGGGGCAGCCCGGCTCCTGCGCGACGACGTGCTCGGTCCACACCTTGTCGAACAGCGTGCGGGGTGCGCTCACGCGATCTGCTCCGCGGCTTCGGGGGCGTCGGCCTCGGGCGCGGCCTGGCCCACGCCGCGATCGATCGCGCGGTTCAGGGCCGCGAGGTACGCGCGCGCCGACGCGACGACGATGTCGCCGTCGGCGCCGGTGCCGTGGAACACCCGCGCGGGGGCCTCACCGCGCTGTGGGTTCAGCGTCGGGGCGTCCTCGGCGCGGATGCGCACCGAGACCTGGCCGAGCGCGTCGATGCCCTCGGTGACCGCGTGCACGTTGAACTCGAGCAGGGTCACCGGCGCCTTCACGACCGCGTCGATCGCCTTGTAGGTGGCGTCCACCGGCCCGGTGCCGACGGCGGCGAGCACGACGAGGTTTCCGTCCGGGCCGCGCATCCGCACCGTGGCGGTGGGCAGCCCGGTGGTGCCGCAGGTGACCTGCAGGCCGTCGAGCGCCCACACCTCGGGCGCCTGGTGCAGCTCGGACGCGACCAGCGCCTCGAGATCGGCGTCGGTGATGTGCTTCTTCTTGTCGGCCAGCGCCTTGAACCGCGCGAACGCGCGCAACAGCTCGTCGCCGTGCACCGGGTAGCCCAGCTCGGCCAGGCGGGCGCCGACCGCGGCCCGGCCCGAGTGCTTGCCGAGCACCAGCCGGGTCTGGGCCGCGCCGACCGTCTCGGGGCGCATGATCTCGTAGGTCTGCTGGTGCTTGAGCATCCCGTCCTGGTGGATGCCGGACTCGTGCGCGAACGCGTTGTGGCCTACGACCGCCTTGTTCGCGGGCACGATCATCCCGGTGGCCGTGCTCACCACCCGGCTCGCCCGGGTGAGCTGAGTCGCGTCGATGCCCGTGCGCAGCCCGTAGAGCGGCGCGCGGGTGTGCAGCGCCATCACGACCTCCTCGAGCGCGCTGTTGCCGGCGCGCTCGCCGATGCCGTTCAGCGTGACCTCGGCCTGCCGCGCGCCGGCGCGGATGCCCGCGAGCGCGTTCGCGGTCGCCATGCCGAGATCGTCGTGGCAGTGCACCGAGATCACCGCGCGCTCGATACCGGGCACGCTCGCGCGGATGCCCGCGATCAGCGCGTGGTACTCCTCGGGGGTGAGGTAGCCGACGGTATCGGGGATGTTCAGCGTGGTCGCGCCCGCCTCCAGCGCCGCGGTGAGCACCTCGTGCAAGAACGTCGGGTCGGAGCGCCCGGCGTCCTCGGGGCTGAACTCGACGTCGTCGCACAGGCTGGCGGCATACGCGACCATCTCGCGCACCTTCGCCACCACCTGCGGCCGCGTCATCCGCAGCTTGTGCTCCATGTGCAGGTCGGAGGTGGCGAGGAACGTGTGGATGCGCGGGTGCTTCGCGGCTTGCACCGCCTCCCACGTCTTGTCGATGTCGGCCCGGGTGGCCCGCGCCAGCCCGCAGATCACCGGGGGCTCCTCCTGCGGGCGGCCGTCGATCCGGTGGATGCCGACCTCCTCGGCGATCTGGCGCACCGCCGACAGGTCGTCGGGCGACGCGGCAGGGAAGCCCGCCTCGATGATGTCGACACCCAGCCGCGCCAGCGCGCGGGCCACGTCGAGCTTCTCGGCGATGGTCATCGTCGCGCCGGGCGACTGCTCGCCGTCGCGCAGGGTGGTGTCGAAGATCCGTACGTAGTCTTCCGGGGTCTCGATCATCAAGGCTCCTGAAACGAAGCGGCCCCCGCGTCCAGGGTGGAGGCGGGGGCCGTTCGCGTGTCGAGAGTGCACTCTCAGCGCGGGGGTCCCCACCCCACGAGAAGAAGTCGGCCTACGAGGGCGGCGCGAAGAGAGGGGACGAGGACGAGCGACTGCATGGCGGTCACTCTACCAGCAACGCGGGCGCCGTCAACCCTTGCGCGCGAGTCCGTTGGCGGCGAGGGCCGCGCTGACCGCGGCCACGACGCGCTCGCGGGCCGCGTCGAGGCCCAAGCGCAGTGTGACGCCAGCCGCCTTCGCGTGGCCGCCGCCACCGGGATCGAGCTCGTGCGCGAGTCGCGCGACGTCGACGCGGCCGCGGCTGCGCAGGCTGAGCTTCACCGCCTCGGCCTCGCGCTGCACGAGCAGGACCGCGACCTCGACGCCCTCGGTGTAGACGAGCGCGTCGACGAGCCCCTCGAGGTCGCCGGGCGCCATGTGGAGGTGCGCCTGCTGTGCCAGCGACAGCGCGCCGATCGCGAGCGCGCCGTCGGCGTGCAGCGTGGCCGCGCCGAACACCGCGC
>CAYQSE010000398.1:0-2926 GCA_964419905.1 uncultured Enterobacteriaceae bacterium
ACATGTACCGCTTCACGCCCTTCTCGATCGCGGCGAAGTCGAGCACGTTGTCGACCAGTCGCGACAGCCGCTCGGCCTCGCGCACGATCGCGTCGTAGTGCGCTGCGCGATCCGCCTCGTCGTAGACCAGATCGAGCTGGAGGGACTCGGCCTTGAGGCGGATCTGGGTGATCGGCGAGCGCAGCTCGTGGCTGACGTTGGCGGCGAAGTCGGTCTTGATCCGCGCCGCGTCCAGCTCGTTGCGGACGAGGCGCAGCGAGGCCAGGATCCCGAGCGCGCTCATCGCGACGGCGAGGAAGATCACGAGCACCCGGACGCGACGCATCCGCAGCTTCTTGCTCACGATGGAGCCGGGGTCGCGCAGACCGACCACCACGGTGTGGAAGGGGGCCCACGGCGCGAGCGTCTGCCGGCGCAGCGTGCCGTCGGGGGTGGCGGCCTCGAGGGGAAGCACCTGCGCGAACAGCTCGTCGTCGAGTCGAAGTGCGCGGCGGAGATCGGAGCGGAGATCGGTGACCAGCGCTGCGTAGTCGAACGAGAACGCGTACAGGCTGTCGCCCACCCACAGCGTCGACCACAGGCTGCCGCTCTCGGCGCGCATCGTGTAGCGGAACTGCCCGAGGTCCGAGCGCGCGATCTCGCCAGTGAACAGCTCCAGCTCGTCGACGAGGGCGCCTGCCCAGAACAGCTGGCTGGTGCGCTCGGCGAGGCGGATCCGGGCGCGACCGACCCAGTCCGGATCCGCGCGCCCCTCGAGCAGGGCCAGCGCGCGGCGCGCGACGGCAGCCTCTCCGGGGCGCCCCGTGGTCCATCGGTCCGAGAGGATCTGCTCGACCAACCCCTCCAGCGCGACGCGGCCGACCTCCTCGGAGCGCCCGATCGCGAGCTCGGCGCGCTTGAGCGCGGCCAGGTCGCCGATGCGGAAGCCGAACCGGTCGCGGACGTTCGCGTACTCGGCGTACACGTCGGCGAGCGCCCGGTCGGCCTCGGGCCCGCGACCCGAGTGGGCGAGGACGCGCGCCGCGGCGTACTCGGCCTCGCCGGCGAGCGACGGGTCGAAGGCGACCGCGGCGGCTGCGCGGTAGCGATCGAGCGCGACCTCCCACTCGCGGGTGCGCTCGGCCAGCGCAGCCTCGGCGAACGCGTCGCGGAACGCGGTGGTGGGCTCTCGCGGCGTGGCCTCGTCGGCGAAGTGGAAGGGTGCGACGAGCTGACCCTCCGCGTCGAAGCGGAACGCGGCGCGCAGGTACGGGGAGAGCTCCGCGAGGTTCGCGAGCGGCGACTGGCCGCGCGCGAGCCGGTCCGAGGTCTGCACCTCGAATCGGCGGAAGGTCTCCTGCAGGTCCTGCGCGACCTCGACTGCGAGCGCGTCGCCGCGCCGGGTCAGGTCGGCGTCGACCTGGAGCTCCTCGGCGCTGATCGAGCGGAGCGCGAAGAACGACAGCAGCAGCGCCGGCACGATGACCGAGAGGCTGAACAGCGCGGCGAAGCGCAGGAACTGCGGGAGTGCGCGTCGTCGCTCGTCCGAGAGCATGTCGAGCGCCCCGAGCGAGAGCGCTCGGGCGAGTCGTTCCGGGATCGAGGAGGGTGGGCGCGCCATCGGGGGGAGATGATGCCCCGCGCCAGCCGGCGAGGCCAGCCACGCGTCGTGCCGCGGTTCACGTTACCGTCGAGCGATGCGTCACCTGTTGCGCTCGCTGTGGATCGTGGGGCTCGCGTTCGGGCCCGCCTGCGGCCGTCGTGAGGCGGCGCCGCCCGTGCCGTCGACGCTGCCGCACTTCGCGGAGTGGACCGGACTCGTCGACGCGACCGCGCGGGGCGACCTGAGCGCCGCGGCGCGTGCCGCGGTGCAGCTGACCGGTGGGCGTCCGACCGAGGTGCCCGACGGTCCTGCGGGCGAGGGCGACGCGACGGTGGCGGCCGCGCTGGCCTACGTCGGCTTCGCGGAGGACGCGGAGGAGCTCGCCGACACGGTGCTGCGTGCCGCGCGCGGCTGCGCTGCGTGCCACACCGCGCTCGACGTCGCACCGCCGGCGCCGCTCGAGGGCGACGCCGCGCAGCGCGCCGTCGACACCGTGGTGTGGGCTCGTGCGGGCGCAGACGCGATCGGCGCGGACACGCTCGGGATCAGGTGAACGCGGGGATCCCGGTGATCCACCGACCGAGCACGAGGTTGTGGATGTCGTGCGTGCCCTCGTAGGTGAACACGGACTCGAGGTTCGCCATGTGGCGCATCACCGGGTACTCGCCGAGGATGCCGTTCGCGCCGTGCACGTCGCGGGCCACGCGGCAGATCTGCAGCGCGATGTCGACGTTGTTCATCTTCGCCAAGCTCACCTGCTCGTGCGACAGCGTGCCAGCGTCCTTCATCCGACCCAGCCGCCACGCCAGCAGCTGACCCTTCGTGATCTCGCGCAGCATCCACGCGAGCTTGTTCTGGACGAGCTGGAAGCTCGCGATCGGGCGGTCGAACTGGATGCGCTCCTTCGAGTACTCGGTGGCCGAGTGGAACGCCGCCATCGCCGCGCCCAGCGCGCCCCACGCGATGCCGTAGCGCGCGTTGTTCAGGCAGGAGAGCGGCCCCTTGAGGCCCTTCACGCCCGGCAGGATGTTCTCCTTGGGCAGCCGCACGTCCTGGAACACCAGCTCGGAGGTGACCGAGGCGCGCAGGCTGTGCTTGCCCTTCATCTCGGGCGCCGAGAAGCCCGGCATCCCCTTCTCCACGAGGAACCCGCGCACCTCGCCGTCGAGCTTCGCCCACACCACCGCGACGTCGGCGACGGTGCCGTTGGTGATCCACATCTTCGCGCCGTTGAGCAGGTAGTGGTCGCCCTTGTCGACGGCGCGGGTGATCATGCCGCCGGGGTTGCTGCCGAAGTCGGGCTCGGTGAGCCCGAAGCAGCCGATGGCCTCGCCCGCGGCGAGC
>CAYQSE010000399.1:0-2906 GCA_964419905.1 uncultured Enterobacteriaceae bacterium
CGGCTGGCTGATGCGCGAGATAGGCTGGCCCGCGCAGACGCTGGCGGGGGGGTATCGCAGCTACCGGCGGCTGGTGGTGGCCGCGATGTACGACACGCCGCTTCCGCACCGCTTGGTGGTGCTGACGGGCATGACCTGCACGGCCAAGACGGTGCTGCTGCACAAGCTGGCGGCGGCGGGGATGCAGGTTCTCGATCTGGAAGGGATCGGGCGGCACCGCGGGTCGATCTTTGGCGCCACGGCGGAGGCGCAGCCGTCCCAGCGGGCCTTCGAGGGGGAGATCGCCCTGGGCCTGGCGCGGTTCGATCCGACCCGACACGCCGCGGGGCACACCACCCTCACCGCGGTCGCCGAGCGCCTCGGGCTGCCCGAGGCGCCCGCCACCTACCTCTACCGGGGCGAGGGCGCGTGGGGGGCGAGCGCGTGGCCGCTCGAGCCGCCGGTCGTGCTGCTCGGTCACGACCACCTCGACGACGGGCCGCGGCGCCTCGGCCCCGCGGCGCTCGCGTTCCTGCTCGGAGTGGAGCTGACGCACCTGCGCTGCGAGCACCCGGTGCTCGCCTTCGACCGCGATCTGCTAGGGACCAGCCGGTCGGTCTACTCGGCGTTCGGTCGCTACGCGGGCACCGCCGAGGCGGTCGTCGACGTGGTCACGCTGGTGCCGGGCATCGACCAGATCGCGAAGCTGCAGACGCTGCTCAGGCTCTCGCGTCAGGTGTTCAAGACCCGCGGCGCGGTCGACAAGGTGTCCGCGCTCGCCGGAAAGGCGTGGACGCGGGCGAGCGGCGGTCGGGCGCACGCCGCAGATCCGCTCGCACGGGAGGGTCTGCACGGCGCCGCCCTGCAGTTCCGGCTGCAGGCCGATCGCGCCGCGCTGCTCGCTACCGGCGATGCAGGTGCAGCGGTCGAGGCGATCCTGAAGTCGTCGAGTGGAGGCGTCGAGCGCGTGGCAGAGGCGCTCGACGAGGGCGTCGCCCGCCTGCTGACCCACGCCGTGGACGAGCGCTCGGGGCTGCCGCCCGAGCCGACGCTGCGCATTACGATGCTGCTGGAGTTCGCAGCTCAGCAGCGACCCGACCTGCTGCAGGAGGAGCCATGACCGCGCCCACCCCCACCGACGCGCGCGCCGCCTTCGACGCCTGGCGCGCGAGCCTGTCGACGAGTGCTTGGGAGGCCGATCCCCACTTGCGGGCCCTCGTGTCGATGTACGGCCACGACGACGCAGCACCCAGCCTGGCGCGACTTGGTGCTGCGGTGAGCGGCGAGCTCGACGCGCTGATCCGCGAGAACAACCGCGACGAGAACCTCCCCCGGCTGCGCCGCTTCGACGGGCAGGGCAACCGCGTCGAGGAGGTCGACTTTCACCCGAGCTACCACGCGATCGGGCGCGCGGTGTACGCCACGGGCCTGATGGGACGCTACCGCGAGCCCGGCAGCGAGGTCGCCACGTTGGCGGCGATGTACCTGATCTCCCAGAACGGCGAGGGAGGTCATGCCTGCCCGCTCGCGTGCACCGCCGGGCTGATCAAGATCCTGCAGGCGGACGACGCGGATCACGGCGCGTGGCTCGAGCGGCTCTACGATCCCGACTACGACACGCACTTCCACGGCAGCCAGTTCCTCACCGAGGTCCAGGGCGGCTCCGACGTCGGCGTGAACGCGGTCGTCGCGCACCCCGAGCCCGACGGCTCGTGGCGCCTCACCGGCGAGAAGTGGTTCTGCTCGGTGATCGACGCGCAGCTCTTCCTGGTCACCGCTCGCCCCGAGGGAGCGCCCGCCGGCACCCGCGGGCTCGGCGCGTTCGTCGTCCCGCGCACGCGCGAGGACGGCGCGGTGAACGGGTTCGCGATCCGTCGCCTCAAGTACAAGCTCGGCACCCGCTCGATGGCCTCGGCCGAGGTCGACTTCCAGGACGCGATCGGCTGGCCGGTCGGCGACTTCCACAAGGTCGTGTCGATCGTGCTGAACACCTCGCGGCTCTACAACGCGTTCGCGAGCTGCGGGATCCTGCAGCGCGCCTGGCGAGAGGCCGACGGCTACGCGCGACACCGCCTCGCGTTCGGACGCCCGATCCTCGCGTTTCCCGCGGTCGCTCGGATCGTCGCGGGGCTGCGGGTGGAGGCCTACGCCGCGCGCAGCCTGACGTTTCGGCTGGCCGCCCTCGCCGACCGCATCGCGGTGGGCGGCGCGTCCGAGTCCGACCAGGCCGCGTTCCGGATGCTCGTGAACCTGAACAAGTACTGGACGTCGCTGCAGGCGACGTCTGCGGTCAGGGACGCGATCGAGATCTTCGGCGGCAACGGTGCGATCGAGGAGTTCACCGTGCTCCCGCGCCTGTTGCGCGACAGCATCGTGACCGAGGCGTGGGAGGGGTCGCACAACGTGCTGTGCGCGCAGGCGCTGCGCGACAGCCAGCGCCTCGGGCTCCACGAGTCGATGTTCGACCACCTCGCGGAGCTCGCCGGACCCGACGCGCGCCTCGACGCGCTCCGCGCGCTGTGGAACCGGGTGATCGCCGCGGGCGAGCCGACCGCCTCGCTGCAGATCCGAGACGTGATCGACCGGTTACGCCCGATCGCCCAGGCCGCGGCGCTGCGGGCAGAGGCCGCACACCCGGGCGCCGATCCGCTCTCGGCACGCGTCGCGGACCACCTGCTGCGCACCACCGCGCCCGGCTGGGATCCACTGGAGGACCCCACGCTGGCCGACCGGATCACCACGCTCATCGCGTGACGACCAGCCGAGCGCTTCCGCCTCGGCTCAGGACAGAGCCTCACCGACTCAGGCCCCGCAGGCGAGCGCAAGACGCGCGATCCACCACATCTCGGCGGGGGCTCGAGATCCGGCAGGGCGGGCGGGACGCCTCAGGATCCATCACATCTCGGCTGCGGCCCGAGATCACGTGG
>CAYQSE010000400.1:0-2903 GCA_964419905.1 uncultured Enterobacteriaceae bacterium
AGGCCGACCTCGCGCGCCGCGCGCGCGGTGCTGGGGCCGATCGCGAGCGCCGGCATCGGGGGCAATCCCGCCTCCGACAGCGCGGCGGCCAGGCGGCGCGCGGCCGAGCCCGACATCAGCGTCGCGGCGTCGACCGGCCCGGCGGCGCGCAGGCGCTCGGGCAGATCGGGTGGCGCGGCGTTCCGGTACACGACGACCTCGACGACCTCGTGCGTGGTCGCGCGCAGCGCCTCGAGCGTGCCCGGCGTGATCTCCTCGCCGCGGGGGTAGAGGATGCGCCCGCCGGTCAGTCCGCCGAGGGCCTCGGCGAGCGCCTGGCCGGTGTGGGTGTCGGGGACCAGCGCGACGTGCAGCCCGAGGGCCTCGGCGCGCGCCGCGGTGCCCGGTCCGACCGCAGCGACCTGGGGTGGGGGCGTCCATCCGCCCGCGAGCGCGTCGGCCACCGCGGTGACCGCGCCGGGGCTCGTCAGCACCAGCCAGTCGAACGGGCCCGGCACGCCGCGCAGCGCGCCGGGGAGGCCCTCCTTGTGCAGCAGGGCCACCTCCACCGGCTCGACACCCAGCGCGCGCAGCGCGTCCGAGAGCGCCGCGGCGTCTTCCGCGGCGCGGGTGACCAACACCCGCGCGATCGTGCTCACAGCGCGTAGCGCCGGCTCAGGTCCTTCGTGAGGTTCTTCTGGTGCGACTCGAGCGTGCCGCCGCCGATCTCGATCAGCTTCGCGTCCCGCCACAGGCGCTCCACCGGGTACTCGCGGCAGTAGCCGCTGCCGCCCATCACCTGCATCGCGTAGTCGGCGACCATCTTGCCGACCGGACCCGCGAACAGCTTGGCCGCGTCCGAGCCGATGCGGTTGCGCAGGTCGGGGCCCACCTCGCGCGCGACGTTGTAGACGAGGCACTTCGCCGCCTCGGTCGCCGCGTAGCCCTCGCCGATGTAGCGCTGGATCTGGCCGAAGCGGTTGATCGGCTGCCCGAACGCGACGCGCTCCTGGCCGTGGCGGATCATGATGTCGAGGCAGCGATCGGCGATGCCGACGCTCATCGCCGCGAGCGTCAGCCGCTCGATCTCGAGGTTGCGCATCATGTGTTCGAGTCCGCCGCCCTCTTCGCCGAGGCGGTTCGCGACCGGCACGCGGCAGTCGGTGAAGATGAGCTCGCCCATCGTCGAGCCGCGCATCCCGAGCTTGTCGATCTTTTCGGAGGTCGTGAACCCGGGGCAGTCGCGGTCGACGATGAACGCGGTGACCCGCTCGCCGACCTTCGCGTAGACCTGGAAGCAGAAGCCCTCGCAGGCGTTCGTGATGTAGGTCTTCGTGCCGTTGAGCACGTAGTGGTCGCCGTCGCGCACGGCGGTGGTCTTCATCCCGAGCACGTCGGTGCCGGCACCCGGCTCGGTCATGCCCATGCCGGCGACCCACTCGCCCGAGAGGACGTTGGGCAGGTACTTGCGCTTCTGGTCGTCGTTCGAGCACCAGAAGAAGTTGTTCACGAACAACATCGCGTGCGCGAGGTAGGCGAGGCAGAAGCCCGGATCGGACTTGGACAGCTCGTGGTGCACGATGACGGCGGCCACCGCGTCCATGCCCGCGCCGCCCCACGCCTCGGGGACGGTGACGCCGAGCAGCCCGAGCTCGCCCATCTGGCGCATCAGGTCGAGGTTGAGCTTGCCCAGCTCGTCGTGGCGGGCGGCCTGCGGCTCGACCTCGTTGCGGGTGAACTCGGCGACCATCTCGCGGAGCATCCGGTGCTCGTCGGTCGGGTTGAACAGCGCGTCGTAGCTCATCGGAGGCCCCTTGTCGTAAGCGACCGTTGTATTGCGCGAGGGGGCGGGCGTCGACGCTCAGTGTGCCTCGGAGAGCGCCTGGATCAGCCCGGCGGCGACGGCCGCAGCGAACGCCTCGCGGGTGCGGGGCTCGGCCCACCGTGTGTGCTCTTCGTAGTCGAGACCGTGGTGCGTCTCGAGGATGACGGACGGCATGGTCGGCCGGCGGAGCATGAACAGGACGCGGCGGTCGAGGTAGACGCCGGGCATCGGGTCGCGGTCGTACAGCCCGCCGTAGTCGAGCCCGTGGTAGACGCCGAACCCGGTGGCGGACATCGCGGCCGAGAGCGCGCGGGCGAGCCCCACGCGCTGGTTCAGCAGCGGGGCCTCGCCCTTGTCGGCGACGAGCACCGCGTAGCCGGGCACGTCGTCGTTGCGCCGGCAGGCCCCTTGCGGTGTCTCCCACGACCACGCGGCGCCGCGCGCGTCGAGGTGCAGGCTGATCAGCGCCTCGGCGCCCCACGCGTCGGCCGCCGCGGCGCGCGCCTTGTAGGAGGGGCCGACCGCGGTCTCGCGGGTGAGCAGGACCTCGAAGTGACCTGTCTCGCGCAGCCGGTCGGCGAGATCCAGGCCGAGCTCGAGCATCGCGTCGGCCTCGTAGCCGCACGCCACCGTGGCAGCGCCGGTGTTCTCGCCCGTGCCGTGGCCGGGATCGATCGCCACCTTGCGCACCCCGAACGTCGGCGGCGCCGTGAGGTCGAGCGGTGCGAGGGTCGCGGTGCGCTCGGGCCAGCGCGGCGTTCCCGGCAGCGCGAGCGCGCCGTCGGGGACGGTGGGTGGGATCGGGGCATGGCACCCGAACGCGATCAGCAGCGGCCACATACGCACCCCGACAGCGTACCCGGTGGCGGGTTCCCCTCCTTGCACGTGAGGCGTGGGCGGCATCGATTGCTGGGCTACTTTACGGCTACCCGGGGTGTCTCGGGCGCGTCGCGGCTTCCGTTTCGAACTGAGGAGGGCGAGGAGTCCAGAGGAGGGCGGGGAGAAGGGGTGCACGAGACGAGCGTTGGGATTCCGCCGAACCCTGGGCGGGCGGGACGCCTGTCGATCCTACACATCTTGGCTGCGGCCCGAGATCATG
>CAYQSE010000401.1:0-2311 GCA_964419905.1 uncultured Enterobacteriaceae bacterium
CGAAGCGGCTGCCGTGGTCGAGCACGCGGGGTTCGACCTCGCTGAGGTGGACGACGTCGGGGTGGCGGCGTGACATGGTGGAGCCTCCAGGGGTGGAGGCGCAGGGTACAACGCCGCGCCAGGAGTCCGTCGCGCATAGCGCGCGGTGCTCCTCCCTTGCCCATGACCGTGCCCGCTTGGGGCGCTGGCAGGGCTGGGGCGATCGCCCCGCTCCTATGCCGATCGCAGGGCTGCGGGTTCCTCGTTGAACTGCGCCTGGAGATGTTCCGACCAACCCACGGTGGCGCGGGGGGCGTAGTCCTGGAGGGCCGCGAAGACCTCCACGGCGTTGTCGATGGGCGTTGCCAGCCTCTGGGTGGTTCTGTCGGAGAAGCCGACCACGACCTGGCACGCTGCCCAGACGACGAACGGGATGCCGATCGCGATCAGCCCACCACCCATCACGAACATCCCGACGATTCGGGTCATCATGGGGGTCGTGCCGACCACCACGATCAGCGGACCGAGGATCAAGCCGAGCCCCATCATGGCGCCGCCGGCGACGGCCAAGATGAGGACACGCTTCCAGTTGGCCCGTCGGATGATCTCCTTCAGCTCGGGTGACATGCTGACCCCTTGTGAACGGTGAAGTGCCGTGGTGTGACGCGACATCACGTCGAGGTGGCCCAACGGGGCCCCCCGGCCGTGACGTCGCGGAACGCACGCTTCGTGCCAGGGCCGAGGCGCGATGACCGACATGCTGTAGGCCCACGCCGATCGTCACGCGAGGCGTTTCGGCATCGACCCCGATGGCATCGGGTCCGCGTTCGAGGGTCGGGCGACGGCATACGCGCGCAGGGCGACGACATGCGCGCGCATTGTGATGGCCGTGCGCGCACCCGCCTTGGGGCTCGGCTGTCCTCCATGCTGCACCTCGGGTACGCTGGGTGGGCCGGATCGTGATGGAGGGCTCGTTGGCGGAGTCGAGGCGGTGGCGTGCGGGGGCGCGGTGGGGTCTGGCTTGGGCTGCGCTGGGGGTGCTCGGCGGCTGTCCGGGGGAGCGTCCCCCGGGAGACACCGCCCACGACGTGTTCCCGTTCGAGGTGGTCGCACCGCCGGTCATGGGGGACGGGCTGCTCCGCGTGATCGACCACTTGTGGGCCCGAGGCGACACGGTGATCGCGTCCGACTTCGCGAGCCTCGATCGCCGCGAGACGTGGCGCCGCTATCGCCAGGGAACGACCGCCACGGGCGTGCGGTTCGTCGACGATACGTCCGTCGTCGCGGTGCTCTCCACCGAGGAGTTCCGGTTCTACGACCTCGAAGTGGGCGTCGATCGCGGGCTGGCTTCTCCGCGCGCGATCCCGCTCGCCGGGTACGCCGTCGCGGACGACGTGCTGTACCACCTGGTCGACGAGTCGCCGGGAACGGTCGCGCCGACGCTGTACCGCATCGACCTCGGCGATCCCGACAGCGCTTGGCAGACGGCGGGCGTCCTCCCGCTGCGCGGGGAGAGCGACGGATCGCTGGGCTTCCTGCCCTCCCTGCACGCGACGGAGGACGGCGCGCTCGTCGCCGCGCTGCGCTACGGCCTGCTCCGCTCCGAGGACGGCGGCGAGAGCTGGCAGGTGCTGCCCGAGCCGAGCGGCATGGGCGTGGCGGCGCTGCGGCCGGTTCAGGTCGACCCTACCGGGGCGATCTACGTCCTGCAGAATCACTACACGGTCCGGTCGCTCGACGACGGCGCGTCGTGGACGTCCATCCACGCCGCCGCGCCGGCCGAGGCGCGCTGGGACGAGCTGGAGGTGGGCGACGACGGCCACCTGTACCTCCACGCCCACTTCCTGCGCTCCGCCGACCAGGGCGACAGCTGGCAGACCTACCTCGACACGGACGACCTCGCCGCGCGCGGGCACGGGCCGCCGCAAGGGGTGGTGCGCGGCGGAGAGGTGTACGTCGCGCTCGGCACCAGCGCTCAGCCCAACGGGGTGGTCGTGCTCACCGCGGACGGCCGGCGCGAGGTGCTCGCGCCGCGGGAGCCCGGCGGCCCGGGGCGCGCCGTCGATCCGGTGACGCTCCCGGACGGTGCGCTGCTCGGGCTGTCCTTCGGGCGCGACCTCGTCCGCTACACGCCGGGCGACGCGGCGTGGACGTGGGAGCGGTCGTTCACGGGTGGGGACGCGTCGTTGCATCGTCTCGACGGGGACCGCCTCGTGGTCGCAGCCGGCGCGGCCCCGGCCCGGGGCCACGACGGCGAGGCCGCGGGCGCGACGGGGCGGGTCGCCGGGCCCCGCCGCGAGCGTGGGGGCGGCCCAAAGGAGCAGGGCGAGGA
>CAYQSE010000401.1:2321-2858 GCA_964419905.1 uncultured Enterobacteriaceae bacterium
GGCCGAGATCCACGTCTCGGAGGACGGGGGCGCCTCGTGGCGGGTCGCCGGGACGCTCCGCGACCCCGAGCGGGGCGTCGAGCTCGGGCGCGTCGACGGCATCGTCGCCGTTCAGGGCGCGTGGCTCGCCAGCGGGGTCGGAGACTGCGGGGACGCCACCCGGCTGATCAGCGAGGATCGCGGCGAGACGTGGCGCGTCGGACCCAGCGAGGCGCCGATCACCGACGTCGACGGCGAGCCCTGGGGGCGCGCCGCGCCGCCCTCGCTCTTCCCCCGGCTCGCGACCCAGGGCGGGCGGCTGTTCGGGCACGCCGTGGAGCGCGCGTTCGGGTTCGACGGCGTCTGCTACATCGGTGAGACGCGCGCCGTGTACTCCGACGATCGTGGCCAGTCGTGGCAGGCGTTCTCGGGGGACAGCGTGATGACCTGGCCGATCGCGCTGACACCGGGCGACGATCTGGTCACCGCCGAGCCCATCACGGGGACGACCTCGATGGTGCTCCGATCCCGCGACGCAGCCACCGAGCGCTGGCGGCT
>CAYQSE010000402.1:0-2846 GCA_964419905.1 uncultured Enterobacteriaceae bacterium
GGGAACGTGGGGCGGGCGTCCCGCCCGCCCGTGAAGAACTGCGCTGCTCGTTTCGGCAACTACGTTGGTTCAATAGGCATTATGGGCTTCCCGTCAGGACGGGCGGGCGGGACGCCCGCCCCACATGATCTCGGGCCGCAGCCGAGATGTGATCAATCGACAGGCGGGACGCCCGCCCCACATGATCTCGGGCCGCAGCCGAGATGTGATCAATCGACAGGCGTCCCGCCCGCCCAGCAAGAACCGCGCTGTTCGTCCCCCTGACCAAGCTGGTCCGATCATCCTTCCAGGCTTCCCCTCGGGACGGGCGGGTGAGACGCCAGCCCCACGTGATCTCGAGCTCCCGTCGAGGTGTGGGGGATCATCAACGAAGGCGGCGCGACGGTCGCTGCGCTGCCGCGGTACACCGTCGCCGCGTCGGGCCATGTCGTCGTGGATCCGAAGAACAAGCGAAGGGCTCAAGCGCTGCTGGTCGCGAACGCCGACCCGACAACGCTGTCGGACGCCGCCTCCGCTCCGCGTGACATCTCCTCGCCCTCCTCTGGGCTCCTCGCCCTCCTCAGTCGAAAAGGGCGCCTCGAACGCCATCGACCTTCGTCCCCGGCGTGCTCGTCACACCCGGGGCGCCCCGCGGGCGCGTCGGCGTCAGAACTGGAGGCTGCACGCGATGCGCTCGAGCGGGATCAGCCGCACCGGCTGGTCGCGGTCGCACGCGCGCAGGGCCTCGCGGAACCGCGCCGCGGCCTCCTCGAGCCCGGCGTCGCCGAAGCGGTAGTCGGCCTCGAGGATGGAGCGCACGGTGTGGGCCTCGTAGAACATGCGGCGGGCCATCTCCTGGCGCGCGAGATCGACCGGGCGGGTCCACTCCGAGGTGGGGATCGGCGCGTCGTCGCCCACCGGGACCGGCACGCGCAGGCGCTGCGGGATCAGGTTCACCGGCCACTCGCCGAACGTGTGGTGCTCGGTCGAGTGCCACACGGCGACGGTGAACACGAACCCGGCCAGCGCGCGCGCCAGGACGTCGGGCTGCTTCAGGTCTTCGGCCGAGGGGAAGCCCGGCAGCGTGTCGTGCAGCGCCGCGCCCCACGCCGCCACGACGGGGTCCCCGGGCGCGACGGCGGCGGCCACCTCGGCGCAGAACGCGAGCACGACGTCGTAGTACCGGCGCAGGAACGCGCAGTAGGGCCCAGGGAACACCGGCGCGGCCATCGGGTAGCGATAGGCCGGGAACGCGCTGTTGCCCTCGATGCCCGCGTAGTGGTCGGGCACCAGCCCCTCGAACACGTCGTCGCGGCGGATCGGGAACGGCGTGTAGATCTCGTTCTGGTGGTTGTGCGCCACGGACTTCGCGTTGAACATCACGCCGTGGTTGAGCGGAAGCTGGAGCCAGCCGTGGGCCTCGATCAGCCGGGCGATCGGGTGGTCCTTCGGCACGACCTCGCGGGTCACCCCGATCACCGAGTCCATCGGGAAGTGCAGGGCCGGGTGCGCGCCGAGCACGATGGCCACCGAGCAGCACTCGATCAGGAAGTACCGGGCGCGGGCCCAGGACTCGCCATCGACGGGCCGAAACACGCGGTCGCGCACCGCGATCGCGAGGGGGACGAGCCCGTCGCCGTCGAGCGCGAACAACCCGACGGTGCCGGGCAGCTCGATGCCAGGCAGCGCCTCGGCGCGCTCGAGGTTGTGCTGATCGATCTTGTACAGGGTCGTGCCGGGCCTCGCGTCGGCCAGCGCGTCGGCGAACAGCACCCGGTCGGCGGGATCGAGGGGGCTCAGCAGCCGGCTGAACGGCGCGCTGAAGAAGATCCGCGCCAGCGTGGCGTCGTCCATCGGGGCGAGCGTGGTGGTCGTCGACCACTGCAGGACCTCCCACCACTCGACCGACAGCGACGTGAAGTACCGCTGCACGACGGTCGCCATGTACTCGAAGTACTCGGTCTGCGGCACGCCGAGCACGGCGGGCGGCAAGCCGGGGCCCCACGGCGAGGGCTGCGGCCACATCGAGTGCGACTGCGGCGGCACGAGCTGCTTGTGCACCGTGTCGGCGTCGATGCGCTGCAGGGCCAGGTCGCGCAGCAGCGACAGCGTCGCGTCCGGATCGGCGCCGCGGTCGTGCCGCCCCTCGCCGACCAGCCCCCCCAGCCCGAGGATGCCCACCTCGGCCCGGATCAGCGCCCGCGCCCAGTCGGTGACCCAG
The DNA here is from genome assembly GCA_964419905.1 of uncultured Enterobacteriaceae bacterium. Lineage (GTDB taxonomy): Bacteria > Myxococcota_A > UBA796 > UBA796 > JAFDJI01. The sequence goes on from CAYQSE010000402.1 coordinate 2,201, forward strand.
TCGTCGGCGGCCACGACGCCGAGGTCGGCGTCGCGCAGCGCCGCGGCGATCTGCACCTTGTCGTCGGCGGTGGGCGGGGTCTCGAGCCAGCCCACGACCTTCGCCACCGCCCGGTCGTCGAGCGAGACGCCCGAGCCCTCGGTCAACGACAAGATCAGCGCCCGCTCGTGGCCCTGGATGACCCCGTCGCTCCACGCGGCGTCGAAGGTCGGCAGCAGGCACGCGAGGTGCAGACAGGAGACGCCGGAGTCAGAGTCGGAGAGCATGGTGGACCTCCCAGGCAGATGGCGCGCGAAGTGCGCTACACCCGAGAGATACGGGGGCCAGGCTCCCAGCGGGGCGCCGAGGTGTGACGGGATGTGTCGAGCCCCCCGCGCGCCGTCGTCGGGGCGCGCGGCGGGCCCGTCGCCGCAAGCGGAGTGAAGCCGGGCTCAGGTCGCTCGGATCAGCCGGTTCTTCCGCCTGAGACCGAGCAGGAGCACACCCCCGATCAACCCGGTCCACGGCGCGCCGCGCGTGGAGGAACATCCGCAATCGCCACCGATGGGCTCGGGGACCTCGCCGGTGTCGCCGGTGTCGCCGGTGTCGCCCGTGTCGCCCGTGTCGCCCGTGTCGCCCGTGTCGCCCGTGTCGCCCGTGTCGCCCG
>CAYQSE010000403.1:0-2801 GCA_964419905.1 uncultured Enterobacteriaceae bacterium
CCCCGGGCGGGGCACCACGTTCAGGGTGCATTTCCCGGCGCACGAGCGGCTCCCGAGGACCCGGCCCGGCGCGTCGTCGGCGAGGGAGGGGTGGCGCGGCTACGGCACCGTCCTCTTCGTCGACGACGAGGAGGCGCTCCGGCGCCTGGGGCGCACGGCGCTCGAGGCGCAGGGGTTCACGGTCGTCACGGCCGCCGACGACGTCGAGGCCATGGCGCTCTTCGCCGAGCACGACGCGGTGATCGTGTGCGCCGTGCTCGACCTCGTCATGCCCGGCCTGGGCGGCCTCGAGCTGCGCGCGGCGCTCCGCCGGCGACGGCCCGACCTGCCGATCCTGCTCATCAGCGGCTACAGCGAGGACGTCCTCGGCCCGCGCAGCGACGATGGCGCGGCCTGCGCCTTCCTGCAGAAGCCGTTCTCGCTCAGCGCGCTCGCGGCGAAGGTGCGGACCCTCGTCGAGCCGTGACGCTCACCACAGCCACCAGTTGATCTGAGTCTTCGTGGCTCTTCCCTGATCGAAGAAGGGCCGCACGCGGCCCACCACGAAGATGGAATGAGAAGGCCAGCCTCCTGTCCGAGGTGCCCGATAGGGTCCTCGCAACAATGCGGGCTCTGAGGCCCAAGGAGGCTGGCCAGTGGCGGATTCTAAGGCGGTAGCGGCTCCACGCGTGGTGATTGGCATCGACCTCGGCGACAAGCACTCGCAGGTGTTTGCGGCAGACTTCGGGACCGGCGAGGTCATCGAGGAGGGGCGCGTCGCGATGCGCCCGGACGCGATCGACGCGAAGTTTCGCGGCTACGAGCGATCGCGCATCGTCATCGAGGCCGGCGGTCAATCCGCGTGGGTGCGCGACCTGCTCGTCGAGATGGGGCACGAGGTGTTCGTCGCGAATCCGCGCAAGCTCAAGCTGATCTCGCAGAGCGATCGCAAGAGCGACCGTCTGGACGCTCAGCTCCTGGCGGAGCTCGGTCGCGCGAGCGTGCGGTTGCTCTCTCCCGTGACGCCGCGCGGCAAGGAATCCCGCACCGACCTCACGGTCCTTCGGGGTCGGGACCTCGTCGTCCAGATGCGCACGATGATCGTCAACCACGTCCGCACCACCGTGAAGGGCGCGGGCGCGCGCGTAAGGTCCTGCGACGCGCACGGCTTCCACCGCCACGCCTTCGACGACGTTCCCGACGACCAGAAGCCGGCGCTGGCGCCGCTCTTTCGCGTCCTCGAGGCCGTCGCGAAGGAGGTGAAGACGTACGACAAGAAGATCGACGAGCTCGCCGAGAAGAAGTACCCCGAGGCGCAGCGCCTCGCGCAGGTCGCGGGCGTGGGCAACCTCACCGCGCTGGCGTTCGTGCTGACCGTCGACGACCCAAGCCGCTTCGACAGCAGCCGCCGCCTGGCGTCCTACCTCGGTCTGACCCCACGCATGCAGGAGTCCGGCGAGAGCTCGCCGCAGCTGCGGATCACGAAAGCCGGGAACTCGTTCATGCGGCGGCTGCTCGTCCAAGCCGCGCACTACAACGTCGGGCCGCTCGGGGCCAAGTTCGACTCCGACCTGCGGCGGTGGGGGCTCAAGCTCGCGGAGCGTGGCGGCAAGAATGGCAAGAAGCGCGCGGTCGTGGCGGTCGCGCGGAAGCTGGCCGTCCTGCTGCACCGTCTCTGGGTGACGGGCGACGACTACGAACCGCTGCGGATCGCGACGAAGCGCGGCGAGGTGGTCACGGAGGCGTGCCCGTCCGCGGTGGCGAGCTGAGCTGAAGGACGGCCATGGGGAGCCTGTGGACAGCCGACGCTCCGCCGAGTCCCCTGCGGGACCTAGTCGCAAGCGGGTCCCTCCGGGGCCCCGGCGTCGCTGCCTGCCCACAGGCTCCCCACAGCCTGCGTAACGAAACATCGAGAGCGCCTCGGCGGGACGCCGGTGGCCGCGCTCTCCTCCCGACGGACCCACACTGCCCAGTCCGGGCGACCCCGCGATCTCTCTTGGCCTTGGAGGCCGACACGAAGATTGGGGCGCCCGGCCTCGGCGGACACCAGCATGCACCGAGCTCCAGCGAGCTCACTCAAGAGTGCGAATGGAAGCGTGGCGAGTGGGCGTCCGGGACGGAGGAGAGCACGGGCCACCAAGGTGGCCCTCCCTTGCGCTCGCGATCGCCCTCACGTCGAAGACGAGGCGAAAGGTAACGGGTTGACAGAGGAGGGCCTTCTCATGGAAGAGAGACCCTTCAGGTCAAACGATCGGCGCTGTCGGCGCTGTCAGTCCCGGCCGTTCAGGTAGCGCTTGGCGTGGACGGCGAACAGCTCCGTCGCCTGGAGCGAGGCCTTCACCCCGACGTTGGTGCGCCAGATCCGCTGGAAGTCGCTGAACGAGATCTTCCCGGCGCCGCAGTCCTGGGCGGCCTTGACCGTGGCCTTGAGCTCCTTCTCGCCGGAGGCGTTCAGGCGGTTCTTCAGGTTCTGCAGCTGCCCCTGGGCTGCGAGGCCAGCGTGGAGCACGTAGTGCACCAGGTTCTCCTCGGCGCTGCTGAGGGGGGTCGCGTTCTTCGGGCCGGTCTTCTTCGTTCCAAACGCCATGGGTGCCTCCGTGCTCGAGGGCGAATCATAGTGCACGTCGGGTGCCGGCCAAAGGGCGCCGCGCCGGTCGGGACGCGCCGCCCCGTTGATCGTTCGGCCCCGAGCGAGGACACTCTGCAGCCCGGCGGCGTCGTCGCCCAAGCAACGGAAGAACCAGCCATGCCCAACGAACAGCATCTCACCAAGGTCCTCTTCCAGGACGGCTTCCTCGCCGCGCTCGACCAGAGCGGCGGCA
>CAYQSE010000404.1:0-2762 GCA_964419905.1 uncultured Enterobacteriaceae bacterium
GCGTCTGGACGAAGAGGTAGCCGAGGCCAGTCACGACGAAGAGGCCGGCGATGATCTTGAAGGCAGGATGCTTGGGGCGGGTCTTCACCCCAGCATTCTACCGGCCCCGAACGGATGGGCTTGCATCTCGGCGCCCGATCTGTTTCGATCGCAGCTTCTCCGGCTCATCCGCGCGTGACGAGCCACCTTCTGCCTTGCGGATCACGGCCGGCGCCACAGCCCGCCTCCGCCTCTGGCCGCCACGCGGCCACCGATGACCACCCGCCCCCAATCGGGCGGGACCGACTTCAGGACGCGCGCCGCGCTCTCGCCCCTACCGGCGCCGGGAGCGTGCGTCGCGTCGCAGGGAGACTCATGCGCCAGCCACAGGACACCCCCGTCGACGAACCCACCGACACGCACCTCGACGCGATCTGGAAGCGCGCCTACGAGGCGCGCACCCGCGACGATCTGCAGCGCCTCTACGCCGACTGGGCCAGCACGTACGACAAGGACCACGAGAAGGTCGGCTTCTTCGGCCATCGGCTGACCGCCGAGGTGCTGGCGCGCCATACGACGCGCCACGACATGGCGCGAGTGCTCGACGCGGGGGCCGGGACGGGCGCGGCCGGCGAGGCGCTCCATGCGCTCGGCTTCCGCCGCCTGGTGGGCGTGGACCTGAGCGACGACATGCTGAAGGTGGCGCGCGGCAAGGGGATCTACCGCGAGACGGCCGTGGCCGACCTCTCGGTGCCGCTCGATGCCTTCGCCGCGGGCAGTTTCGACGCGGCGGTGCTCGTCGGCGTGTTCTCCTTCGGCCAGGCACCGGCCGAGACCCTCGACGAGATCGTCCGCCTCGTGCGATCGGGCGGTGTCGTCGCGTTCACACTGCGCACCGACTTCCATGCCGCCGACGCGATGGGCGTGCGCAGCCGGATGGAGGCGCTCGAGGCGCGCGGCGCGTGGCGGCTGCTCGAGTGCACCGATCCGCTGCCCTACCTGCCGCACAAGGATCCCGAGGCGATGTTCCAGGTGTGGTGCTACCGCGTCACCGGCGACGTGGAGGCCGAGGTGGAGGACGGCTTCGAGGAGGCGATCCGCGAGGCGCTCACCGGCGACGACTGGGTGAAGAAGATCGACCACGCGTGGATCTGGGACTCGGCGGCCTCCCGGCTCTATGAGCGGTATACGCAGACGCCCGGCTACTACCTGACGGACTGCGAAGAGGAGATCCTGCGCGATCACGCCGCCGAGATCGTCGGCGGCGAGCCGCTCATCGTCGAACTCGGCTGTGGATCCGCGCGCAAGATCCGCCATGTGCTCCGCGCCGCTGTCGCGCGCGGCAACGCGGTACGCTACATCCCGATCGACGTCTCGCCCGGCGCCCTCAAGTCCACGACCGCGGAGGTGCGGCAGCTGTTCGGCGACCGCGTCCAGGTGGAGCCGCGCCACGGCCTGTTCGAGGAGATCCTCCCGAACCTCCCCGTCGGGGAGCCGAAGCTGGTGTTCTTCTTTGGCTCGTCCATCGGGAATCTCGATACCATTGCGGACACCGTGGCGTTCCTCGACCGGCTCCGCACGCGGCTCAATCCCGGCGACCGCTTCGTCGTCGGCATCGACCTGCACAAGGACGAGGGCGTGCTCGAGCGCGCCTACAACGAAGAGGAGTGGTGCCGCTCGTTCTTCGTCCACATGCTGCGCCGCATCAACGAACACCTCGGCGCCGACTTCGACCCGCGGGTCTTCGAGCTGTCGTCCACCTACGAGATCGAGGCCCCCTACGAGGGGCTGCGCACGCGCCGCATGAGCCTGCGCATCGCGCCGACCGCGCCGCAGCACACGTGGATCCGCAAGCTCGAACTCGAGGTGCACCTCGAGCCCGGCCAGCCCGTGCAGGTCGGCATCTCACGCAAGTACGAGCCCTCGCAGATTGCCACGCTCGCGCGGATGGCCGGGCTCCGGCTCTCCCGTCAGTGGTTCGACACGCGCCACTGGTTCTCCCTCAACGAACTGGTGCGCGACGATGACGCGCAGGGCGCCGTGTGATTCGGCTGGAGCAGGCCTCCCGCACGTTCACCCGTGCGTCGGGCGAGCCCGTGTACGCGTTGAAGGGGCTCGACCTCGAGATCCAGCGGGGCGAGACGCTCGCCCTGCTCGGACCGAGCGGCTGCGGCAAGACGACGACCCTGCGCCTGATCAACCGGCTGATCGAGCTCTCGTCGGGGCGCATCATGGTGGGCGGCGAGGACACCGCGGCGCTCGACCCGGTGCGCCTGCGACGACGCATGGGCTATGTCGTGCAGAGCGGCGGCCTGTTCCCCCACCTGACCATCGCGCGCAACGTGGGGCTGCTCTGCGAGATCGAAGGCTGGCGCCGGCCCGCCGTTGATCGGCGGGTCAACGAGCTGCTTGAGCTCGTCCACCTGCCGCCGGACGAGTTCCGTGATCGCCATCCGGGCGAGCTGTCCGGCGGCCAGCGTCAGCGCGTGGGCGTGGCGCGCGCGCTCGCCCTCGACCCCGAGATCCTCCTGATGGACGAGCCGTTCGGGGCGCTCGACCCGATCACGCGCACGGAGCTGCAGCGCGAGTTCCTCGAACTCGAGAAGCTCGTCGCCAAGACCGTGGTGCTCGTCAGCCACGATCTCGACGAGGCGTTCCTGCTTGGTGATCGCGTCGCGCTGCTGTCCGAGGGCGAGCTCGTGCAGCTCGGCACGCCGGACGAACTGCGCTCGGCGCCCGCCACCCCCTGGGTGGAACGCTTCCTGAGCGGGAGGGCCCAGTGA
>CAYQSE010000405.1:0-2747 GCA_964419905.1 uncultured Enterobacteriaceae bacterium
ATGGCGGCCGCTGTCCGCGTCCGGGGCCCGCGCAACATTCCCCGGGGAATGTTCGAGCATCAGTCGCCGCCAGCGCCCGAGGCCCCGAAGCCTGCGGCCGCGCCCCCTGCCCCGCCGCCCGAGGTGGCGAGCGTCGAGCGGTCGTGGATGGGCAAGAAGCTGTCCACGTCGTTCCTCGAGCCGCCCGGCGACGTCCGCGCCGCCCAGCCACGCCCCGGTCGGGTCGCCGCCTCGCCGCTCGCGCGCCGCGTCGCCGAGGACCTCGGTGTGAACCTCGCGCGCCTCCAGGGTAGCGGGCCCGGCGGCCGCATCGTGCGCGCCGACGTCGAGGCCGCGGCGTCGCGCGGGTCGGGCGCCCAGGCGGTCACGCCGCCCGAGGATCAGACGCTGCGGAACAGCCCGATGCGCAAGACCATCGCGCGCCGGCTGCTCCAGTCGCACCAGGAGATCCCCACCTTCTACCTCACCGTCGTGTTCGACATGACGCGGATGGTGGTGGTGCGAGAGGCGCTGAAAGAGGCGCTTCCCGACGCGAAGATCTCCTACAACGACCTGCTGATCGCGTGCGCCGGGCGCGCGCTGCGCGAGTTCCCCGAGGCGAACGCGTCGTGGACCGACAAGGCGATCGTCCGCCACGGGCGCGTCGACGTGGGCATGGCCGTCGCGCTCCCCGACGGGCTGATCACGCCGGTCATCCGCGGGGCCGACCACAAGACGCTCGCCGAGATCGCCGAGGCCACGCGCGCGCTCGCCGCGCGGGCCCGCGACGGGAAGCTCGCCGAGGACGAGTACACCGGCGCGACATTCACGATCAGCAACCTCGGGATGATGGGCATCGAGGAGTTCACCGCGATCATCAACCCGCCCGAGGTCGGCATCCTCGCGGTCGGCGCGATGAGCCAGGTGCCGGTCGTGGTCGACGGCGCGCTCGCGGTCGGCTGGCGGATGAAGGCGACGATGACGTGCGACCACCGCGTGATCGACGGCGCGGTCGGCGCGCGCTTCCTGCAGGTGCTGCGCCGCTACGTCGAGAACCCGTTCCTGTTGCTCGTTTGAAGGGAGGCGCGATGTCCGAGGCGACCTACGACCTGCTGGTGATCGGCGCCGGGCCGGGCGGCTACCCCGCGGCGATCCGCGGCAGCCAGCTCGGGCTGAAGACCGCGTGCGTCGAGAAGGAGAAGCTCGGCGGCGTGTGCCTGAACTGGGGGTGCATCCCGTCCAAGGCGCTGCTCAAGACCGCCGAGCTGGTCAACCAGGTGCGCGAGGACGCGGCGGACTGGGGCGTGGGCACCGGCGAGGTCGCGATCGACTACGCCAAGGTGGTCGCGCGCTCCCGCACCGTGAGCCAGAAGTTCGAGAAGGGCGTCGGCTCGCTGTTCAAGAAGTACGGCGTCACGCACCTCAAGGGCACGGCGACGATCACCGGGCCGGGCGCGGTGCGCGTAGACGGCGCCGACGGCGTGGTCGAGATCCGCGCGAAGCACGTCGTGATCGCCACCGGCGGTCGCGCGAAGCACTTCCCCGGCATCGAGCCCGACGGCGAGCGCATCCTCACCTACCGCGAGGCGATCGTCGCCACCGCGCTGCCGCCCTCGGTCACCATCCTCGGCGCGGGCGCGATCGGCATGGAGTTCGCGTACTTCTGGCGCGCGATGGGCGCCGAGGTCCACGTCGTCGAGGCGCTGCCGGAGGTGCTGCCCCTCGAGGACCCCGAGTGCGCCGCGGTCGTGCGCAAGGCGATGCGCAAGCGGGGCGTGGCGTTCCACCTCGGGCAGCGGGTCGAGAGCGTGCGCCGCGACGGCGACGAGACCGTCACGCGGCTCGCCGACGGCACCGAGCTGCGCGCGCACACCACCCTGCTCGCGCTCGGCGTCACCCCGAACACCGAGGGCCTGGGGCTCGACACCGTGGGCATCGCGCTCGAGCGCGGCCTGATCCGCGTGGACGCGAGCTACGCCACCAGCGCGAAGGGCTTCTACGCGGTCGGCGACGTGTGCAGCCTCGGCCCGGCGCTCGCGCACACCGCCACGCGCCAGGCACACGTCTGCGTCGAGCGCATCGCCGGCCACCACGCCCCCGACGTCGACTACGGCGCGATGCCGTCGTGCACCTACTGCCAGCCGCAGGTGGCCTCGTTCGGCCTCACCGAGGCCCGCGCCAAGGAGCAGGGCCACGACGTCCAGGTGGGCAAGTTCCCGTTCGCCGCCAACGGCAAGGCGGTCGGCGCGGGCCACGGCGAGGGCTTCGTGAAGGTCGTGCTCGACGCGAAGTACGGTGAGGTCCTCGGCGCCCACATCGTCGGCGCCGACGCCACCGAGCTCATCGCGGAGCTGGTGCTCGCGCGCACCGCCGAGGCCACCGCCGCCGTCCTCGCCGGCACCACCCACGCGCATCCGACGCTCAGCGAGGCCGTCTACGAGGCCGTCGCCGTGGCGCGCGGCGAGTCCGTGCACCTGTAGCGCCCAAGCGCAGGAATTCGCACGCTGCACCAGACAGAACCCTGGCCGCCGGGACGTGGGCCGGCCGTCCCGGCCGTCGATTGATCACTCCTCCAAGAAGTCCGAATGAAGCCTGGTTTACGGGGATCTAAGAACGTGGGGCGGGCGTCCCGCCCGCCCGTGAAGAACTGCGCTGCTCGCTTCGCCAACTACGCTGGTCTGATGGGCATTCCGGGCTTCCCGTCAGGACGGGCGGGCGGGACGCCTGTCGATTGATCACTTCTCCAAGAAGTCCGGATGAAGGCGGGT
>CAYQSE010000406.1:0-2701 GCA_964419905.1 uncultured Enterobacteriaceae bacterium
TCGGAACGAGCGCCTGCGCCGCGCGCCGGCTCCGGCTCGCGTCGAACGCTGTCGGATCGTGGGCCGGCCGTCTCGGCCGGCCGCCTCTGCCTGGGCGAAGACGCGTCGAACCCAGCCGGTTCGGGGTGTCCGCGCGAGGGCGCGGGCTGTCAGCGGGCGCGGACGACGGCGTCGAGGGTGCCGTGGGCGACCTCGACGGCGAGGGCGTCGCCGTCGGCGACCTGGGCGGGATCGGTGACGACGCCCGTGGGGCCACGGACGATGGCGTAGCCGCGGCCGAGGACGGCGCGCGGGGAGAGGGCGAGGAGGCGGCCCTCGGCGGCGGCGAGGCGGCGGGCGGACGCGGTGAGGGTGTTGCGGGCGGCGGGGGTGAGGCGCGGGGTGACGAGGGAGAGGGCGCGCGCGTGGCTGCTGAGGTTGCGGGCGACGGCGGCGTCGAGGCGGCGGCGCAGCTCGACGCGGCGCCGCTGGGCCTCGGCGATGCGCTCGCGGGGGTGGCGCAGGCGCTCGGTGAGGGCGTCGACGCGCTCGCGGCGATGGCGGAGCGCGCGAGCGACGGCGCGGTCGAGGGCGAGCAGGGTCTCGTCGACGCGCTGGCGCATGGCCGGACCGTCGGGCAGCACGAGCATCGCGGCGGCGGTGGGGGTGGGCGCGACGGCGTCGGCGACGAGGTCGGCGATGGTGGTGTCGACCTGATGCCCGACGGCGGAGACGACGGGCACGCGGCACGCCGCGATCCGGCGCGCGAGCTGCTCGTCCTGGAAGGCGAGGAGGTCCTCCTTCGAGCCGCCGCCGCGGGTGACGACGAGGACGTCCGCGCTGCCCTCCTCCTCGAGGAGATCGAGCGCGCGGATCACCGAGGCGGGCGCGGTGTCGCCCTGTACCAGACAGCCCGCGACGAGGATGCGGGCCGCGGGGTAGCGGTGGCGGCTGACCTTGAGGAAGTCCTGGAGGGCGGCGCCGGTGAGTGAGGTGGCGACGCCGACGACGGCGGGGTGGCTGGGCAGGGGTCGCTTGCGACCCGGATCGAGGAGGCCGTCGGCCGACAGGCGGGCGATGCGCTCGGCGATCTGGCGCTGCAGGTCGCCCTGGCCCGCCGGCTGGATGTCGTTCACGTAGAGCTGGTAGACGCCGCGATCCTCGTAGACCGACAGCTTCCCGCGACACACGACCTTGTCGCCCTGCTTGGGGCGGACGGAGAGCCGACGCCACGTGTCGGCCCACGCGACGCAAGCAAGCTGGGAGGACTGCTTTCGCGCGCCATCCGCGCTGTCGCGCAGCGTGAAGTAAGCGTGACCCGACGCGGGCACCTGGAGCTGGGCGATCTCGCCCTCGACCTCGATCGCCGCGTAGCGGGCGGCGATCAGGCTGCCGAGCTCCTTGTTCAGCGCGAGCACCGTGAACCGCCTCATGGATCCTCCCCAAGCTGCCCGCGCAGCGCGGACGCCTCCGACGCGACCAGCTCGCGCGCACGCGCCAGCGTCTCACGCTGCGCCTCGGACAGGTCGCGCTGCTCGCCCGGATCGGCCCCGAGATCGTACAGGCGCTCGACGCCGGTGCGCAGGTCGCGCAGGTACTTCACCCCGTTGTTGCGCATCCCGATCACCGGCCAGTCGTGCGGCTCCGGCCCGACGAGCGCGCACCACATCGGCGCGCGGCGGGTGCGCATCGCGTAGCCGAGCAACTCCACGCCCTCGACGGCGAACGGCGGGTCGAGTTCGGCGAGCGCGAGCACGGTGGGGGCGATGTCCATCAGCCGCACCTGGATGTCGACCTCGCGCAAGACCGCGGCGAGGCCCGGCGCGCGGATCACCAGCGGCACGCGGACCGCGGCGTCGGTCAGCGCCGCCCCGGTGCCGTAGGTGCCGACCACGACCCGACCGGTGACCTCCGCGAGCCCCGCGTCGACGAGCGCGGCGTCGACGCGCGCCACCTCGGCGGCGACGTCGCCCCCGTCGGCTTCGTAGTGGACCCACAAGAAGAACGGCACGCCGCGGTGGCGTGCCAGCCACGCGAGCGCGCGGTCGGTGGTGACGGAGGCTGGCCGGCGCGCGTCGATCCCACCACCGAGCCGGCGCAGGAGAGAGAGCCGCCACATGCCAGGCAGCCCCGGACGCAGCGCATCGTCGAAGGTCCTGAAGCCCTGGTGCAGCCCGCTGTCGGCGCCGACCGCGACGCGTGACACGAACGCACCGGTCGCGTAGCCCTCCGCCTCGAACGCGGTCGCGAGCGTGCCCTGCCCGCGCGGCAGCGCGCCGCCGTCGTCGAGCACCCGGTGACGCAGCGGGTGGAGCCCGGTCAGGGCGGTGGCGTTCGCGGGACGCGACGCAGGGAGCGGGGTGACCACGTCCAGGTAGCGCAGCGCGTCGGCCGGCAGATCCCAGCCTGCTGCGCCGAACACGGCGTCGCGAGCCAGCCCGTCCACGGTGATCAGGACGACGCTCACGTCGTCGGAGAGCGCAGCCGTCCCGCCGGTGTCGCGCGCCGCGTGGCCCGCCGCGGCACCGAGGGCGAGCAGCGCGCTGACGCCGCCCGAGAGCGCGAGCCACCCGAACCGCGGCGTCGCGCCGAGCTCCGCCTTCCGCCACCAGTAGGCCGCGTTGAAGTACACGACGCCCGCGAACGCGATCGGCATCAGCCCCATCGTCAGGGCAGCCGCGACGCGCCCCTCGGCCCACAGCACCGCCGCCCCCTCGATCCG
>CAYQSE010000407.1:0-2669 GCA_964419905.1 uncultured Enterobacteriaceae bacterium
GTCGCCGCGCGCACCGCCTTCGCCAGCTCCACCCGACCGATGCGCCGCGCGACGGCCACCCACCTCTCGACCGTGTGCGGCCCCACCACGCCGGCCAACAGCGCCAGCGCGCCCACGTCGAGGCCCTCGGCCACCGCGTCGTCGAGCGCCGGGAACCACTCCAAGGCCCACCCGATCCGTCGGTTGCGCTGCGTGGTGCGGCGCGACCACCCGAGCACCTCCTTCGCGAAGTCCCAGCCCGAGTCGAAGCCCGCGAGCGACCACAGCGCGTGGTGATCGGCCACCGCCCACGTGCGCGCGAGCACCGCTGCACGCCCCCGCCGCACGGCCTCGATCGCCGCGATCTGCGCCACCGCGTCGGCCACCGACGCGGGCTCTTCCCACGCCCCGAGCAGCGCCTCGGCGGGCGACCCGTCTTCGCACCAGCCCCAGTCGACCGCCTCGAACGTCGGCCGCGCGGGGCGCTCTCGTGCTGCGGCGAGGATCTCCGACTCCGGGATGCGCTCTGCGAAGCACTTCAGCACGTACGCGTCGAGCTCGCGGAGCGACGCCGATCGCCCCAGGCACAGCCGCGCCACGCGCCGCGCGCGGTCGATCACCTCGGCGTCGTCGCCGTCGAAGCGCTCGAGCGGGGTGGGCGGGCGCTCTTCGAAGGTGGGATCGAGAAGCCACGCGGCCTGATTCGCCGCCGCCACGCGCCCGGGCGCCTTCACCGCCACCCGCAGCGGCAGCAGGTCGCGGCACACGGCGGCCTTCAACAGATCGAGCGGGCTCTCGACCAGGCGGACCACGTCGCGCATCCAAGAGTTCGTCCACCCCACGCGCTCGCGGCAGAACGCGGTGAACGAAGCGTACCCGAGCACGGTGAGATCCTGCCGCTTGACCCACGCGAGGACCATCCCGAGCCGCAGCGCGAGCGCACCGTCCTGTCGAGCCAGCTCAACCAGCCCGTCAAGCACGTCCCGCGCGCGGCCGGGCACGAAGTCGATTCCGCGTAGCGCGGCGTCGACGGTCGGGCGCGAGACGAGGCTCGTCATGGGGTGCGAAGCGCTCATGCCCAACACCGTATGATGGCACCCGACCAAAAACTGTCCGCTTCCAACGCGGCGCTCCAGAAAATTTCATCCACCCCGTGTCGTGCCGGATCCCTGTCGGCGGGCGAACGATGCAGGGCGGGAAGGCGAGCGACCTGCGCGCGCGGTTCGGTGCCGTGACGCTGGCGTTCGACACCCGGATGGTGATCGGGTGGCGCTTCGGCGGGGCGGTGCTGCTGCGGCCGCTGCACGAGGTGCCGGTTGGCGTCGGTGGTGAACGACGAGGAACTCGGTGCGTGGCTGCGGGCACTGGAGGCATCGGGAGGCTGGTAGACTCGGGGCCGTACCCAGGGCAGGTGGATGAATCCCGACACCGTCTTCGTCGCCCACACCGATCGCGAGTGGTTCGACAACCTGAGTCGACTCGCGACGCCGACGCCCGGGGGGCCGGTCCGCGTGGACGAGGTGAACTTCTGGTCGCCGCGGAGCCCGAAGGCGATCAAGGCGTTCGCGTTGGGCGAGCCTGTGTTCTTCCGCCTCGGGAAGGGGCGCGGCCCGGGGCACGGCTACGGACACCGCATGATCGCGGGCTACGGCTTCTTCGCCGCGCACCTCGACACCATCGACGTCCACCTCGCGTGGCAGCTGTTCGGGCCGAAGAACGGCGCGGACACGTTCTCGGAGTTCGCGCGGATCCTCGGACGCCTGACGCCGGCGTCCTGGCGCGAGCGGCTCGGGACGATGATCTTGCGCGACGCGACGTTCTGGCCCGAGCCTCGGTGGATCCCGTGGGGGACCGAGCGCGACTACGCGAGCTCGGGCGTGCAGCGTGGGCGCACCGACGCCAACCCCGCGCACGTCGCGCTGCTCATGGCCGAGGTCCGACGCGACGCGGTCGCGCGACCGGCGGACCTCGACGACGCCTACCGGCTGGTCGCGGTCGATGGCCGCCGCCGGGTGCTCGCCGAGCAGGTCCGCCGCGAGGGGCAGGGGACGTTCCGCGCGCGTCTGCTCAAGGCCTACGAGGGGCAGTGCGCGATCACCGGCGAGCACACCGAGCCGGTCCTCGACGCGGCGCACATCCAGCCCTACCTCGGGCCCGCGAGCAACCACGTGCAGAACGGGCTGCTGCTCACGCAGGAGTTCCACACCCTCTTCGATCGCGGGCTGGTCTGCGTCGAGGACAAGGACGACGTGTACCGGCTGCGGGTCTCGAGCCTGCTCCAGGAGCGGTGGAACAACGGGCGGCGCTACCGGGAGTACGAGGGGAAGCGGCTGTTCGTGCCGGGGGAGGCGTCGCTGCGGCCGAGTCGCGAGGCGCTGGCGTGGCACCGGGAGGTGTGCTTCGAGCGGGAGGTGGCTTAGGGGGTCACCACTTCAGGTTGCACGTGACGTCGGTCGGGAGCAGGCGGCGCACGGTCTGGATGTTGCCTTTGGGAACGGCGCTTTGCCAGCCGTCGGGACGCTCCCACAGACCGTCGAGGTTCGCGGGACGCGGTGCCACGGGGACGGGCTGTCGTCGTGGGACGTCGTGTGGCCCGGCACGTCGGGGTTCGAGCGGGACGTGGAGTGCCTTATCCCGGGGGCCCGGCTGGCAAGGGTGGCGATCTACAGGGAGGTTGAAGCTGAGATCTC
>CAYQSE010000408.1:0-2663 GCA_964419905.1 uncultured Enterobacteriaceae bacterium
GGGCCGGCCGCCCCCGGGCTTTTTTGTTGGGGCGGGGGGATTTGTGGACGTGGGTGGGCCGTCCGGGCCGACCGCCTCTCCGCGAGCTTCCTCGTGCGGTAACGAGCGTGGACGTGCGCGCCGGGTGACGCGATGATTGCGATCACAGAGGGGAGGGCGCGATGCCAGAGCACGACAGTCAGAGCGAGCCCCCGGCGGACGACTTCTGGGACAAGCAGACCCGGGATCGCTGGTTCTTCCTGTTCTTGGGGATGACCACGCTCGCGGTGGGCTTCCTGTTCTCGTCCTACCTCTACGTGCTGCTGTTCGCCGTGGTCACGGCCACGGTGACGTGGCCGCTCTTCGTGCGCATCGAGGCGCGCGTGAAGGGCAGGCGGACGCTCGCCGCCGGGCTGACGATGCTCGTCCTGTTCCTCGTGGTGTTCGGGCCGCTCACCTTCGTGGCGTGGCTCTTCGTCCGCGAGGCGAGCGTGTTCTTCACGGACGCCGCGCGGTTCGCCGAGGAGGGGCGCCTCGACGGAACCCTGCAGACGCTGCTCGCGGACGACGCCAGCCCGTTCGACCGCGCACACGACTTCGCGACGCAGTGGGTCCCCGCCGAGTATCTGCCGGATCCCGATCGCATGGTGGAGACCGTCGCGACCTGGATCAGCACCGCGGTGACCACGATCGCGGGCGCGGTCGGCGGGGCGCTGCCGCGGATCGTCAACGAGGTCGTGGGCCTCGCGCTCGACGCGGCGATATTTCTGTTCGCGCTGTTCACGCTCTACCTCGAGGGCCCGCGCGCGCTGCGCGTCGTCCATCACCTCTCCCCGATGGACGACGACTACGAGCGCAAGCTGTTCAGCGTGTTCAAGGAGCTCGCGAACAACATGGTGATCGCGACGTTGATCACCGCGGTGGTGATGGGGGGCGTCGCGGGCCTGGGCTACGCCATCGTGGGCCTCGAGAGCGTGGTGTTCCTCGCCATCCTGTCCGGCGTGTTCAGCTTCATCCCGCTCGTGGGCACCGCGATCGTGTGGATCCCCGCCGCGCTCTACGTCACCGCGACGTATGGCTGGGGCTGGGGCCTGTTCGTCGCGGTGTGGAACATGGTGTTCACCGGCAGCGTCGACAACATCGTGAAGCCGTTGGTGCTGCGCGGCAACACGCGCATCCACCCCCTGCTCATCTTCCTCGCGGTGTTCGGGGGGCTCGGCTGGTTCGGCGTGCCGGGCGCGCTGGTCGGTCCGCTCATCGTCGCGTTCTTCCTGGCCGCGTACACGATCTACGCGCGCGAGTACCTCGGGGAGCCACTTCACGTGCCTGACGACGAGAGCGCGCTGCCGAAGTGGGTCACCCGACTGTGGGCGCGCGTGCGCGACCGGTTCCGCAAGGGGTCCGAGGAGGCGTAGCGGTAGGCGCGCCGGGCGTCAGCGACGGTAAGTGTCCCGCGCAGGGAATGCAGCTACAACCTGGCAGGAGGTGAACATGCGCCCAGCCCTCGCGCTCGTCCTGCTCGCCGGGTGTGGTCCGGGGTTTCGCGTGGACGACAGCTTCTCGTCCAGCTTCGACCTGACCCTGTTCGGGGACTACGGCCAGAACCGGATCACCAGCCCGTACCTGCGGGAGGCCGCGTTCCAGCTGGCGATCGTCGGGCGCGCCGACCAGATCGCCGACCTGTCGCTCGCGTCGGACGACGCGGGCGTGCTCTCGGTCGGTTCGACCCAGGACGACCCGGACGACGAGGAGCGGCGGTTCGCCGAGGTCCAGGCGGTCGGCCCGGGCACGGCCGCGGTGTCGGTGCGCGACGGGCGCGGGCGTCAGCGGATGGCGTTCGACGTCCGTGTCGGCGATCCCGACCGCGTGTCGCTGCACCCCGTGTCGCGCCTCGTGCGCGACGACGAGGCGCCCGTCGCCACCCCAACCGTCGTCGTCGGCGGGCGGGCCGAGGTGGAGGTGCATCCGTTCGACGGCGCGGACCGTCTCTCCGGCGCGATCCATCGGCCCCCCGCGTCGCCCGCCGGCCTGACCGTCGAGTCCAGCACGTACCGGGCGAGCGGGGTGCACGACGTGCTCGCGCTGAGCCCTGGCGAGGCCGGCGCATGGACGCTGTCGATCCCCTACGCTGGGGGTCCGATCGAAGCGGAAGTGGACGCGGTCGTAGCGGATACTGTCGCGGCGCTCGCGCTGATCTGCATGGACGACAGCGAGGCGAACGCTGGCGACGGGCTGTACTGCCTGTCGGTCGCGACGCGCGCTGACGACACCGAGGTGTTCGGCGTGGCCCCGACGTGGGACGGCGATGGGGCCGCGCTCGACGGTGCCGGTGACCTGCTGTCGTATACCTGGAACGGCGGCGCGGCCCGCGCCGCGACCGCGACGTTCGGCGCCGTCGCGGCGACCGCGAGCGTGCGGGGGACGGACCTGCGCGTGAGCAGCACGAACGACGTCGCCGCGTGCGCGACGGTGGGCGGCGTGTCGCCGTGGGCGGCGCTGCTTTCGCTGCTCCTGGTGTTCTGGCGCCGCGCTCCCCGACCCCCCGTAGGCTCATGATCCCACGTGATCTCGAATGCGGCTCGAGATCACGTGGGGCGAGACGCCTCATGATCCCACACATCTCGCATGCGGCTCGAGATCACGTGGGGCGGGCGTCTCGCCTGTCGATCCTACACATCTTGGCT
>CAYQSE010000409.1:0-2568 GCA_964419905.1 uncultured Enterobacteriaceae bacterium
AGCCCTCGGCCTCGAGCGCCTCGCAGTCCGCGCGGCCTCCGTGGTAGGCGCTGCACTTTCGGCAGTCCCGTCCGGTGCTTCCCTGCCGCTCCACCGTGCACGTCTCCACGTAGTGGGGGGGTGGGGCGAGATCCGCGTGCGCGACGAGCGAGAGCAGCAGCAGCAGCATCGGCCATCCTCTCCAAGCGACGCGCAGCGTACCACGACACGCGGCGGCGCCACGCGACCAGGCCCCGGTGCGCGCCCGGGCCGCGGGGTCGACCCGGCGGCAGCACCCGAGGTAGGGTGCCCGACCCCTCGCCGCGGAGGCGCCTTGCGGATCCTGCACACGTCGGACTGGCATCTCGGCGTCCACAGCGGCGCAGTGTCCCGCGGACCAGACCACGACCGCTTCCTCGCGTGGCTCGAGACCACGCTGGCGGAGCGCGAGGTCGACGCGCTGGTGATCGCGGGCGACGTGTTCGACGCGATGCAGCCATCCGCCGACGCGCTCGGCCGCTACTACCGCTTCCTGGTCCGCGTCGCGCGGACCGGGGTGCGACAGGTGATCGTGGTCGGCGGCAACCACGACAGCGCGTCGCGGCTCGACGCGCCCGCCGAGGTGCTCGCCGCGCTCGATGTGCACGTGGTCGGCGGCATCGGCGCGACCGAGGCCACCTGGGCGCGCTGCGTGGTCCCGCTGCGCGACCGCGCAGGAGAGGTCCGCGCGGTCGCGCTGGCGGTGCCCTACGTCCACGAGTTCCGCCTCGGCGTCCGAACCACCGATCTGGACCATGCCGCGATGCGCGCCGCCTTCGCCGAGCGGTTTGCCGCGCTGTACCGCCACCTCGCCGACACCGCGCGCGACGCGTGGCCGGGCCTGCCGCTCGTCGCCACCGGCCACCTCACGCTCGGCGCCGCTCGGCGCGAGGACTACCCGCACGAGATCCACCAGGTCGGCGAGATCGATGGGCTGCCAGACACGATCCTCGACCCGCGGATCCAGTACGCGGCGCTCGGCCACGTCCACCGCAGCTACCCCGCGGATACCGCGCGGCGCGCCTGGTACTCGGGGAGCCCGATCGCGATGTCGCTCGCCGAGATCCGGCCTACGCGCCGGGTGCTCCAGGTGGACCTCAGCGACGACCCGGACGGACAGCCGACGATCACCCCGCTCGACGTGCCCGCCGCGCGCGCGCTCCTCACGCTCCAGGCCGAACCCGACTCGCTGATCGCCCAGATCCGCGACCTCACCTGGGGCGAGCCGCTGCCGCCGCTGCTCTTCCTGCGCGCGGTCACCGACGCGCTGCCCGAGGCGTTCGATCAGCGCGTGCGGACAGCCCTCGCGGCGCACCCCGAGGCCGCCCGTCCGAGCGCCATCGAGCTGCGCCAGGTGCGCGTGACCCCGATCGCGCGCGACGAGGAGGCCCCGCAGCCCCCGCTGCACACGCTGCAGCCCGCCGAGGTGTTCGCGACGCTGTGCCGAAGCGTCGGCGTCACCGACACCGCCGGGCTGGACGCAGCATTCGCCCAGCTCGCGAGCGCGACCGACGACGACTTCCAGGCGATGGTCGCGGACGCGCGCGGGGAGGCTTCGTGAAGCTGCACAAGATCGGCGTCACGAACCTGAACAGCCTGTACGATCGCCACGCGCTCGACCTCGACGCCGACCTGCGCGGCGCGAGCCTGTTCTTGATCCAGGGGCCGACGGGCTCGGGCAAGTCCACGCTGATGGACGCGGTGAGTCTCGCGCTGTTCGGCACCACGCCGCGGCTGGGAGGACTGCGGAGCGAACAGGCGATCGCCGAGCAGATCATGTCGCGCGGCACCGGCTCGGCTCAAGCGGTCGTCGAGTTCAGCAAGTGGTCGACCGCCGAAGGCACGCGCGCCCGCTACCGCGCGACCTGGACCGCGCGCCGTGCGCGCGAGCGCCACGACGGCAACATGCAGGCCACCGCGCGGAGCCTCGAGCGACAGGCGTCGGACGGCGCGTGGACGCTGCTCGTGTCGGACCACCGCGACAAGGTCGTCCGGCCCCACTTCGACGAGGTGCTGGAGGGCTTCACGCCGCACGACTTCGAGCGCTCGATGCTGCTCGCACAGGGGCGGTTCGACGCGATGCTGCACGCGGCGCCTGCCGAGCGCGCGGCGATCCTCGAGCGCCTCACGGACACCGGCGTCTACCAACACCTCGGTGAGCGCGCGGCGCGGATGCGCGGCGCGTGGGAGGGCCGCCTCGCCCGGCTGCGCGCCGCGCGCGACGCCGCCTCCCCGATGTCGGACGCGGAGATCGACGCGGCGCGGCGCGCCGAGGCCGCCGAGATCGAGGCGGTGCGCTGGCTGGAGGGCCGGGTCACGGCGCTCGAGGGCTGGCTGTCCTGGATCGTCCGCGACGCGACGCTGGCAGACGACGTCGCGCTGGCCGAGGCGCGCGGCGCCGAGGTGAGCACGCGCGAGGCCGAGGCCGAGGACGGCCTCGCGGCCCTCGCGGCGCACGAGGCGTGCGCCGACGCCCTCGGGACGCTGCGCCAGCGCGACGACGCCGCCCGACGCGTACGCGAGAACAGCGACGCGCAGAAGCTGGAGACC
>CAYQSE010000410.1:0-2558 GCA_964419905.1 uncultured Enterobacteriaceae bacterium
GTACCCGTTCACTCTAGCCCCCCTGCCGCGGTGACCTCGCCGGTGTGATCCTGCCTCACAGGAGGATCCCATGGGCAAAGCAACCCCCACCGCGCAGCAACGCCGCCTCGTCGCCCTCTGGCGCGGCTCGACGCTCACGAAGTCCGCGTTCGCGAGGTCCCACGGCGTGCGGCCCGGGACCTTCGGCTCGTGGGTAGCGCGCCACGACCCGGCGCCCGCGGTGCCGGCGAGGTCGTGCACGTTCATCCAGGTGATGGCCACCCCGGTCGCCGCCGTGTCCGCGACGTTCGTCGTCTACGTCGATGAGCACGCGCTGCGCTTCGAGGCCCCTCCGCCACCTGCCTGGTTCGCCGCGGTGCTCCAGGAGCTCGCGCGATGCTGACGCCGCGCCTTTCCCAGCAGATCTTCCTCGCCATCGACCCCGTGGACATGCGGGGTGGATTCGACCGCCTCGCCGGTCGCGTCCTGCAGGCGGGCCTCGACCTGTACGCAGGCCACCTCTTCGTGTTCGTCTCGAAGCGCAGGACGCACCTGAAGGTCTTGACCTGGGATGGCACCGGAATGGTCGTGCTGTACAAGCGGCTCGCCAAGAACTGCTTCGTCCTTCCCGACGTCGCGAGCGACACCGGCACCGCGACGCTCGACCCCGTCGCGCTCGCCACCCTGCTCGAGGGACTGCAGGTTCGCGGCGTTCGCCGATCGAAGTCCGCGGCCCGCAGACAGACGGGGATCGACACCACCGGGACGTCGTGATCCGATGCGTCCCATGCCCGATCTCGCCACCCCCGCCATCGCCGATGTGCTCGCCTGGCACGCGCAGCAGAACCCGCTGGTGCGGGCCCTCACCGAGCCGCTCACGGCGCGTGTGACCGAGACGCTGACCGCGATGCAGGCGGTCATCGACGCTGGGGTCGCCGAGCAGGAGGCGGTGCGGGCGCAACTCGATGCGCAGGAGGCGCTGCGCGCGGAACGCGACGCACAACTGGCCGAGCTCCAGGCCGCGCAGGCCGCACAGGTCGCCGAGCACGCGATGGCCCTGCAGGTCACCACGGACCGCATCGACAAGCTCGAGCGCATGATGTTCGGCCAGAAGGCCGAGCGGCGACCGAAGACCCCCGACGCCCGCAAGGAGGCCAGGAAGCAGCGTCGCGGCGAGCTGTCCGACGACGAGAAGTCTTCGCGTCGGAAGGCCGCCGCCGCCGCCCGGCAGGCGAAGCTCGACGCGCTTCGCACCAAGGTCCTCGTCATCCCGCTCGATAGTGATGTCCCGGCGGGTCGACCGCTCCCGCCCGAGGAGTCGGTGGTCTACGAGTGGCACCCGGGTGAGCTCGTCCGCATCCTCGTGAAGCGCGAGCAGCGCGTGCTGCCCGGCGGCGAGATCGCGACGGCACCCCCGCCGCCGCAGGTGATCGAGGGCGGGAGCTACGGGCCGGCGTTGCACGCCAAGGTCGCCGTGGCCAAGTGCCTCGACGCGATGCCCCTGCGCCGCCAGGAGCGCGCGTTCGAGCGCATCGGCGCGCCGCTGCCCGTCTCGGTGATATGCGCGCTGTTCCACCGCACCGCAGGGGCAGTCGAGCCGCTCTACAAGGCCTTCATCGCCCAAGTGGGTGCCTCGGAGCACGTCTCGGCCGACGAGACACCGCAGCCGGTGCTCGACGAGGACAAGGTCCGGCAGGGCTGGATGTGGGTCTTCGCCACTGATGAGGCGATCCTGTACACCTACTCGCCCTCGCGCGGCGGGAAGGTGCCCGACGCCGTGCTCGGCCGCTCCAAGGGCACGCTCACGGTCGACGGGCACACCGGCTACAACCTCGTCACCACCGACGGTCGCCGCGAGCGCGGTGGGTGTTGGTCGCATGGCCGGCGCGGCCTGTTCGACGCCCGGGCGTACGCGCAGGTGATGGTCGACGGTCTGCTCGCGCAGATCGGCGAGCTGTTCTACATCGAGCACCTCGCGCTGGAGCAGCAGATTGTGGGCACCGACGCGCACCTCGCGCTGCGGCGCGCGCGATCGGCCCCGGTGGTGGCGCAGGTGTACGCCACGCTCGAGCGCCACGTGGACCTGTTCGACGCACGGTCGAGCCTCGCGAAGGCGATGCGGTACCTGGTCAACCAGCGTGCGCCGCTGACCTTGTTCCTCCGAGACGCGCGGGTGCCGATCCACAACAACCTGAGTGAACGGGCACTTCGGATCGTGGCGCTGCTGCGGAAGAACGCGCTGTTCGTGGGCAACGACGAGAGCGGCGAGCGCCTGGCGATGCTGCTGTCGATGACGGCGACGTGCCAGATGCACGGCGTGGACCCGGAGCGGTGGCTCGCCGACGTGTTGATCGCGGTCGGGGAGCCCGGCAACACCGCCGAGGACCTCCTGCCGTGGAACTGGAAGAACGGCCGAGGGCTGACCGCCGCTCCGTTCTACGACACGACGTAGCTCAGCCGGTCGGGACGAGGACAGGGGTGCAAGAGGGGGTGGGCTGAACGGTTACTGCGCGGGCACTCCAAAGACAACCACCCGCGCGAGCCCCAGGTGAAGGTCGGCCTGGTGACGACGCGCGGCG
>CAYQSE010000411.1:0-2506 GCA_964419905.1 uncultured Enterobacteriaceae bacterium
GTGCGCCTGGGCGAGGCCGGGGCGGCCGACGCGCTCGCCCGCGCGCTGGCCGCCCGGGGCGGAGATCCCACGCTGCGCGAGCCGCTGGCGCAGGCGCTGCTCGACCCACGCGCCACCCCACGCGAGCGCGCGGCCGCATCCGCCGCGGTCGAGCGCCTGTTCCCGTCGCCAGAGGACGGCGGCGCACTCCTCGCGCTCGCCACCCGCCGAACCCCCTGCGGCGGCTGGTCGGCGCTGCTCGACCTCCCCGCGGTCCGCGCGCGGCTGATGGCCACCCCGCCCGAGGCCCTAGCCGCCACGTTCCGCCCGCTGATCTCGGCGTGCGACCTGGCGACGGACGCGGCGACAGGGCTCCTCGTCACCCGGCTCGAGGACGCAGAGGACGAGGCGCCGGAGGCCGCCTGGGGCGTCCTCGTCGATGCCCTGAACGCGCGCCCCGGACCGTCGTGGTCGCGCGCGTTCCGAGACCTGAGCTGCGAGGGTGACGCCGACCCCGCGTGGGGCCGGCGACGCGCCGAGGCGATGGCGATCCTGCGCGCACGCCGCTGCGGCCCGCCGTGAGTGCGCCCTACGAGGCCGTCAGGCAGTCCATGTACACGTCATCCTGCGCCGCGCACGGGTAGTCCTCGACGGGCTCCTCGTAGTAGTCGTTCAGCGACGCGCAGTCGGGCAGGCTCACGATGCACGACAGGAGCGCGTCGTACTCGGTCGCACAAGGGATCTCCTCGGTCTCGTCCGTCTCGTCGCCGAGGCACTCCTCGACGGACGGAAACTCATTCGGGTAGCACTCGACGAGCAGATCGCAGAACTTCTCGTCGTTGGACTTGCCGACGCCGCCACAAGCGACGAGACCGAAGACGAGGAGCAGGCTGGTGTGGCGCATGGATGGATCCGGGGTGGAGTAGCCGCCGGAGCGTACTCCGCTACGTCCCCCGCACAACCCGTCCCATCGAGCACGCCGTCGCCGTCGGCACCTACTCGAAGCAGACCCCCGGGAGCTCGGCGCACACCTCGTCGCAGGACAGCGAGCGACACTCGATCGCGCCCTCGCACGCCTCGCCGCCGTCCTTGAGCGGCGCGCACGTCCCGTCTTCGCACCAGCCCGACGCACACGTGATCTCGGCACCGCACGCCTCGCCCTGCAGCGCGGCCTCGACGCACACGCCGCCGACGCACGCGCTCTTGTAGGGGCAGCGCACCCCCTGGCCGCAGGCCTCGTCCACGGCCGCGATGGTCGGCGCGACGCACACCTCGTCGATACACGAGGCGCCCATCACGCAAGCCCGCGCATCGCCGCACGCCTCGCCCGGCAGCGCCCGCGCCACGCAGGTCCCCTCGATGCACGACGCCGTGGCCTCGCAGCGGGCCTCGTCGCATGGCGCGCCGACCGGCACCGTCGCCTCGCACGTACCGCACAGGTCGAGCCCGATCACGCAGGTGCTCGCGGCATCGCAGACAAAGCTCTCGATGCCGAGCCCGCACGGCGCGCCCGCGGGCGCCTGCCCCTGCCACACGCTCGCGCACCCACCGTCCAGGTCGAAGATCTGCTGATCGCACGTGACCGTCTCGAGGTGCGCGGCGCACTCGCGCAGCCCCTCGGTGGACAGCGTGAGCAAGCCCTGCTCGGCCAGCGCGACGTAGTGCGGCTCGTAGACGGCGTTGCACGCCTCGAGGAAGTTCGTCTTGCACTCCGCCAGGCTCTCGGCGGCCATGCGGTCGCACCGCGTGTAGTAGTCGCAGAACATGTCGACCGAGCGCTCGCAGTACTCGTCGGCGGGGCGCTCGGCGGGCGCGCAGGCCGCCAGCAGCAGGAACAAGGCGCTCATCGTGAACCGCAAGGACTCGCCCTCCAGGGCTCCCGTGCGTATCGTCCCCACCCCGGAGGCGCACGATGACCGATCGACCGACCCCTCACGCCCTGCTGCTCGTCGCCGACGGCTACGACGACCTCACGCTGTGGTACCCGAAGCTACGGCTGGAGGAAGCCCGGCTGCGCACCACCGTGGCCGGGATCGAGGCCGACGGGCTCTACACCGGGCGCAACGGGATGCCGGCGATCGCGAACGAGGCGGTGCGGGATCTACGTGCGTCCGACTTCGACGCGCTGGTGATCTCTGGTGGGTGGCTGCCCGACCGACGCCCCGACGCAGACGCGCTGCTCGCGCTCGTCCGCGCGATGGACGCGGCCGGTGCCGCGATCGCCGCGATCGGGCACGGCGTCGGCGTGCTGCGGGCGGCAGGGCTGGTGAAGGGGCGCAAGCTGACCAGCTCTCCGGGCGTCCGCGAAGATCTGGAGTACGCTGGCGCGCGCTGGGTGGCGGGCCCGGTGGCCGTGGACGGGCGCTGGGTCACCGCGCGGAGCGCGGACGCGCTGCCAGAGCTCACCGCCGCACTGCTGCGGCTGTTCGACGCCACCTGAGGACCCGGGCGGGCGCAACGTCAAAGGGGGGCGGCGGCCGGCCGGGACGGCTGTCGATCCTACACATCTTGGCTGCGGCCCGAGATC
>CAYQSE010000412.1:0-2492 GCA_964419905.1 uncultured Enterobacteriaceae bacterium
TCCTGCTGACCTCTGTGTACCTCTTGAGCCTCCGTGGTGGAATCTGGGCGCTTCAGACCGGCACGGACGTTCAGCGAGCCTCCCGCGCGCAGGCAGGCCGTCATGACGATCACGGCCCTGACCGGCTCGACACGCCCGCAATGATGCTCCAGCCTCTCGTCCGCGTTCGGATGGATCCCGAATCCGTGACGGCGACGGGTCGACGTGGGACACGTCTCGCCCACCGAAGGACCTTGCGATCATTCCCGGCGTGAACGCCCGCCGCGAGTCGGGAGGCCACCGGGGCCACCGCCGATTAGGGGGTGAAATGCTGGTGCATCGGCCATCTGCCAGTCCAACCTGCTCGGACCGCGACGTTCCCTGGTTCCTGTGGGACCGCAATGTCTCCGCCGGCGAGCTTCGCGCGATCCTGGCCGACCCCGCCGAGCCTCGACGCGTCCCGCTGCTGGGCGTGCTGATGCGCGAGGAGCGCCCCGATCGGGTCTGGGCCTGGGTGACGCCCCAGGAGGTCGCGGACGCGCTCGATGCGGTCACACCGTACCTCGGCCGACAGCGCGACTTCTGGCGGTGGCTGATCAGCCGGTGGAGGGCGCGTGGCCTCGTCGCCTAGATAGGACGGAAGCGCCTGCGTGCTGCACCATGAGCGTCGGGCGACTCGGGGTGTCTTGGGCGCGTCGTGGCTTGCGTTGTGAACTGAGGAGGGCGGGGAGTCGAGCGGAGAGAACTCCTGGCCCTCCTCCGGTCTCCTCGCGCTCGTCAGGGGAAGAACCGAGCCTCGCCCGCCCCTATGCGACGGCGTCGAACAGGGCGTGTCCACGACGTTCGAGCGCGCGGAGCGGCGCGATCGCCAAGCGACGTTACGGCCCGTTCGAGGACGCGCGCCCCCCGAGAGGTCCACGTTGCGAGCCATCCTGCTGCTCCTGCTGTGCGGCTGCGCGCCGGCGCCGGTGTCGCTGCTGGACGCCGATCCGTCGCGTGGAGGCGAGGCCGGCACGCTCGGCCCCCACGGGGCCCTGCTGCACACGATCCGGGCGCCGGCGCGCGTCGTCGAGTCGGTGCGCGTGGACCTCGTGCTCCCGGTCGATGGAGGCGGCGCGCCCGCGGTCGTCGACGCGCCCGCCGTGGTGCTCATCCACGGCGGCTTCGTGGCCCCCGAGCGCTACCGATGGCTCGCCGTCCACCTCGCCAGCCGCGGCGTGCCGGTCGCGATGCCCCGCGCCGACCTGCTCCTCGCGATCACCGAGCCCGGCAACGGCGAGATCGCGCTCGCCACGCCGCGCGGCCCGGCGGCGACGCGGAGGGCGTCGTCACCCACGACGGGCCGGTCGCGGTCGGCGGGCACTCGCTCGGCGGCGTGCTCGCCGCGATGCAGTGGGCCGACGACCCGTCGCTCGCCGGGCTGATCCTCCTCGCGTCCTACCCCGCGTCTGGGACCGACGTAGCGGGCGAGCGGCCGGTGCTCGCGCTGGTCGGGTCCGAGGACGGCGCGTCGTCGCCCGAAGAGGTCGCGCCACGCCTCGACGTGTTCGACGACGACACGCTGTTCTACGGCGTCGTCGACGGGTTGAACCACTACGGGTGGACCGACGACGCGAAGCCCTCGGAGCTGCGCGGTGACGGCCCCGAGACACGCCCCCGCGACGAGGCCCGCCACGACGCGCTGCGCGTGCTCGACACCTGGCTCGACGCGTGGCTCCGCGACGATGCGGACGCACAAGACCGCCTGGACACGCCGTTCGCCGGGGTGACCCGATGATCGCGCTGTGGCTCGCCAGCGTCGTCGCGTGGGCGGATCCGGTCGCGCTGCGGGCCCCCATGCTCGCGCCCGGCGCCACGGTCGGCCGGCTCGATCTCTCGGTCGCAGCACCGCTGCATCAGGAATGGTGGCTGTCGGTCGAGGCGCGGACGAACGGCGCCACGGTGGGCGCGTCGGTCGGTCGACGCTGGGCGCTGGTTCGCGGCCCGCGAGGTTGGGGCTTCGACGGCGTGCTCGCCGCAGGGGTCGCCGTGCCCACCACGGCGCCCGGCGCCGCGCTCACCGCCACCCCGGCGCTGCTCGGCGGGTGGTGGGGCGACGACCTCACCGTCAGCGGCGGGCTCGCGCTGCCGCTCGCGGTCGGGTGGGTGGAGGGCCCACAAGCGCGGCTCCCCGCGATCGCCGAGCTCCAGCTGGGCGGACGCGCCGGACCGATCTGGCTCGGCGCCCGCCTGGGCGCCGGCGCCGCGCTCACGCCGGGGCTCGACGTCCGCACCGTGCTCGAGCCCGCCGCATGGATCGCCTGGGGCGGCGCGAAGCCCTTGATTGGCCGCGCGACGCGACGATGATTTGGCCTGCTGACCTCTGTGTACCCTGGTGACCCTCTGTGGTGGAAATCCGGCGTTTCAAGACGACAAGATGTTCGGGCCGGCGGACAGACCGCGCTCCGTCGGGATCATCCAGGCGGCCGGCCGGGACGGCTGTCGATCCTACACATCTTGGCTGCGGCCCGAGA
>CAYQSE010000413.1:0-2478 GCA_964419905.1 uncultured Enterobacteriaceae bacterium
GATCTCGGGCCGCAGCCAAGATGTGTAGGATCGACAGGCGAGACGCCCGCCCCACATGATCTCGGGCCGCAGCCGAGATGTGATCAATCGACAGGCGTCCCGCCCGCCCGCACCTTCTCGAGCCCAAGTCGAGCGGCGTCGGCTCGTCCGCCGCGCCCCGAACGGGCACGGTCATGGGCAAGGGAGGAGCACCGCGCTGCGCGCGACGGGCTCCTTCAGCGCCAGGTGAGCACGAGCTCCATCGCGCCCGGCGGCTTCGGCTCGGGCGCCTTCCCGCTCGCGTCGGCCACCACCTCGATCTCCTCGGTGATCGGGAAGCGGATCTTGTCGAGGCGGTCCTTGACGCAGGTGCGCAGCGTGCGGGAGTCGATGTTCTTCTCGTCCCACGCGTAGCCACTCGCGCGGCCCTTCGCGTCGATCGTGAACACGACCTTCAGGTTGCCGCGGAGCACCTGGCCCTCTTCGACGTCGTCCATCGCGCGGGTGCCGCAGTAGTCGAACGCGGGCAGCTCACGGGCCAGCGGCGCCTCGAACTTCGCGCCGTAGTCCTTGCTCTTCGTGGTCATCCGCACCGCGTCGGGCGCCGGGAACTGCACCGCCTCGGCCGCGGCGGCGAGGAAGTCGTCGACCGGCTCGGTCGCGAGCGCGCACCAGCCGCCGCGCAGCGACACGCCGTCCTCCTCGGGGACGACCTCGGACGCCACGCAGAGCTCGGCCACGTTCGACACGCGGGTGCGCTCACCCACGACCACCTGGAGGTTGCCCACGCCCTCGTGCAGCGCGTAGGCCGCCGCGATGCGGCGGACCGGATCCTTCGCCTCGGTGCCCTCGCCGAACAGGCGGACCGGGCCGTAGTAGAAGTCGTAGCGATCGGCGTCGACCCACAGCTCCTTCGTGAAGTCGCGCGCCGTCGACAGCTTGACGTGGAGCAGCGTGCCCTGGAGGTGCGCCGCCTCGACCGGCAGCGTCAGGTCGAGCTCGCCGGCCCGAAGCAGCACGATCGCCTCGCCGCCCAGCTTCTCGAGCACCTCGACCAGCGGCTTCGCCGGCTCGCCGCTGGGGATCGCGACGAGCACGTCGAGCCCCTTGAACAACCGCGCCTGCTCGAGCGGCGTGTCGTCCTCGACCCAGCCCTTGCCCGTCCACGCCCAGGTGCGCTTCCACTGCCCGTCCTTGTAGACCAGCGCGTCGCCGAACCCGGCGCGCGGGAAGTGCGCGTCGTGGAACGCCCCGTGCAACGCCACCGACGCCGCCGGGAGGTCGTAGCCGAAGCCTGCGATCAGCTGCGGCATCGGCTGGAGCAGCGCGATGTCCTGCACCTTGTCGACGCGCGTGATCTCGACCACGCGGACGCCCGCGACCAGCACGAGCAGCGCGCCCGCGGCGAACACGTCCCACACCGTGAACTTCTGCACCACGTCGCCCAGCTCGATGCCGAACGACCACACCGCGACGATCGCCGCGACGACGAGCGCGATCCACCCCAGCGTGTTGCTCGCCGCGAGGTAGTCGAGCTGGGTGACGACCAGCGCGCCCAGCTCGTCCGGCGCCACCGTCGCCTGCGCGCTGTAGATGTCCATGCGGGCGCCGAGCAGGTTCGCCCGCGCGCCCTGCGCCACGCCGAGGAAGTAGAGCACGCCCGCGGTGAACCGCAGCCCGGCCACCCGGAACGCCTCTTCGTGGTAGGCCCGGCGGCTCGCCGCCACCGTGAGCCCCACGCCGCCCACCAGCACCAGCACCGCCAGGCTGTACGCCGGCGCCGGCACGCCGGCGTAGCCCGCGTACACGGCCAACGCGACCGCGCCCAGCACCGCCGTCAGCAGCGTCATGATCGCCGCGAACGGCGTCCACATCGCGTACTTGCCGACCCGCACCGCGCCCAGGGCCGCGCCCCACGCCGACCCGATCAGCAGCCACGCCGAGAGCTGCCGCGACAGGAAGTCGGCCGCCCACGACCGCGCCAGCCCAGAAGCCGCCACCTCGGACAGCCTGCCGCCGGCCGCCGGCGCCGCCTCGAGCACCACGCCCGCCTGGATCCAGGTGCCCAGCGCGCCGGTGATCAGCACCAGCAGCGGCACCGCCAGCCACGCCGCCAGCGGCACCCGGCGCATCGTCAGCGACAGCCCGGTGAACACGAGCGCCAGCAGGGCGCCCAGGCCACCGAGACCGAGGATCACGGTCCCCAGGGGACCAGCCATCGTGATGAGGGATTCGCTGCTCAAGCTCGGCTCCAGGCGAAAGGGCTCCGGCGCACGCGCACCCGGAGCAGGCGGACCCGCGGCCTAACACGGAGGATCCCCCCAGCGCGGCACCCCGCCCGGCCTTTCACGGGTTGCTGACGAGCCCACCTCGGGGTGGTCCGAACGCGCCGGGCGGGTGAGAAGGGAGGCACGCTCCCGTAGCTCAGGTGGATAGAGCAACGGCCTTCTAAGCCGTTGGTCGCAGGTTCGAGTCCTGCCGGGGGCGCCATCCTGCGCT
>CAYQSE010000414.1:0-2438 GCA_964419905.1 uncultured Enterobacteriaceae bacterium
CTCGAAGGTGCGCCCGGTGCGGGGGGCGATGCCCTCGCGCAGCTTTCGCAGCATGTCCTGGGGGGTGAGCGCCATG
This sequence comes from uncultured Enterobacteriaceae bacterium, assembly GCA_964419905.1. Taxonomy (GTDB): domain Bacteria; phylum Myxococcota_A; class UBA796; order UBA796; genus JAFDJI01. The sequence continues at coordinate 77 of CAYQSE010000414.1, forward strand.
TCTACCTCCTCCGCGCCGAGGCTGACAGAACCCCTGCGCGGCGCGAAAGACTACAGGTCGTCGGCCTCGAGCACGAGGAACTCGACCCGGCGATTCGCCTCGCGGCCCTCGGGCGTGCTGTTGGTGGCGGTCGGGAAGCGTGGGCCGTAGCCGACCGCGGTGAGGCGCGAGGGCGCGATGCCCAGCGCGATCAAGTGCTCGCGGACGAGCTCGGCGCGCTTCTGGGTGAGCACGATGTTCGCTGCGGCGTCGCCCTCACCGTCCGTGTGCGATTGGATCTCCACCCGTGCGAGCGTCGGCGTGACGTGCAGCAGCGTGGCGACATCACCGAGCGCCTGCGCGGCTTCCGGGAGCAGGGCGACCCCGCCGTCCTCGAAGTCGATCCGCCCGTCGAACTTCACGCGGGTGTCGTCGACGCGCGCGGCGGGCGGCCTCAGCTCGGCGTCGACGTGCAGCGGCTTGCGCGCCACCACCTCGATCGGCTCGTTGTGGACCGCGCCGTCGAGCGACCACAGGAAGAGGTGGTAGCGCCCGGCGGGCACGTCGAGATCCGAGAGCCCCCACGGGCCCAGCGTCTCCGTCGCGACATAGCCGTCCTCGCCGCGCAGCAGCAGGGTGACGCCGTCGAGCGGCGCGTCCTCGAAGTGGCGGAACGACGCGCTCAGACGTCCGGTTCCACGCGGCTTCAGCTCGAGGACCACGTCCACGTCGCGCCGGGTGAGCTCGACCTGTTGGGTCGCGTCCCGCCCCGCGCTGCGCGCGGTGATGTCGTAGGTGCCCGGCGGCACCTCGAGCGGCACCGAGCGGCCGTCGCTGCGGATCTCCCAGGTGCGGCCGCTGCCGCGGACGACGATCGGCACGCCCCCCTCGGCCGCGCCATCGTGGACGACACGCAGCAACAGACGCGGCGGCTCGGCGGATACGTCGCGCTGGCTGCCGAGCGCCAGCCCGACACCCACGCGCGCGACGAGCTGATCGTCGGACAGGTGCCCGTGCACGCGGCCCGTGTCGCCGAACACGATCGGCGCGGCGCGCATCACATAGGCGAAGCCGACATCGACGGTGAACTTCGGGATGATCTCGTAGCTGCCCGAGAGGTCGACGGTGAGGCCGGTCGCGGTGCGCGCAGGGTTGAACGGGCGCGCGGTGGCGCCAGCGACCACCCAGACCGCGCCCGCCTCGAGCCCCACCTCTCCGCCGACGGTGGGGCGCAGCACCCGCAGCGTGCCGGTGCGCACCCCCGCGGACGCGTCGCCGGCCAGCACGTAGAGGAAGTCCTCGATCATCGCGCCGCCGCGCCCGCCTGCGTGCAACACCGCGTCCCCGACCTGGATCGGCACGCGCGCGACGACGGCGCCGTCGATCACCTGCAGCGCGTGGCGCAGCACCTCGCCGTCGAGGACGTCGGCGGTCACGCCGAAGAAGGTCTGGCGGAACTGGGCGCGGACGCCGACGTAGGGGAAGCCGGGCACGAAGAACCGCGCGTTGGCCTCGCCGCCGACCGGCCACGCGGCCTTGCCGCCGACCGGACCGCGGATCGCGAACGTCTCGGCGAGCAGCGGGCTCGGATCCGCCTCGGGGCGCTGCTCGAAGGTGTACATCGACCCCGCGAGGCCGACGCCCACCCGGAGCCACGCGCCGTCGCTCGCTGCGGCGTGCGGAGCGGCCAGGAGCGCTGCGAGGGCGAGCGGACGACGGATCGTCACGGGACCTCCGGGGCGAGCGCGCTCGCTCGCTGGAGGATGCTACCGCACGCGGGCGATCGTCGCGCGGTCGGTGGCGTTGATCGCCTGCGCTTGGTGTACGCTGCACCTACCCGAGCGGCGTGCTCGCCGCCGGGCGCGGCGGAGGTCCTCCCGTGAACGGCCTTGTCCAACGACCCGATGCGCCGGGTGCGCCGCGCGCCTGGCTCCGACTCCTCTGGCTGCTCGCCGTGCCGCTGTTCGTGGGCTCGTGCGACTTCATCACCGGCGTGGGCGTGCTCACCTGCCTCGATGGGACGGTGAAGTGCGGCGAGGTGTGCATCGACGTGCGCATCGACCACGCGAACTGCGGGGAGTGCGGCACCCCGTGCGAGGACGGGCAGGTCTGCGGCGAGGGCGAGTGCCTGTGGGACTGCCCGCCGGGCCGCGACGAGTGCGACGGGGCGTGCTTCGACTTCGAGACCGATCGCGCACACTGCGGCGACTGCGAGACGGCGTGCGACGACGGCGAGGTGTGCTCGGAGGGCGAGTGCGCGCTGTCGTGCGGTGGCGGGCTGACGGAGTGCGGCGGGGTGTGCCGGGACACCGAGACCGACCGCAACTTCTGCGGCGACTGCGAGACGGCGTGCGACGACGGCGAGGTGTGCTCGGAGGGCGAG
>CAYQSE010000415.1:0-2421 GCA_964419905.1 uncultured Enterobacteriaceae bacterium
TCCAGCTGCCGTTCCCGGCGATCGTGCTCGGGGCGGCGGCGATCGGGCTGCTCGGGGAGCGGTTCGCGCCGCGATGGTTTCACGTCGTCGGGGCGGCCACGGACGGCGGTGACGGCGCGAAGGCGGCGCTCGACGCGGTGCTCGACAGCGCCGCGCAGGCGCGCCCGAGCCTGCGGCGCACCGCCCGCACGGCGGCGACGTGGCTGGCGATCTGGCTCGTGCCGGTGGCGGCCCTCGCGCTGGCGCTCGGACCCGATCACGTGCTCACCCGCGTCGGCACGTTCTTCGGCTCGGCGGCGGTCGTGACCTTCGGCGGGGCGTACGCGGTGCTCGCCTACGTCGCGCAGCAGGCGGTCGAGCACTACGGCTGGCTGCGCCCCGGTGAGATGCTCGACGGGCTCGGGCTGGCCGAGACGACGCCGGGCCCGTTGATCCAGGTCGTGCAGTTCGTCGGCTACCTCGCCGCCTACCGGCAGCCGGGCGCGCTGCCGCCGTGGGCGGCGGGCGTCGCGGGCGCGGTCATCACCACCTGGGTGACGTTCGCGCCGTGCTTCCTGTGGATCTTCGCGGGCGCGCCCTACATCGAGTGGCTTCGGGGCAACCGGCGGGTGTCCGCCGCGCTGTCCGCGATCACCGCGGCGGTTGTGGGCGTCGTGCTGAACCTCGGCGTGTGGTTCGCGCTGCACGTCGTGTTCACCGAGGTCGCCACGGTGCGCGGGCCGCTCGGCGCCCGGCTGCTCGTGCCGGACTGGGCGACGCTCCAGCCGTTCGCGCTACTGATCGCTGCGGGCGCGATGCTCGCGATGCTGCGCTTTCGCGCCCCGATGATCCCGACGCTGCTGATCAGCGCGGTGGTCGGGATGGGGGTCCGGCTCGCGGCGGGCTAGGCTCTCGGTATGGCTTCGATGCGCGCGTGGCTGGGTGAGGCGTTGGGGGAGGCGGACGCCGTCTTCCTCGGGCGGGCCTACGCCGCCGTGTCGGTCGACGCGGAGCGGACGCGGCGCCGGCTCGGCGTCGCGCGCAAGCCGTTCGTCGACCCGAGCGCGACGGCGCCCTACGATCCGGCCGCGGTCGACGCGACCGCGCGGTGGGTGGTCGAGCAGTCCCGGCTCAAGGTCACCGCGCTGGGGGGCATCGCGGGCCTCGGCGGCGCGGCGTCCGTGCCCCCCGAGGCGCTCGCGTCCACCATCGCGAGCCTGCGCCTCGCGCAGCGCCTCGCGGTCGTCTATGGCTTCGATCCGCGCTCGGACCGCGGCGAGCAGGCGGTGTGGCGCGCGCTCGCCGCGGGCTTCGACGTCGAGCTCCCTCCGCAGGGGCCGGCCGGGCTGCGCGTCAGCCAGGTGCCGGCGGTGATCGTGCGCGGCGCGCGCTCGCGCTACCCGGCAGGCGCGCTCGCCACCGCGGTGCTGCGCCAGACGGCATGGAGCATCGGCAAGCGGATGACGCGCTGGCTCGCGCTGCCCGTCGTCTCGGCGGGCGTGTCCGCGGCGGGCGCGCACCGTCGCTTCACCGAGCTCGGCGAGAAGATGCGCGAGGCGCTCGCGCGGCTCGCCGAGGCGCCCTCGCTCGACCCCGAGCGGGTGAGGGACGCGATCGAGGTGACGTGAGCGCACCGTCCGAGCCGCAGGGCGTGGACTTCTCGGCTGCGGATCTGGCCGCGGTCCTCGATCTGGCCTTGGCGCGCGGAGATACCCTGCTCACGGCGGGCGAGGCCGTCGTGGTGCGGCGCATCCGAGGGCTCGCGTCCGACGCGGCGGGCCTCTATGCGCGGCTGACGATGCGGGTGGGCGCGGTGTACCCGATGGACCGGCTCGGGGACCCGGCGGCGATCGCGTCGTTGATCGCGGCGGGCCTCCTGGATCGATTCGTTCCGTGGTCTGCGCAGCTCTCGGCGCTGACGGTGCCCGAGCTCAAGGCGCTCGCGAAGGACGCGGGGCTGCCGCGCTCGGGTGTGCGCGACGCGCTCGTCGCGCGGCTGCTGCCGCATCCGCGTCGCACCGGGCGCGCCTTCGTCCGCGTGCTGCACCGTCCGCTGATCCTACGCCTGGAGCAGTGGGCGCTGCTGCGACGCAGGCCGGAGCGGAGCGCGTTCGTCGTCGAGCGCCTCGGGCACGTCCGCTGGCCCGAGTACGCCCTGACCGGGGGGCGCGCGCTGCACGCCACCCGCGCGGCGCTGGTGGCGTGGGAGGCGCTGTGGGAGGTGCGGGACACGGCGCCGCCCGAGGCCCTGCTCGCGGGCCTCGGCGCGCGCTCAGCCTGGCCGCCGGGAGGCCTCGACCTGCGGCCGTCGCTGATCCGGCGCATCCTCGCGGCGGCGCGGGAGCGGGAGCGGGCGGGCGAGCCGGCCGCCGCGCGCGCGCTCTACGAGGGGCTCGCGGCGGGCGGGCACGTCGCGCCGGCAGAGGTGGCGCTGCGGGTGGC
>CAYQSE010000416.1:0-2388 GCA_964419905.1 uncultured Enterobacteriaceae bacterium
GGCGTGCTGCCGCAGGGCGTCGCGCTGGCGGTGACCGCGACGGCGCGGCTGTCGAACGGGGAGCGGCGGCAGGTGACCACGCAGTCGACGTGGACCTCGTCGGACACCGACACGCTCACGGTGTCGGGCCAGGGCGAGGTGACGGGCCGCAAGGCGGGCACCGCGGGCGTGACCGCGGAATACGACGGTGTGCTCGCGTCCCCCCTCACCTTCGAGGTCCTCGACGCGCCGCTCGAGCAGATCCGCGTGAGCCCGGTGGGCCTGACGCTCAACCCGGGCAACACCGCGGAGCTGCGCGTCGACGTGCTCGACCGCGCCGGGCGCGGCGGCGAGGTCACCGCGGTCGCCCAATGGACCGTCGCCGATCCCCGCATCGCGCGGGTCGACGCCTCGGGCACGCTGCGCGCGCTGCGCGACGGCGCGACCACCGTGCAGGCGCGCGTCGGCGACGCGTGGTCGACCCCGCTGGAGATCCAGGTCATCACCTCCCGCGTCACCGCGCTCTCCATCGAGGGGATGCCCGCGCGGATGCCCGAGGGCGCCACCGCCCGCCTGCGCGCGTCCGGCTACGACACCCGCCTGCAGGTCGTCGACGTCAGCGGCGAGGTCACCTGGACGTCGAGCAACCCCGACGTGCTCGAGGTCAGCCCCACCGGCGTCGTCACCGCCGTCGGACGCGGCACCGCGCAGATCACGTGCGCCATCGGCTCGCTGTTCACGCGCTCCAACACCATCGCCGTCACCAACACACCGCCCATGGCCCTCGAGGTCCTGCCGCCGGGCCTCACCCTCACGCTGACCGACCGCCAGCAGTTCCGCGCCCGCGCCACCTTCGAGGACGGCACCCGCGGCGCGGTCACCGGCGTCGTCGAGTGGGTCGTCGACGGCACCGCCGCCGACATCCGCCAGGACGGCACCGTCATCCCCCACGAGACCGGCACGATGACCGTCCGCGCGCGCTACCTCGGCGTCGAGTCCGCCCCGGTCACCGTCACCGTCACCCGCTGACCGCCGCGGCGAGATGACGTGACCTCGACGTCATCCCTTCGGGCTCGGGGACCTGCGGGCCGCACGTCGGGTGGCACACGCCATACAAGCACACCGCCGATGATTCGCGCTGAGATGCACGAGGCCATGGATGACGCCGTCGTGGTGATCAAAGCCCGGCAGCAAGGCGTCGAGGAGCCCCCCATCGCGTCGCGCGTAGGCCAGATAGACGCCGTGGGCCACCAGGTCCGCCAACTGGACGAAGAGCGTGGCCTTGCTGTCGCAGAACAGGGGAACCTCGGCAATCCGACGCAACTTCTTGAACCGCGTCCCTTCCTCGCGCCACTTGGTCGTGATCGGCTGAAGCGTCGACTCGTACCTCGCCTTGTCGGCGATGACGATCCCGCGCGGGGACGGTCCGTTGGGACCGATGCGCAGGAGCATCTCGTGGAACCGAAGAAAGAGCTCCTCGAACGTTCGCTCGAGCGCATTGACGCCCGGGATGCTCCCGGGGCTCTTGGCGGTTGAGAAAAGCCCGAACGGCCCGCTGCTTTGGCGCTGAAAGCGCGTCAGCGTGCGGCAGAGGTCAAGTACCAGCGCCTCTCGGACCTCTTTGGGGACGCTGCGCCACGGGCCCTTGCCCTTGAGCATGTGCTGAGCGTGGATCTCGATCCCCCGCAGATGAGGGTCGAGATGGCGAGCCATCGCGGATGCGACACGAGCTCGCAGCAGGTCCAGATCCGCCTCGTCGATAGCCAGGCCACCAACGACGAAGTGGTCGTCGGCATCGTCGAACTGGCCGCTCTCATCGACGTAGAGGAAGAACACGCTCGATCGCCAAAAAGAAGACGGCTGGGAAATCTGGTTGCGATAGAAGGCAACCGCCCAGCCGTGCGTGCAGATTACTTGCTGGCAGACTTCCATGCAACGGGCGGAGGACGGAGCCACCTGGCGGATGGCCCACTGCCGAGGCCGCGGCTGCAAAGCCTGTGGCTTCCTCGACGCTGCCGCCGAAGCACGACCCGGGCGGGCGGCGGTGCCCCATGTCGGCGGATGGGGCCGATGAACCTTTCCGGCGAGCGCGCCCTGGCCCGTGTCGCCGATTCCCATCCGGGCCGCGGCATGCGCAGCCGATTCGCGCAGCCCAGCGCAGCCTCCCGCCTGCGATCCGCCCGGTGCGCCAGCCCGCGAGATACCTGGGCGCTGCGCCATCGCCCGGCGCTCAGCGCACACGCCGCGCGCTACCCGCCCCGGCGCGCCCACGTGGGCGGGCGTCGCGGGCCGTACCGCCGCCGCGCAGCCACCGCTCGCGCCCATCCGCGCTCCGCACCCGCAAGCGCCCCTCGACGAGCTCGATCGCCAGCATCCCTTCGTGCACACAGCGGTGATGGGCGGAGCACA
>CAYQSE010000417.1:0-2343 GCA_964419905.1 uncultured Enterobacteriaceae bacterium
TCGCGCAACGTCCAGACGGCCTTCGCGGTGGGCCAGGCGCGCGGCGTCGTGCTGGCTAAGCACGGGCGAGTCCGCGTCGAGCTGCGCGCGGCCGACCACGACACGGTGGTGCGCACCACCACGGGCACGCTGCGCCTGCCGGGTTGCCACCTCACGGTGCACGATATGGAGCGCGCATGATCGACGTCCGCGCGTCCGATCTCGGCGAGGCCCACCGCGCGCTCCGCGATCTGCTGGTGTGGGGGCTCGTGACCGATACGCGACCGAACGCGCAGGTCCACGCCCGCGCCCGCCGCCACGCCGCCGCGCTCGACGCCGCGCTCCAATCGGCGTGCGGCTATCGGGTGCAGGTGCACCGCGGCGCGGTTCGCCTCGTCCGGCGCCACGACGGCCCGAGCCCGCGCCCGTCGCTGGCCACGCCCAGCGGCGCCCCGTTCGACCGCTTCCGCTACGCGCTCACCGCGCTCACCCTCGCCGGTCTCGAGCGCTCCGGCCCGCAGATCACCCTCTCCGATCTCGCGATCCGCGTGCGCCGCGCGTCGGCCGACCTCCCGCTGCTGTCGTTCGACCCCGAGCAGCACGGCCACCGCGTCGCGCTGGGCCAGGCGGTCCGCGCGCTCCAGGAGCTCGGGGTGTTGCGGCTGACGGATGGCTCGATCGACGCGTGGGAGCGCGGCGACGTCGACGCCGAGGCGCTCTACGACGTCGACCTCGCGCTGGCCCGCGTGATCGCGCCGCTGCCGCGCGGGGTATACGACTCGGGCGGGGCCTCGGCGTGGCTGCATCCCGTCGCCGAGGGGATCGGCCGGGATCCACAGCGGCGCGAGCGCCGCCACCGGCTGATCCGGCTGCTGCTGGAGCAACCCGTGGTCTACTACGCCGATCTGGACGACGCCCTCGTCGCGTATGCGCGGCGCGAGGCGGCCTCGATCGCGCACGACCTCGAGTCGCTCACCGGCGCCGTGCTCGAGCGCCGCGCCGAGGGGCTCGCGCTGCTGGACGTCTTCGGGCGGTTCTCCGACGCGCCGTTCCCCAAGGGCGGCTCGGCCCAGCAGGTCGCGCTGCTGCTCGCCGACCGCCTGTGCGCGATCGCCGAGGACGCGCCCACCACGCTCGCCCCCCATCGCGAGGCCGCCGCGGTCGACCTCCTCCGCGCCGTCGACGGCTGCGCGCCCCTCGAGGTCGGCGCCACCGAGCCGCCGCCGCTGGGCATCGACGGGCCCCAAGCGCCGTTCGTCGACGACCAGGCGCTGGCCGAGGCGATGCACGCGCTGCTCGAGGACGTCGGCGCCGGCCTCAAGGCCGCCTACCAGGCCTCGGCGAGCCACGCGCTGGCCGACGCGATCGGCGTGCTGGCCGCGCACGACCTCGTCCGCCCGGTCGCAGGCGGCGTGGCGCTGATGCCTGCCCTCGCCCGGTTCCGCGCGCCCACCGTGCACGCCGACCCCGCGCTGGCGGGCCAGCTCGGGCTGTTCGGAGTCCCCGGATGACGCACCGCTTCAAGCCGGTCGAGGCCGGGATCATCGGCCTGTGGGACTACGCCGAGCAGCGGTTCCACTTCGCGGACGGGCGCCTGGTGCTGCGCGGCGCGAACGGATCCGGCAAGACGAAGGCGCTCGAGGTGCTGTTCCCGTTCGTGCTCGACGGGAGCCTCGATCCACGCCGCCTCGACCCGTTCTCCGGCAAGGAGCGGACGATGCGGTCGAACCTGCTCTACGGCGGCGAGAAGGCGCGGCATGGCTACTGCTGGCTGACGTTCGCGCGGGGCGACGAGGCGGTCACCGTAGGCGTCGGCCTGCGCGCGCGAGAGACCTCGCCCGACGTGGACACCTGGTACTTCGTCGCCGACGGGCGCGTGGGGGTCGACTTCGACGTCCTCGACGACGCCCAGCGCCCGGTCACCCGCAAGGACCTCGAGACGAGGCTCCCGGCGGGCGCGGTGCACCAGCGCCGCGACGCGCACCGCGAGGCCGTCGATCGGCGGCTGTTCCGCGTCGGGCCCGAGCGCTACGAGGCGCTGATCCAGCTCGTGCTCACCCTGCGCCGCCCGCAGCTCGCGCAGGGGCTCGACCCGGATCGCCTCTCGGATGTGCTCACCGAGGGGCTGCGCACCGTCGACGACGCGCTGCTGCGCGACAGCGCCGACGCGTTCGAGGAGCTCGAGGCGGTGCAGCGCGAGCTGGGCGCGCTGGAGCAGGCGCACGCGGCGGCCGACGATCTCCTCGGCCACTGGCGCGCCTACCTGCGGGTGCGCGCCCGCGACCGGGTCGACGCGTGGCGCGCGCGCGCCGCCGCGCTGGCGCAGGCCGAGGCGGGCGGCCTCCGCGCCGAGGAGGCCGCCCG
>CAYQSE010000418.1:0-2313 GCA_964419905.1 uncultured Enterobacteriaceae bacterium
GGTGAGGATCGTGCCCTCGACGGGCTGCGGGGTCTGGAAGCGCTGCACGGCGGCCACGATGATCCCGACCGAGATCGCCAGGAGCGCGGCGCCGTTGACGAGCGCGGCGAGCACCTCCAGGCGGTAGAAGCCGTAGGTCTTCTGCGGGTCGCCGGGGCGCTGCGCGAACCAGATCGCGAAGAGCGAGAGCGCCTGCGCCGCGACGTCGGAGAGCATGTGGCCGGCGTCGGCCAGCAGGGCCAGCGACCCGGACATCAGGCCGCCGACGACCTCGGCCACCATGTAGAGCGCCGTGAGCGCCACGGTGAACGTGAGCCGGCGGCGGTTCCTCGACCGACCATCCCCCTCGTGGGCATGGTCGTGCGAGTGCGAGTGCGAGTGGCCGTGCCCCATGTCGCCCGTGATGTTCCCCAACGCGGGGCGACCTGGGAAGGGGGGGCGCGGGACGGCGAGGCGGGTCACCGCGCCGCACCTCTGACGACTGCTCTGGCGCTTCACGACGTAGCGGCGCAGCCTGCTGCGGCTTCCTTCTCCAGGCACGTCCTGTCCTGGAGCCGAGCCGATCCCGCGCTCGTACGAGCGCAGCTCGAGAAGCGGGGTTGACGAGCGAAGAACATCGAAGGGACGTGGATCAAGTGGGGGCCCGAGACCGGCCGGAGCCGAGCACCCGGGCTCACGGCAGGTCGTGGCGGATCCCGACAGCGTTCCCGACGCCTGAGCCGACCCCGCGCTCGTACGAGCGCTTCTCGAGAAGCGGGGTCGACGAGCGAAGAACGTCGAAGGGACGTGGATCGAGTGGGTCGCCGAGACCGGCCGGAGCCCGGGCGCCCGGGGCTCACGCCGACGTCGCTCTCGGCGCCGAGACGGTCACGTCGGGTCCGCGCTGGTGTGAGTGGCGCCGGCCAGGTCGATCGCCGGCAAGTCGCACGACAAGTGTCCACACTTGTGTGGCTCCGCGTCGAGTCGATCCGGAGCCGCGCTCCTGGCGCTCTAGCCGCCTGAGGGACGGCTTTGACGAGAACCGACAGGGATCGGGGTTCGTCCCGCCGCGAGCTTCATTTTGCTCGCATTTGACACTTTGGTCGCCGCGTGCGCGTTGCTATCTTCCTCCACTCGAACGCGTGCGCCCTCGCTCGGGCCCCACGTAGACCGCAGCCACTCCTCATTTTCCTGTAGCCCGGATCGAGCGGCGGCCTCGCAGCGAACCACCCGCTGGAGGCACACATGGCAACCACTACGTCCAGGTCCAGGTCCTCGTTCAAGCAGGAGGCCGACCGCGTCCACGAGCGCCTCGTCGAGGCCTCTCGCCGCGAGAAGGAGGCCGTCCACGACGTCGCCTACCTGCTCGCCGACGTCGAGCGGCGCAAGCTGTACGCCGCGCGCAACCGGACGAGCACGGGCGACTACGCCGTGCACTTCGGGTTCACCCGCTCCTCCGGTCACGCCCGCGACCTCGTCAACCTGGTGAAGAAGCTGGAGCAGACGCCGAAGATCCGCGCGGCGTTCAAGCAGGGTGACATGGACTGGACCAAGGCGCGCACGGCGGCCGCCGCGGCGATCGCGGCCGCCGACGACCCGACGAGCGAGGACCGCTGGCTGGAGCTCGGGCTGAAGCACACGAACGACGTCCTCGAGGCGCTGCAGCGCGAGGAGCAGGGCGACCCGAGGCCGATCCGCAAGCGGCTCGAGCTCTCGCGCGAGGAGGAGGCTGACCTCGAGCAGGCCTGCACCATGGCCCGCGCCATGTACGGGCGGAGGCTCACGGACGCCCAGGCGCTGGCGATCGTGTGCCGCGCCTGGGCCCAGCTCCAGGCCGGCGGCGGCGGCGGCGAAGGGGGCCGCTCGAGCGACAACCCCGCCAACCGGATCGTGACCAGCCGCTGCGGCGACTGCGGCAAGGCCTGGCGGGAGACGCGCCGTGGTCGGGTCGAGGTGTCGCAGGCGAACCTCGAGGCGGCGGCCTGCGACGCCGAGCTCTCGGACGTGCGCGACGGGCCGGCGCGGATCACCAAGACGGTCCCGCCCAAGACCCGGCGGCACGTGCTCGACCGCGACGGTCACCGCTGCCGCGTCCCCGGCTGCTCGAGCATGGGTTACTTGCACGTTCACCACGAGGGAGGGCGTGAGGTGGTGGGGCACGACCCCGAGAAAATGCCGGCCCTTTGCGACTTCCACCACACCCAGCGCCACGACGACCTGCTCACGATCCGTCCGGACGCGGAGGTGGGCTTCCGCTTCTTCGGGTTCGACGGAGACGAGCTCACGGGCGCGCCGGGGGAGCTCGCGGCGCCCGCTCCGCGTGCCGCGGTCGAG
>CAYQSE010000419.1:0-2242 GCA_964419905.1 uncultured Enterobacteriaceae bacterium
GTAGAGGTCGTTGCCCTCGCGGGTGCGCTCGCCGACGCCGGCGAACACGGAGTAGCCGCCGTGCGCCTTCGCGACGTTGTTGATCAGCTCCATGATGAGCACGGTCTTGCCGACGCCGGCGCCGCCGAACAGGCCGATCTTGCCGCCTCGGGCGTAGGGGGCGAGCAGGTCGATGACCTTGATGCCCGTCTCGAACATCTCCTCGGCCGTCGACTGGTCGGTGAAGCTCGGCGGCTCACGATGGATCGGCATCGTCTTGGTGTGCCCGATGGGACCGAGCTCGTCGACGGGCTCGCCGATCACGTTCATGATGCGGCCGAGCGTCGCCTTGCCGACCGGCATCGCGATCGGGCCGCCGGTGTTGCGCACGGCCATGCCGCGGCGCAGACCGTCGGTGGTGTCCATCGCGATCGCGCGGATCGTGTTCTCGCCGAGGTGCGCGGCGACCTCGAGCGTGAGGTTGTCCTCGCGATCGTCGATCGAGGGGTTGGTCAGCTTGAGGGCCGACAGGATCTCGGGCAGCGCCCCGGGGGGGAACTGCACGTCCACGACGGGACCCATCACCTGCTTGACGCTGCCGAGGTTCTCGCTCATTTCAGGGACTCCAAAAAATGCCTACAGGGCCTCGGCGCCAGACACGATCTCGATGATTTCCTTCGTGATCGCGGCCTGGCGGGCCCGGTTGTACTGAAGCGTGAGGTTGTCGATGAGGTCGGACGCGTTGCGGGTGGCGTTGTCCATGGCGGTCATCCGGGCGGCGTGCTCGCCGGCCTCGGTCTCCAGGAACGCCTGCAGCAACACGGTGCGCAGGTAGAGCGGGAGCAGGCGACCGAGCAGATCCTGGGCGGACGGCTCGTACTTCGGCTCGATCAGGCTGTCGTCCGAGGCCCCCTCGGGCAGCACGAGCGGCACGACCTGGTGGAACACCGGGCGCTGCGTCATCGCGTTGACGAACTCGTTGTACACGAGCCAGCACTCGTCCCACCGCCCGTGCTCGAAGCCCGAGATCATCTCGGTGGACAGGTCGCGGACGAGGTCCATCTTCGGCTGCTTGTCCCAGCCGATGAAGCCCTCGACCTTCCACCCGCGCGCGGTGAGGAAGTCACGCGCCTTGCGCCCATAGGCCCGCACCGTCACCTCGTGACCCGCGGCCTTCTTCTCTTCGAGCCAGTCGACGGTCTTGCGGAGCAGCGCGTTGTTGAACGGCCCGCACAGCCCGCGGTCGGACGCGAGGATGGTGACGTGGATGCCCTTCACCTCGTCGCGCCGCTCGAGGAGGGGATCGGAGACGGCCTCGCCCGCACGGCCGGCGACCCGACCGAGCACGTCCGAGAGCTTCCGCTGGTAGGGGCGGGCGGCGAGCGCGCGCTCCGTGGCCTTGCGCAGCTTCGCGCCGGCCACCAGCTTCATCGCGGACGTGATCTGCTTGGTCTTCTTGACCGAGGCGATCCGCGTCTTGATGTCCTTCAAGCTAGGCATATCAGGCCTTCCAGGTGCCCTTGAAGGCGGAGATCTCGTCGAGGATGCGCTTGCGCAGGCCGTCCTTCTTCAGGCTTCCCTGCCTCACGATCTCCTCGAGCAGCGCCTGGCGGTTGGCCAGGAAGTGGTTCGTCAGGTCGAGCACGAACTTGCTGCACACGTTGACGGGCAGCTCGTCGAGCTGGCCCTCGGTGGCCGCGAGGATCTGCACGACCTGCTGCTCGACCGGCAGCGGTGCGTACTGGCCCTGCTTGAGGATCTCGGTGAGCCGCTCGCCGCGGCGGAGCTGGCGCTGCGTGGCGGCGTCGAGGTCGGACGCGAACTGCGAGAACGCGGCGAGCTCGCGGTACTGCGCGAGCGTGAGGCGCAGCGGACCCGCGACCTCCTTCATCGCCCCGATCTGCGCGGCGCCACCGACGCGGGACACCGACAGGCCGACGTTGACCGCCGGGCGCTGACCCGCGAAGAACAGGTCGCTCTCGAGGTAGATCTGACCGTCGGTGATCGAGATCACGTTGGTCGGGATGTAGGCCGACACGTCGCCCGCCTGCGTCTCGATGATCGGCAGCGCGGTCAGCGAGCCGCCGCCCTCCTCCGGGCTCATCTTCGCGGCGCGCTCGAGCAGGCGGGAGTGGACGTAGAACACGTCGCCCGGATAGGCTTCACGGCCCGGCGGGCGGCGCAGCAGCAGCGAGAGCTGGCGGTAGGCGACGGCCTGCTTGGACAGGTCGTCGTAGACGATCAGGGCGTCTTCGCCGCGGTC
>CAYQSE010000420.1:0-2197 GCA_964419905.1 uncultured Enterobacteriaceae bacterium
GACCTCCTTCTGCGACTTTCCGCAGAAGGAGCAGCACAGGTCCTTCCCGTCGGTTCCCTTTCGGCGCAACGACTGGCTCCTGGTGGAGGGTTCAGACAGGGTCGCCCAACACGTTGAGCTTCTGATCGCCCGGGGTGATCACCTCGTCGACGATACCGTACTCCAGCGCCTGGGCCGCCGTCAGGATGTGATCGCGCTCGGTGTCCTGCGCGACGCGCTCGGAGGACTGCCCGGTGTGGTGGGAGAGCGTCTTGATCAGCGTCTCCTTCCAGCGCATGATCTCCTTCGCGTGGATCTCGATGTCGGTCGCCTGACCGCGGAAGCCGCCGAGCGGCTGATGGATCAACACGCGGCTGTGGGGCAGGATGCGACGCTTGCCCTTGGCGCCGCCGGCGAGCAGCACCGCGCCCATCGAGGCGGCCTGACCCACGCAGATCGTGGCGACGGACGAGCTGATGTACTGCATGGTGTCGTAGATCGCCATGCCAGCCGTGATCACGCCGCCAGGGCTGTTGATGTACAGGAAGATGTCCTTCTCGGGATCCTGGCTGTCCAGGTAGAGAAGCTGCGCGATGATCAGGTTCGCGATCGTGTCGTCGATCGCCGTCCCCAGGAACACGATCCGGTCGACCAGGAGGCGTGACCACAGGTCGTGGCGGGTCTCTCCCCGGTGGGTCTGTTCCACGACGTAGGGGACCACGTAGTTGCTCGGCTGCATGGGCGTGTCTGCTCCTCTACCGGCTCACCATCGGCCGATGACCGGTGAGTGATAACCGCCACGCCCGGTGGGAGCGACTAGCCGATCAGACAGGATCGGGGCGCGCGCGCGTGAGCGCCTACTCGGCCTCGGGCGCAGCCGCGGTCGGGTTGCGCTCGCCCTCGACGATCTTCGAGTTCTCGAGCAGCCAGTCGAGCGTCTTCTCTTCGAGCAGACGGGAGCGGAGCTCCTCGACGCCGTCGTCGCGCTGGAAGTAGCCCTTGATCGTCTCGACCGCCTGACCACGCTCGTCGGCCATCTGCTGGTACTTCAGCTCGAGGTCGGCGTCGGTGATCTCGAGGTTCTCCTGCTTGGCCACGTACTCGAGGATCAGGCCGCCCTTCACCGCGAACTGCGAGCGCACGGTGAGGTCGGCGATCTGCGCCTGGTTGAACGTGACGGTGCGGGGATCCTGGCCGCGGTAGGCCGCCTGGAGGCGAAGCTCCTCGACGAGCGCCTTGAGCTGGTCCTGAACCATGCCGTCGGGCACGTCGAACGGGTTCGTGTCGATCAGCGCCTGCAGGACGTTGGCGCGCGCCTGGTTGCGGGCGGCCTCCTCGCGGCCCTTGGAGGCCTCGGCGCGCAGCGCTTCGCGCATGCCCGTCGCGCCACCCTCGTAGCCGAGCTCCTCGGCGAGCGCGTCGGTCAGCTCCGGGATCTCGCGCGCCTGGATGCCCTGCACGGTGACGTCGACCGTCAGGGTGCGACCCGCGACCGCCTCGGTGCGGGCGTCGGCGGGGAAGGTGATCGTCTCGGTCTTGGACTCGCCGATCGCCAGACCCTCGAGGAGGGCGTCGACGCCGGGATAGTAGGGATCGGCCTCGGTGCGGATCATCGTGCCGAGCTCGGAGGCGACGACCTCGTCGCCGTCCTTGGCCTCGAGCGCGACGAGCGCCATGTCGCCGCGCTGCACGCCGCGATCCGTGACCTCGACGAGGCGGGCCTCGCCCTCGAGGCGGCTGCGCACCGCTTCGTCGAGCTGGGCGTCGCCGATCTCGACCGACGGCCAACCCACCTCGAGGCCCTTGTACGCGTTCAGCGAGATGTCGGGCTTCACGTCGACCGTGATCGAGAACTCGAACGGGAGGTCGGCGGCCAGATCGCCCTGACTGTCGACCGTGGGGCGGCCGACCGGGATGAACGACTGGCCGGCGAGCACGTCGGTCCACGCCGCCTGGATCAGGTTCGACGCGACGTCGTTCTGGATGCGCGGGCCGAAGCGCAGCTCGAGGACCTTGCGCGGCGCCTTGCCGGGGCGGAAGCCGGGGAGCTTCACCTTCGCGCCGAGATCGCGGTAGGCGGCCTCGAGCTCCTTGCGCACCCGATCGGCGGGGACGGAGACTTGGAGCTTCTTCTGGAACGAGCCGACCGAGCGCACATCCTAGTTCATCATGTCCTCGAGCGCGAAGGGTGCGAGAAGGGGGACTCGAACCCCCACGG
>CAYQSE010000421.1:0-2153 GCA_964419905.1 uncultured Enterobacteriaceae bacterium
AACCCCATCGCAGGGAGGACGCAGTCCGACCGGAGCGGGGTGAGCCGAGCAGAGATCCCGACGACCCGAGCGAGCCGAAGGGGCCGTGCGCACCGGCACCCCGTGCCGCCCACGCCACACACCACCGCGCCGGCTCTGGCTCGGTTCACGACGACCCGTCACCGGACCAGGCCCCGCAGGCGAGCGCGAGGAGGGTCTCTGCGAACGAACCCCATCGCAGGGAGGACGCAGTCCGACCGGAGCGGGGTGAGCCGAGCAGAGATCCCGACGACCCGAGCGAGCCGAAGGGGCCGTGCGCACCGGCACCCCGCTCCGCCAAGTCGACGGGCGCCCCCTCCGTGAGCCCCTGGTACTGTAGGATCGAGGGAGTCAGACCTCGAGGAGGATGCGTTCGGGGTCTTCGATGAGCTGCTTGACGCGCACGAGGAAGCTGACCGCCTCGCGGCCATCGATGATCCGGTGGTCGTAGCTGAGCGCGAGGTACATCATCGGCCGCACGACGATCTGCTCGACGCCGCCCTCCTCGATCACGACCGCGCGCTTCACGATGTTGTGCATCCCGAGGATGCCGACCTGCGGCGGGTTGAGGATCGGCGTGGACAGCATCGAGCCGAAGATCCCGCCGTTGCTGATCGTGAACGTGCCGCCCTCGAAGTCGGCCAGCTGGAGCTTGTTGTCCCGCGCGCGGGCGCCGAGCTCGGCGATCCCCTGCTCGACGTCGGCGAACGACAGCCGGTCGACGTCGCGCAGCACCGGCACGACCAGCCCCTTCGGACCCGACACGGCCACGCCGATGTTGTAGAAGTTCTTGTAGATGAGGTCGTTGCCGTCGATCTCGGCGTTGACGGCAGGGAACTCCATCAGCGCGCTGACGGCGGCCTTCGCGAAGAAGCTCATGAACCCGAGCTTGATGCCGTAGCGCGCCTGGAACTGCGGCTGGTAGCGCGCGCGCAGCGCCATCACCGCGCTCATGTCGACCTCGTTGAACGTCGTGAGGATCGCGGCGGTCTGCTGCGCCTCGACGAGCCGACGCGCGATCGTGCGCCGCAGCGGCGTCATCGGCACGCGCTCGGTGCGGTCGGCCGCGGACAGCGCGGGCGCGGGAGGCGCGGTCGCCTTCTCGACCGACGGGGCCGGCACGGCGGGCGCGCCCGGCGGCTTGTCGGCGACGCGCTCGACGTCCTGCCGGGTGACCCGACCGCCCTTTCCGGTGCCCTCGACCCCGCCGAGATCGACGCCCTTGCCGCGCGCCGCCTGACGCGCCGCGGGGCCCGCCTTCACCGCGCCGGCTGCCGGCGCCTCGTCCGCGGCGGGCGCCTCGGCCGCGCCGGAGCCCTCGCCGAGGCGCGCGACGACAGCGCCGATCGCGACCTCGTCGCCCTCCGACGCGAGCTGCTCGGTGAGCACGCCGTCGGCCGGCGACGGGATCTCCATGCTCGCCTTGTCCGAGTCGATCTCGAGCAGGCTCTCGCCAGACTTCACCGCATCACCCGGCTTCTTCAGCCAGCGGGCGATGAACACGGTGGTGATGGACTCGCCGATCTTCGGGATCTCGACGTCGATGGCCATGGATTCGCGTTCCTTCAGAGGGTGAGCGCGGCGTCGATCAGCCGCTGCTGCTCTTGCTTGTGCTTGGAGTGCGAGCCGGTCGCGGGCGAGGCCGCCGCGCGTCGGCCCACGTAGCGTGGGAGGCGCGCTGCGCCGAAGTGATCCAGCATCCAGCCGAGGTAGCTCGGCCAGGCGCCCATGTTCATCGGCTCTTCCTGACACCAGATCAGCTCGGCGTCGGCCGGGTAGCGGCCGAGCACCGCGTCGAGCGCACGCCTCGGGTAGGGGTGGAGCAGCTCGACCCGCACCAGCGCCACGTCGCGCTGGCCGCGCTCGCGGCGCGCCGCGAGCAGCTCGTAGTAGATCTTGCCGCTGCACAGCACGACCCGGCGCACGCCCGCGGGGTCGACGCCCTCGCCGTCGTCGAGCACCGGCTCGAACCGCCCCGTCGCCAGCTCGTCGAGGGTCGAGATGGCCTCGGCGTGACGCAGCAGGCTCTTCGGCGTCATCACCACCAGCGGCTTGCGGACCCGCCGCAGCACCTGACGGCGCAGCAGGTGGAAGAAGTTGGCGGGCGTCGAGCAGTTCGCGACCTGGAGGTTTCC
>CAYQSE010000422.1:0-2091 GCA_964419905.1 uncultured Enterobacteriaceae bacterium
ACGCCCCCCGCCGAACCACGGCGGACTCGAAGGGTAGGCTAATGTTTCCTATCGCTATCTGGCGTCCAGCTACCTCTCGCTCGGCGAGACGCTCCGCGACCGCATGAATCCATCGTTCGCCACCTCCTACGGCATCACGCTCACCACGTTCACCATCGAGAACATCAGCCTGCCCGAGGAGGTCGAGAAGGCCCTCGACACCCGCACCAAGATGGGCGTGATCGGCGATCTCAATGCCTACACCCAGCTCAAGGCCGCCGACAGCATCGAGCACGCCGCGAAGAACCCGGGCCTCGGCGGCGCCGGCATCGGGATGGGCGTCGGGTTCGGGATGGGCAACATGATGGGCGCCCAGATGAGCGGCGCGATGGGCGGGACGGGCGGCGGCGCGCCGCCTCCGCTGCCCGGCCAGGCTCCGATGCACTACAACGGCCCGTCCGGCCAGGCTCAGCTCACGCCCGACGAGATCGCGCGCCGCGTGCTCGCCGATCGCAGCGGGTCGCACATGGTGTGGCAGGCGGGCTGGCCCGCGTGGAAGGCGTGGAGCGAGGTGCCCGAGATCGCCTCGCGCGTGCCTCCCGAGCCCTCTGCCGAGGCGCGCTTCCACTACCACGGGCCTGGCGGCGACGGTGAGAAGTCGCTCGCCGAGGTCGTGGCGATCGTCAAGGGCGACCCCGACGGCGCCCACCACCTGTGGCAGACCGGCTGGTCGGGCTGGAAGCCGGCCGCCGATGTCGCTGCCGTGAAGGCTGCGCTCTCGGCCGGTCCGCCCCCGCCGCCCAGCAGCGGCCCGCCCCCGCCGCCCACCCCGTAGGGGCTGCTTTGGGCTGGTTCGATGTCCACGCACACCTCACCGATCCGCGCCTCGCCGCGGACGAGGCGGGTGTGCTCGCCCGCGCCGCCGCCGCTGGGGTCACGACGATCATCAGCAACGGCCTGAACCCGGCGGACAACACCGCCGTGCTCGCGCTCGCGGCCCGCTCGAGCATCGTGCGCCCCGCGCTCGGCCTGTACCCGGTGGACGCCGTGCTCCCCGAGCTACTCGCGCTCGGCGTGGACCACCCCCGCGACGCCGAGCCGTTGCCGGCTGACGACGCGATCGGCTGGCTGCGCGACCACGTCGAGCAGGCGTTCGCGGTGGGCGAGATCGGGCTCGACCACCACTGGGTGCCGCAGAGCCTGTGGGCGCTCCAGGCCGAGCGCTTCGAGCGCCTGGTCCGACTCGCGATCGACGCCGACAAGCCGATCATCATCCACTCCCGACGCGCGGAACGCGACACGCTCGACCGACTGGTCGCGCTACGTGCCCCCCGCGTGAACTGGCACTGCTTCGGCGGCAAGGTCAAGCTCGCGCGCCAGATCGCCGAGGTCCCCGGCCACTACCTGTCCATCCCGGCCAACGCGCGCCGGTCCGAGAGCTTCACCCGGATGATCCAGACGCTGCCTCGCGAGCGGATCCTCCTCGAGACCGACTGCCCCTACCTGAGCCCGCAGCCGGGCACGATCAACGAGCCCGCCAACGTGGCGGGCACCGCGGCCTACCTCGCCGAGCAGTGGGACGAGCCGCTTGACGCCGTGCAGGCGCGCGTCTCGCAGAGCTTCGCCGACCTGTTCCGCGCCGATCCGTAGGGGTGCACGATCCGAGCGGGCCCGGTCCAACGCCGCTGCCCGTCCGACCTTCTTCGGCTGGGTATAGGCCCATTTTCCTACCGCAGGGGTACCAGAGGTACGCAGAGGACGAGGTCTTCGTCAGGGCCGACCCCGTCGTCCGGCCACGCACTTCCACGAGCAGCGCACGCCGCACCCCGAGCGCCTCACCACAGACGCGGAGGCGTGCAGCGCTCGAGCTCAGCGAACTCCTCCACCAGTCCGAGATCACCCCGGCGCGCGGTGTACCACCGTTCGGCCTCTTCGACGATCTCGTCGAGGTGAGGCCAGTCATTCGCCGGGAACGTACGCTCGCCCCCAGTCCAACCCGGCTCGCCGATGAAAGTCCGGCGCGCTGTCTGTTCCTCGTCGCCAGGCCTCTGCCACTCGTGGCGATGGTGCCAGGTCGTTCTCTGATTCGCGACGTAGTTGTCGTCGGCGAAG
>CAYQSE010000423.1:0-2081 GCA_964419905.1 uncultured Enterobacteriaceae bacterium
TTCCGCCCCGAGGACGTCCCCGCGATGCTGGAGCAGGCGGTGTCTGCGTGCCAGGGCGACTTCGAGGGGCGCGATCTGGCGTTCGAGGTCGACATCCCGGACGATCTGCCCGTGGTGTGGTGCGATCGCGAGGCGATCGGTCAGGTGATGACCAACCTGCTGTCGAACGCGGCGAAGTACGGCGCCGAGGGTGGCTGGGTCGGCGTGCGGGCGCGCCGCGTCGGGGATCGCGTCGAGGTCGCCGTGTCCGACCGTGGGGTCGGGATCTCGATCTCCGATCAGGCCAGGATCTTCGACCACTTCTTCCGTTCGGCGGACCCAGAGGTGCGCCGACGCAAAGGCACGGGAATCGGTCTGTCGATCGTGCGATACATTGTCGAGGCGCACGGGGGGACCATCTCGGTCCGCAGCATGCCCGGCGCGTCCACGACGTTCACGTTCACCCTGCCGCTCGAGAACCCCGACGGGGACAACTCCTGAGGAACGCATGCCACGCATCTTGTTCGTTGAAGACGAGGCCGCCGTCCTCGACACCCTCAACCGGTTCTTCCACCGCGAGGGCTTCGACGTGTTCACTGCGCGGGGGATGACCGAGGCGCTCGAGAACGCACAGCGCTTCCCGCCCGACGTCGCCGTGCTCGACGTGATGCTCAACGAGGGGCCCGAGCCCGAGCACGACGGCTTCGCGGTGTGCCGCGGGCTGCGCGACGACGGGTTCGACGGCCCGGTGATCTTCCTCACCGCGCGCACCGCCGAGGAGGACAAGCTCGCTGGCTTCGAGCTGGGCGCCGACGACTACGTCACCAAGCCGTTCTCGCTCAAGGAGCTCCAGGCGCGCGTCGCGGCCGTGCTGCGTCGCACCGGCGGCGGGCGCTCGATCTACCGGTTCGGCACCGTCGAGGTCGACCTCGACAACTACGTGATCCGCCACCCCGACGCCGAGGAGCGGCTGTCGAACCGCGAGCAGGAGCTGCTCCGCTACCTCATCGAGCACCGCAACAAGGTGCTCCCGCGCGAAGAGCTGCTGACGAGCATCTGGAAGTACTCGCCGAACGTGACGACGCGCACGGTGGACACCCACATCCTCAACGTCCGGAAGAAGCTGCGCGACGACGCGGGCAACCCGCGGTTCATCGAGACGATGCACGGGGTCGGGTACCGCTTCGTCGGCGAGGAAGGCTAGCTGACACCCGCCGCGCTGGCGCTCGTCGTCGGGCTCGCCGCAGCCCAGGAGGGCCGCGGTGGCTGGGAGCACCTGTACGACACGATGCTCGTCGAAGCGCTCGATCACGATCTGCCGGGCGCCATCGCGCAGTACGAGGATCTGGTCCGCAACCTCGGCGCGGACGATCCGGTGCGCTCGGCGGCGCTGTATCGGCTGGGGCGCGCGCGTCACGAGCAGGGCAACCTCGACGGCGCGCGCGCCTCGCTGCGCGAGTGCGTGCGCATCGGCGTCGACAAGGCGCGCTGCCTCGAGCTGCTCGGCCGCATCGAGCTCGAGGCGAGCGCGATCTCCACGGTGCCGGTGGAGTGGCGGTTCGACGACACCACGCACGGCTTCGTGCACCCCTGGCGCTACGCCGACAAGGGCGCCATCCGTATCCACCGCGACGAGGACCGCGACGACCCGATGCTGGCGTGGCGCACCCGCGTCGACGTGCGCAAGGACGACCAGCTGGTCGTCGGCTTCCGCAGTCCCCAGCCCGCGCCGCGCGGCCTGAGCTTCCTGCTGCGCTCCCGCGATCTGGACGCGCACGTCCGACTCCAGGTCTACGACGTGTACGGGCGCCGCTACGCCGAGCTCGGTCCGCGCGCGGTCGTGCAGGTGCCGCAGGGTCAGATGGTCGTCGTCGAGCTCGCGTTCGAGCGGCTGCGAGGCGACGACCCAGAGCAGGCGCCGTTCGATCCCCGGATGATCGACCGGTTCGTGATCCAGGACGTCACCGCCTACTACGGCGATGCGACCGGAGACAACGAGCTGACGATCGACGACTTCCACGTCTACTGACAGGGCGGTCGGCCGGGTCGGCTGTCGATTGATCACATCTCGGCTGCGGCCCGAGATCATGTGGGGCGGGCGT
>CAYQSE010000424.1:0-2003 GCA_964419905.1 uncultured Enterobacteriaceae bacterium
GGCCTGGGGCCTGGGGGCGGCAGAAACCAGATCGTGGGGCGGGCGTCCCGCCCGCCCGTCCCCAGAGGAGACCCCTCAGGGGCGCAGCACGTCCTGGAGGCGCCAGCCGCCGAGATCGTGGGTCGCGCCGTCCCAGTCGTGGCCCGCGTGGGTGAGCAGCGCGGCGTGGGCGGTCTTGAGGACGACGTCCTCGCCCGCCAGCCAGCCGATCGCCTCCTCGAAGCCCGGGTTGTGCCCGATCACCATCACGGTGTCCTCTTCCTCGAGCGCCTCGAGCGCCCGCTGCAGCTCGCCGAGACCCGCGTGGTAGAGCGCGCGGGTGAACGTCACCGGGGGCGGCAGCGTGAACACGCCCGCCATGCGCTCCCACGTCTCGATCGTGCGCTGCGCGTCGCTCGACACCACCCGCTCGGGCACCCAGCCGCGCCCGATCAGCGCGGTGGCAATGCGCGGAGCGTCCTTGCGCCCGCGCTCGTTGAGCGGGCGCGCGTGATCGGACGCCGCCGGCGTGTCCCACGCGCTCTTCGCATGCCGCATCAGGATCAGGCGCAACTCCCCTCCACGGCTCACCGACTCGTCCACCGACCGTCCGACCCGCGGATCAGCTCAGTGAGGGGCCAATAATGCAAATCGACCTTCAAGGACACCACCTGCTCCTGGCCGTCGAGCGACACCGTCTTCAGCCGCACGGCCTGCCGATCCTCCTGATCACGCACCGCGGCGACGAACGCGTCGAGATCGGGCGTCGGCACGCCATCGACCTCGATGATGCGCCGCGTGGGCCGGATCCCGTAGCGGGCCGCGGGCGAGCCGTACCACATCCACGCGATGTACACCCCGTCGGGCACCACGCCCTCTTGCGCCGCGACGTCGACGTGGGGCGCGTGCAGGGTCATCCCCGCCCAGCCTACCGCGCGGTCGGTCCCCTCCCCGCCCAGCAGCGTCACGCCGAACGGCAGCACCACCTCGGTCTTGTCGCGGAGCACGACGAGCGATCCGCGCTCGGGGCCGCACAGATCGTCGGCGAGCGCCTCGAGATCGCGCATCGTCGACACCACGCGCGACTGCCCGTCCACCACCGCCTCGACCAGCAGGTCGCCGCTGCGCAGCCCGCCGGCGGCGGCGATCGAGCCCCCCATCACCCGCACCACCTCGAGCGCGCCGCGATCGACGGGATCGCGGTCGATCAGCGCGCGGACGCGCGCGGCGGTGAGCCCGCGATCCTGCACCTGCACCAGCGGCAGGCGCCGCGCCTCGAAGCCGGGCGCGCAGTACGGCCCCGGCACACCGGCGTCGACGCGGGGCAGGAACGCGGTGGGGAGCCCGTAGAACGTGCGCTCGTCCTTCGCCTGATCGACGAACGACGACCACAGCGCGACCGCGGCGCCGCGCCGGTCGAGCAACACCCCGCCCACGGTGGGGTCCGCGCTGGCGAGCGTGACCCCTTCGACGTTGTAGTCGCGGTAGCGGGGCGTGCTCGCGGCGCCCAGCTCGAGCGGACGGTAGCGCTCGATCGTCGTCTCGTTCACCACCACCCGGAAGCTGCTGTCCAGGCCCACCTGGACCACCTTGTCGCCCCGCTTCAGCGAGCGATCGACGAAGGACAGCGCGCGCACCGGCGTGTCGCCGATCGCGGCCGGGTCGTAGCCGATCAGCGCGACGTTGTGCACCGGGTGCAGCCACAGCAGCCGCCCGGGCACCCGCAGCGCGCCCGCGAACACGACGTCGATGTCGCCGAGCGCGACCGGCACGGTGTCGCGGTCGACCAGCACCACGCCGCGCTCGGCGTCGACCACGACGCCGGCACCGACGTAGTTGAACGCCTTGACGCCCGCGGTGGGGTGCGGGACGTCGAACGCGACCATCACCAGCGACGGCGCGATCTTGCGCCCGAGTCGATGGGTGGAGGTGAGCGGCTGCACCTCGATCTCCGGGAGCGGCGCGGCCACCTCGGGCTCCGGGCTGGCCGTACACGGCCACAGCCCGCCGACGTCGTCGCGGCG
>CAYQSE010000425.1:0-1994 GCA_964419905.1 uncultured Enterobacteriaceae bacterium
GAGCACCAGCGCGCAGGTGGCGTCGGGATCGGCCTCGAGCACCGTGAGCAGCGGCGCGAAGCAGCGCGACCACGCCCGCTCGCACGCCGCGGGCTCCGAGCCCGGCGGCAGCTCGAGGTGCAGGACGACGCACAGCTCCAGGGGGTGGTTCACGGGACTCCGAGGTGTCCGTCCGATCTACCACGACCGCTGGCGGCGGCGGCCAGATGGCGCGATGATGCCGGCGAACCGAGGAACATCGCCATGATCCCTCCTCTGCCCCAAGGGGTGCGCCCCGACGGTCCCGCCGCCTGCTACCGCGATCCCGCGCGCCGCGCGGCGCTGCTCGCCCTGTTCGACGACGGCTTCCCCGGGCTCTCGGACGGCATCGCGCGCGCGGCGGCGGACGGCTTCCCGTGGGACGCCGTGACCGAGCCGTTCGTGCTGTGGGACGGCGACGTGGCCATCGCGCACGTCGGCGTCCTCGAGCACCGTGTCCGACTCGCCGGGCGCGATCGGCGGGTGGCCGGTGTGCACGCGGTCGTGACCCGCTCGGATCGCCGCCGCCAGGGCCTCGCACGCCGCCTGCTCGACGAGGCGACCGCGTGGATCGACGCGCGCTACGACCTGTCGAAGCTCGGCACCGACTTCCCGGACGTCTACGCCCCGCACGGCTACCGCACGCTCCCGCTCCACGCGTTCGCCGTGGACCACCGCGGCGGCGCCGATCGCGGGCGCCCCCTCGCCGACGCGGACCTCCCGCGCCTGCTGGCCACCTGCGACGCGCGCGACCCCCTCAGCCACCAGTTCGCGTCGCGCGACCCCGGCTGGCTGCTCGGCGTCAACCTCGCCCTGCAGCGCCGCTCCTTCCGCGACCTCGTCGCCCTCGACCCGCTCGACGCCATCGTCGACTGGCGCGTGCGCGACGGCGTCCTCGAGGTCCACGACGTCCTCGCCGAACGCCTCCCCCCGCTCGCCGACCTGCTCGCCCTCGCGCCGCCCCACGAGCGCGTCACCCTCCACTTCTGCCCCGACCGCCTCGCGCCCGACGCCCGCCCGATCCCCACCCCCGAAGACGGCGTGTGGATGGTGCGCGGCGACTGGCCGCTGCCGCCCGACCTGCCGTTCGCCGTCCCGCACCTCGCCGCGCACTGAGCGGCGGGATGGATCGAGCCGGTCGGAGGAGGGTCCCCGCGGAGCCCGACCTGGCGCCGTCGCGGTCGACCCGCGCGTGAGGGAGGAGACCGGGGTGCTCGATGTCTCCTGTCCCGGGTGCTCGACAGCGGCGTGCGGACCTCCGTCGAGCGACCAGGAATGCGCCCGATGCGCGGGCCGGCCCGCCGCCACCAACGGGCATCATCCCACCTGGCTGCGGGTGTGGGCTCGGTGTCCCGCACCGCGTGAGAGAGCTGACGGCCGAGGGGCCCCCCAAGGACCCGGCCCGCCCCTTCGGCGACCAGGTCTGGGCCGACAGCGACGATGTCGCCATCCACCCGTGCCCAGCACGAGCGCGACCTTCGGTCCGGCGCCGGCTGGGTCGAGCTTCCAGCCGCGTACGCCCGCAAGCGCCCCACCGCCGGCTGCAGTTGGCCCGGGCGGTGGCTCGTCCCTGCCCGCCGCCGCGACACCGACCCGCGCACCAGTCCGCGGCGCCGCCACTTCCTGCACGAGACCACCCCCCAGCGCGCCGTCCGCCAGGCCGTCCGCGAAGCCGGCCTCTCCAAGCCCGCCTCCTGCCACACCTTGCGCCACGCCTTCGCCACCCACACCATCGAGTCCGGCTACGAACTCCGGACCGTCCAGAAGCTGCTCGGCCACCGCGACATCCGGACCACCCGGATCTACGTCCACGTCCTCCAGGAAGGAACCGGCGGCGTCCGTAGCCCCCTGGACTCCGTCGGCTCCGAGCCGAAGGGGTGAGCGTTGGACTGCGAGAGAGGTCGTCGAAGCAGCGAGCCGGGGCGCGGGGAAGAGGCCGGTCGTGTGGAGCCCTCCGCGGGTTGTAGGGCGTGGGT
>CAYQSE010000426.1:0-1952 GCA_964419905.1 uncultured Enterobacteriaceae bacterium
TGGTTGATCTGCATCCACAGCTCGGTACCGCCGGTCTTGCCGGCCTCGGCGTATTTTTTCAGCGCCTCGATCCCGCCATTGCCGTCGATGGCGACATTGCCGGGGCGCTCCAAATGGTTACGGTCGATCTGGACGTTGCCGGTGAGCGAGAGGCCGATGCCGCCTTCCGCCCAGCGCCGGTAGACCGTCGCATGCCGCTCGGTGGCGCGCAGCTGCGGATCCGATTCGCGCGTTCTTGTGACGTCGCAGGTTTGCCCTGTTCCTGCCCTGTTCCCCCTCGCGCAAGACACTTTTCGGCTCAGGAATCCCCCTGGTTGATGGTGAGCGGGATGGTTCGCGAGGGGCACTGCGTCGGTCGTGCCGAGCGGCGTGAGGGCGTGGCTCGCGTCAAGCGAGCACCCTTGAGCCGCTCGTCACGCCCGCCGCATGGCCCCCCGCTCTGGTGGGCGTCGCGATCGGCATGATCGACATGTGGTCGTGGTTCTCCCCCACGCCCCACCAGAGGACTGGTGGGGGGCGCGGGGGAGAACATGCTCGTGAAGAGGCTGGCCACTCAGGCGGCCTCGGCGGCGCGCATGCCGAGGTTCGCCGCGCGCTTCTCGGCGGGAGTCGCCCACGCGAGCGCCTGGTGCGGCCGCTCCGTGTTGTAGAAGATCCGCCAGCGCTCGATGGCCTGGCAGAGCTCCTCGGCGGACTCCCAGTCGCGCAGCCAGATCAGCTCCGACTTGAGCGTCAGGATGAGCCGCTCGGCTACGGCGTTCCCGGTCGGCCTGCCGACCGGCGCGAAGGTGTGCTCGACGCCCCACTCGCGACAGAGGTCGTCGCAGGTGGTGCTCGTGTACTGCGGCCCGTGGTCCGTCCGCACCTCCAGGCCGTCGGGAACGTTCGCCGGGACGCCGAACTGGTCACGCAGCGCCTGCGAGAGCGGCGCGAGCACTGCCGGGGCCTCCTGGCACTTCGTGACGTGCACGCCGAAGACGAAGCGATCGCCGCAGTCGATGACGGGCACGATGGCCACGAGCCCGTCGGCGCGGGTGTGCACCGTCGTGAGATCAGTGGCCCAGCGGCGATCGGACAGCGGCACGATGACGTGGCCACGCGTGACCTCCTCGCGCTGCTCCGCAGGCGCGAGGACCAGGTTGAGCTCGTGCATGATCGCCCACACCCGCTTCTGCGACACCGTGAGCTTGCGTCGCCGGAGAGTCGCCCAGACCTTCCGCACGCCCCACGCGGGCTGGTCCGCGACGACCTCGCGGATCGCCGGGACCAGCTCGGCGTACGTCGCCCACTCACCTGGGCGCTCGCGCCGGCTGGTCGTGGCGACCGGCTCGGGCTTCGGCCGCTTGGCCGCGTAGTAGGCCTGGCGCGAGATGTGGAACGTCTCGCAGAGCTCCAGGATGGTGGCCGTCCCCCGGGCGGTCTCGCAGCTCACAGCGACGACCTCCCGGGCGGAGTAGGGCGCTTGCTCAACTCGCGATCGAGGATCTCGTGCTTGATCGCCAGGCGCGTGAACGCGTGCTGTAGCTGGTCGAGCTCGCGCTCGAGCTCCCGCTCGCGCTTC
Source organism: uncultured Enterobacteriaceae bacterium (assembly GCA_964419905.1). Taxonomy (GTDB): domain Bacteria; phylum Myxococcota_A; class UBA796; order UBA796; genus JAFDJI01. The sequence goes on from CAYQSE010000426.1 coordinate 1,562, forward strand.
GACTTCCCGTCGGCCTGCTTGAGGCTCTCGGCCATGCCGGCGATGGCCGCGTCTCGCCAGCGGAGCACGGTTTCCGCGTTGACCCCGAGGCGCCGGCTTATCTGCTCCACCGTCGCCTTGCCTGTCAGCAGCTCCAGCACAGCCGAGGTCCGATCCTGGCCGGTTCGCCTGCCGGGCCGTCCACGCGGCTCGACTGCGCCGGCGTCACTCGGGGCAGGCGCGCTCGGTGTCGGGTTGGCCGGCGCGGTTTGGGAAGACGCCGGAGCGGCTGCCGGCGAGATGGATGTGGTGGGCGATGGTCGCTTGCGGTTCTTGCGCTTCGTCACAGGTCCCCCTGGGCGGGGGATTCTCTGAACCGGGGGTGTCAACTACGGGAAGGGGAACAAGGTAC
>CAYQSE010000427.1:0-1903 GCA_964419905.1 uncultured Enterobacteriaceae bacterium
GAGAAGTAGCGCCCGACGTCGCGCTGGAACAACCGGGACGGGTAGGCGGGATCGGCGTCGAAGGCCACACGCGGCGGAGCCCAGCCCATCGCGCGGCTGTTGGCGGTGAGCAGCGCTGGCACCGAGCGCAGGTGGACGAGATCCCCGACGCCGTTCGCGTTGGCGCCCACGCCGCCCGCCACCGAGGGCGAGGTCGCCACCCATGGGTTCGCCAGCATCGGCAGCTTGTACGGGTCCTGCCCCGAGTTGGCGGGCGCGCGGCGGTTGAACGCCGGCGACGCGAGCATCTCGCGCAGCAGCGTCCGCAGCGACCAGTTGGACTCGATCAGCAGGCCCGTCAGCTCGGCGTGGACGGTGGCCTGGTCGACGTTGCGCGAGAACCCGTGCTCGATGTTCAGGGGGGCACCCATCACCTCCTCGAACACGTTGTTCACGACCCGCCCGGCGAGGAGCAGCACGAGCGCCTGGGTCCGATCCTGCGGGTAGTACACATGCCCGTGGCCGATCCCGGTCTCGCCGTCCTCGACCACGCCGTTCTTGTCGTCGTCGATCAGCGACGGGTCGGTGCGCAGGTACGCGATCGCGGCCCGGGCGCAGTCGCCCGCCGGGTCGTCGGCGCAGCCGTACCACTGGTCCATCGGGGGCATCTCGCCCGAGCCGTAGCGGAGGATCTGCGCGAGTCGCGTGGGGGCGAGGATCGGTATGATCTCGCTCAGGTCGGGCGCGTCCATGGCAGGACACACATCGGCCGAGCACACTCCCGGTCCGCCTCCCAAGGGGGGCTTGCCGCCACCGGGCGCGCTGCAGGTGCAGGTCCATCCGGGGTTGGGGTGGCAACTGAAGCAGCCCGTTCCGATCCGCCCTCCGTTCTCGTCGTAGGTCACGGAGCCGACGATCTCGGCGCCGAGTTCGAGCTCGGCGGGCGTCGCCGGGATGTTCCAGGTCCGCTCCGTCACGGGGATCGGCTGGTTGTTGGCCGCGAGCTGCTCGGTGGTCCGAAGCGACCGCTGCAGCCCACGGATCAGCGCCGCGGGGACCTCGCTCTCGAGGCCGAGCGCCTGGTTGCCCTGCGCGCTGGTGCCCGTGGCGATCATCCCCGTGGCGGGGAGGCAGGCGGCGTTGATCCCCCACGGCAGCAGGTCGCCGACGTGGTTGTCGCTGAACACGCCGCCAGACAGCGTGCGTGTCCCATGACCGTTGTACTGGCCGTTGGTGAGGCTCCAGGTTCCAGTGGTGCGCGAGAAGGCGGCCCCTTCGACGTCGAGGCGGGCCAGGTGCCCGTGCCACTGGTCGACGAAGCCGTCGCCGAACTCGCCGAGGCCGAAGGTGCGGTCGTGGTGGTCGTTGCTGGGGCGCGCGTCGGTGCGCGAGAAGGTGGTGGTGTGGCACTCGAGGCAGTCGCGCTGCCGGTCGACGTAGGCGTCATCGAAGATCGCGATGCGCGCGCCGGCCGAGTTGGTGCCCGTCACTGCGCCATACAGGGGCCCGATGTACGCGAGGTAGAGCGCGTCCAGGCGATCGGTCGCGACGGCGGCACGCACCACGTCGGTCATGTTGAACGCGACGTTCACGCAGGTCTTGGACTTGAGATCGGGCACGTTGTCGCGCGCGTTCCCGCGAATCGGCTTGTCGTCGATCGGCTCCTCCTCGATCGGCCGGTCGTCGATTGGCCACTCATAGATCGGGTCGCCGATGATCTCCTTGCTGCGCGTCGTGTCGACCGCGTAGTCGGTGAGCTGCTTGGGGGTGTACGCGTCCTTGGGGTCGTTGGGTCCGGGCTCGGTCTTCCCCTTGGGTCCGCCGACGAGGGCCTTGAGGTCGGGGAGGCGCTCCACCGGCGCCATGTTCACGCAGAACGGCACCGTGGGGTCCTGGGTCGTGATGTGCTCGACCAGCGCCGCGT
>CAYQSE010000428.1:0-1219 GCA_964419905.1 uncultured Enterobacteriaceae bacterium
GCTTCAGGAGTGGGAGATCAGCGCGCGGGGCGCGACTGTGCTGTCGAACCCAGGCCACGGCAGCGCCACCGCGCGGGCCCGCGACCGCCTGCGCGAGGGCGTGCTCCGCGGCCTCGGGTGGCAGATCCACCGCGTGTGGTCCACCGACTGGTGGTACGAGCGCGACCGGAGCGTCGCGCGCCTCCTCGACGCCGTCGACGCCGCCATCGCGTCGGCGGACGTCGTGCCCGTGGTGCCCCCGCCCGTCGCACCGCCGCCACAGGCCCAGACCGTCGACATCGAAGCGATCCTCGATGCCGGCGCCGCCCCGATCCAGGTTCCCGCCAGCTTCGCCTCCTGGCGCGACCTGCCAGACCTCGTGGGCGGCACCAACGAGACCTGGCCGACCGACCGCGCCGGCATCGCACGCGCCCTCGTGCGCGTCGTCGAAGTCGCGGGCCCCATCATGGTGACCGACGCCTACCGTCACGTCGCGAAGGCATGGGGGTGGAACAGCCTCGGAAAGCGCATCGTCGCCCACCTCGACGCCGCGCGGGAGGCGCTGCCCCGCGACGTGCGGCCGCACCTCGAGGGCGACACGCTGTGGCCCGCCGCGCGCGATCCGTCCACGTGGCACGGGTTCCGCCCGAGCCGCACCGGCGACCCTACTCGCGACGCCGACAGCCTCCCGCTCGCCGAGGTGGCCAACGCCGCGGTGTGGGTCGTCGTGAAGGGGGTGTCGATGTCACAAGACGCCGCGGCCCGCGCGACGGCCGAGGTGTTCGGGATCACCCGGATGGGCAGCAAGGTGCGCGCGCGGATGGCGGCGGGGATCGAGCGCGCGATCCGGGATGGGCGGCTGATCGAGGACGGGGATCGGGTCCGTGGGCAAGGGTGAGGCGGTGTAATGTTCGGGATGCCCGATTCGCCCTTCCTCCGCGTCCCATCCTCCGAGTGGGTCGCCGCCAACGACCTCGCATTCGCACTGCGCGACGCCTTCCCCGTCTCGCGCGGCCACACCCTCGTCGTCCCCCGCCGCGTCGTCCCCACCTGGTTCGACGCAACCCGCGCCGAGCAGCAGGCGATCCTCGATCTCGTCGACCACGTGAAGGCCCTGCTCGACCGCGAGCTCGCGCCCGACGGCTACAACGTGGGCTTCAACGCCGGAGAGGCCGCCGGGCAGACCGTGATGCACCTGCACGTCCACGTCATCCCCCGGTTCGCGGGCGACATGGACGAC
>CAYQSE010000428.1:1229-1903 GCA_964419905.1 uncultured Enterobacteriaceae bacterium
AGGCGGCGTGCGCCACGTCATCCCGAGCAATGGGAACTATCTGGTCCGCGCGCGGCCGCTCGCAACGGGCGGCAAGGACGACCCGTTCGCCCAGCACGTCCTCCCGCTGCTGTCCGAGGCCAGCGACGCCGCCATCGTCTCGGCGTTCGTCCAGCAGTCCGGGCTGCGGCGCATCCAGGCGGCGCTCGAGACCGCGCTGCGACAAGGCGCACGCGTTCGACTCGTCACCGGGGACTACCTCGAGATCACCCAGGCCGAAGCGCTGGAGACCCTGCTGGACTGGCAGCGCACCTGGACCGAGCCCGACGGCGACGACGACGCCCCGGTCACGGGGAGTTTCGAGGCGCGCGTCATCGAGGTCGCGACGCTGCAGGGCCCGCATCGCTCGTTCCACCCGAAGTCCTGGCACCTGCAGGGAGCCCACTTCGGCGTGGCATTCGTGGGCAGCAGCAACCTGTCGCGCTCAGCGCTCGAGGGCGGGATCGAGTGGAACCTTCGCGTCGATCGCGACCGCGACGCGCACGCGTGGGAGCGGGTGCGCGTCGCCTTCGAGCGCCTGTGGGCCCGCGCGCGAACACTCGACGACCCTTGGGTCGACGCGTACGCCGAGCGCGCGCGACGACAGCCGATGCCGCTGCCCGCTGGTGAGCTCGATCCGGACGAGCCGTCGGTCG
>CAYQSE010000429.1:0-1887 GCA_964419905.1 uncultured Enterobacteriaceae bacterium
CGTCTCGGCCGACCTGTGTTGCGTTGGGGGGCGGCCGGCGCGAAAGACGCGAAGCGTCTCGCGACACATGAGACGGATTGAGACTTGGGTGCGCTGGCCACGGAGGAAACTGGGTTTATCGGATGGCACGGCGCTTGCTTATTCAAAGCGCGTTCAGCCGGCCAAGGCGGCCCCATGGTGTTTCGCCAGCTCTTCGACCCCAACACCAGCACCTACACCTACATGCTCGCCGATCCCGACGCGCGGGAGGCGATCCTGATCGACACGGTCAAGGAGCAGGTCGACCGGGACGTGGAGATCCTCGAGGAGCTCGGGCTCAAGCTCGTCGCGACCCTCGAGACGCACGTGCACGCCGACCACGTCACCGGCGCCTGGCTCCTCCAGCAGAAGCTCGGCAGCCAGATCCTCTACCCGGCGCGCTCTGGCGTGCAGGGCGCGGATCGGCTCCTCGACGAGGGCGACGAGGTGCACTTCGGGCGCCACGCGATCTTCGTCCGCCTGACGCCGGGCCACACGGATGGCTGCGCGACCTACATCACGGAAGATCTGACGAAGGCGTTCACCGGTGACGCGCTGCTGATCCGCGGCAGCGGGCGCACCGACTTCCAGCAGGGCGACGCGCGCAAGCTGTATCGCTCGGTGCACGACCAGATCTTCAGCCTGCCCGACGAGACCGCGCTCTATCCGGGCCACGACTACAAGGGCCGCACCGTGTCGACGGTGGGCGAGGAGCGCGTGCACAACCCGCGCCTGGGCGATCATCGCTCCGAGGACGAGTTCGTCGGCATCATGGCGAACCTGAACCTCGCCTACCCGCGGTTCATCGACCGCGCGCTGCCGGCCAACCTGAACCTCGGCCGCGAGCAAGGCGAGGTCGAGGTCGAGGCGCCGAAGGCCGATCCGTGGGACTCGCTGCCGCGCTCGCCGATGGGCATCCGGCACGTCACGCCCGAGTGGGTCGCGCGCAACTGCGGCGCCTACCGCGTGGTCGACGTCCGGCAGCCCGAGGAGTGGGTCGCACCGCTCGCGCCGCTGCCCAAGGCCGAGCGGGTCCCGCTCACCGAGCTGGGGCGCGCGGCCGCCGAGTGGGATCGCGACGAGCCCGTGGTGCTGATCTGCCGGTCGAGCGGCCGCAGCGACCGCGCCGCCTACGCGCTGCAGAACGCGGGCTTCAAGCGCGTCGCGTCGATGGTCGGCGGGATGATCGCGTGGAACCAGGAGTCGCTGGTGGGCGCCTGCGCGTGAGTCAGCGCAGCAGCCCGTGGCGCTTCAGGCGCCGGTAGAGGGTGGCGCGGCTGATGCCCAGGTGCTCGGCCATCGCGCGGCGGTCCCCGACCGTCGCGCGCCACGCTTCCACCAGCGCCGCACGCTCGAGGGTGTCGAGGTCGACGGGTCCGTCCGCGCGCGCTGCGGCCTCGACGCCCACGCCGCGGATCTCCGGCGCGAGCTCGTCGAACTGCAAGATGGGGCCCTCGCCGAGCACGAAGGCCTGCTCCAGGTTGTTCTGGAGCTCACGCACGTTCCCGGGCCACGGGTACGTGCGCATCGCCGCCCACGCTTCGGGCGCGATGCCGGTGATCTGGCGTCCGCCGCGCGCGTTGAGCTGATCGATCAGGTGCCAGGTCAACGCCTCGACGTCGCCGGTGCGCTCGGCGAGCCGCGGGATGTACAGCACGACGACGCGCAGGCGGTACATCAGGTCCTCGCGGAACCGCCCCTCGGCGACGAGCTTGCGCAGCGCGGCGTTCGTCGCCGACACGAAGCGGACGTCGACCTCCTGCTCGACCGTGTCGCCGACCGGGGTGAACCGCCGCGCCTGCAGCACGCGCAGCAGCCGGGCCTGGAGCTCGAGCGGGAGCTCGGCCACCTCGTCGAGGAACAGCGTGC
>CAYQSE010000430.1:0-1875 GCA_964419905.1 uncultured Enterobacteriaceae bacterium
GACAAGCGAGGTCGACGATGTTCACCTCGCGTGGTCAACCCGTTCTCCGTTGCGCCATCTACACCCGTCAGTCGGTCTCGCGCGGCGAGCAGGACCTGACATCGTGCGACGTGCAGCGCGAGCGCTGCGAGGACTACGTGCGGGCCATGCAGTACGAGGGCTGGGTCGCCCTCGACGAGCGCTTCGACGACCTCGGCGTGAGCGGCGGCAGCCTCGAGCGGCCCGCGCTGCGGCGCCTGCTCTCGTGGTGCGTGCAGGGGCGGGTCGACGTAGTGGTGGTCACGAGCCTCGACCGGCTCGCGCGGAAGATGTCGGACTGGGTGCGGCTGAACGACTGGCTCAAGCAGGCGAGCGTCGAGTTGGTGATCTTGCAGGGCGCCGGCGGCGCCCGCGGTCCGCTCGCCGAGCTCGTGAACAACGTGGTCGCGAGCCTGGCCGAGTTCGAGTGCGACCTCATCCGCGAGCGGCTGCGCGAGGCGAAGGGGCGGGCTCGCGCTCGCGGGCGTCGTGCTGCCGGACGCGTGCCGCTCGGCTACCGGGCGGACCCGAACACGCGGCAGCTCGTCGTCGACGAGGACGAGGCTGCGCTGGTGCGGGCGTTCTTCGAGCGCTGCGCCGCGGGCGAGTCGGGTTCGGCCATCGCCGCCTGGGCGAACGCGGCGGGCCACCGCACCAAGGTCCACGGCGGCAGGGGCGGCGCGAAGTGGACCGGGCGCTCGATCCTGCAAGTGGTCCACAACCCGATCTACCTCGGTCGCCGCGCGCACGGAGAGGGCACGGTCGAGGGCGTGCACGAGGCGATCGTCGACGAGTACCTCGCCCGGCGCGCCTTCGCGGCGCTCGACGCCCGGCGCACGCGCGAGCCGTCGACTCGCGCGAAGACGCCACAGTGGGACCAGGACCCGTGGATGCTGCGCGGCCTGCTCCGCTGCACCGGCTGCGGGCGCGTGATGACGACGACCGCGTCGGCGGCGGTCACGATGGAGAACGCCGACGAGGTCCCCCGCTACTACCGCTGTCGAGGAGACGCGGCGCGCCCGGCCTGCTCGCCGCCGGTGCAGGTGGCGGCGCGCCACGTCGAGGCGCGGGTGCTCACGGTGCTTCGTGAGGCGCACATCTCCTGGTTCCGCGACGACCGCTCGCGTGGCTTCCTCGAGGCGCTCGCGCCTGCGTGGGCCGCGTGGCAGCGCGACGACGTCGGGGCCCGCAACGCGATGGTGCGTGGCCTCGTGTGGAGCGCCGAGTGGGATCACGAGCTCGGGCTGACGAAGCTCGTGCTCGACGACATCACCGTCGACGCCTTCATCGACGAGGACCCGGTGCTCGCGGAGCGTCTACCGCCGCGCGCCGAGTAGGACGTCAGACGCTGGATGCACCGACGACACGTCGACGACGAGAGCCACGATGCACGTCTGGTGGCGTCTCATCGCCGCTGCGTGCTCTCGGCAGAGCCGAACAGGGGAGGTGGATGCTATTCGCGCTTCGGGAGCTTGTGGCGAGTCGGACGACGGAGACGCACCCGCGCGCGCCGAAAAGCGCTGGCGGGACGTCCCACTCGTCGCTGTAAACCGGGTGCTCTTTGGTGTTAAGCGCCCGGACGCGTCTCCAGGTGTCTGCGGGTCCGTCGAGAGCCCGTTTCGACCCCTGGGCCGCGTCTGGCGAGGTGGTCGTGGCTCTGGTGGCGGTCGGCTGCTCACTCCGCCGCTGTCGCAGCACCTCGCGTAAGCCCGCGTCAGCAGGCCCGAAACGGCGAGAGCCCCGACGGGGTAACCGTCGAGGCTCTCTGTAAACCGCCCACCGTCGATGACTCGCGGTGGGGTAAAATGGCTCAAATAGGGCCTACCTTGCCGGACGCATGAGTGACCCGTTGGTTTA
>CAYQSE010000431.1:0-1849 GCA_964419905.1 uncultured Enterobacteriaceae bacterium
CGGATGTGGTAGCCGCTGATCGAGATCGTGTTCCACTGCGGCGCGTGTTCCGCACACCACCGGAACACGTCGGTCACGATCCGCATCGAGGCGCGCGGCGGGTAGATGTAGGTGCCCCGCGCGATGTACTCCTTGAGCACGTCGTTCTGGATCGTGCCGCGCAGCGCGCTCGCGGGCACGCCCTGCTCTTCCGCGACCGCGACGTAGAGCGCGAGCAACGTGGACGCGGTCGCGTTGATCGTCATCGAGGTGCTGACCTCGCCGAGCGGGAGCCCCTGCAGCAGCACGCGCATGTCGGCGAGCGAGTCGATGGCGACGCCGACGCGCCCCACCTCACCCTGCGCCATCGGGTGGTCGGAGTCGTACCCCATCTGCGTAGGCAGATCGAAGGCGACCGAGAGCCCGGTCGTGCCCTGCGCGAGCAGGTAGCGGTAGCGCGCGTTCGACTCAGCGGCGCTGCCGAACCCGGCGTACTGCCGCATGGTCCACAGGCGCGACCGGTACATCGTCGGCTGGATGCCGCGGGTGTACGGGTATGCGCCGGGGAAGCCGATGCCATCCACGTCGCCCACGTCCGCCGCGGTGTAGAGGTCGGCGAGCGGCACGTCTCCGGAGCGAACCAACCGAGGACGCTCGGGTTGACGCGCGAGCGCCCGCGCACGCACCGTCTCGCGCCACCGCGCGAGATCATCGCGTCCGTCGGCGCTCATGCGGGCTCCGGCTCGATGACGAGCAGCAGCGCGCCGGACTCGACGCGGTCGCCCGCGGCGACCGCCAGCCGGACGACGCGACCCGCGGTGGGCGCCTTGAACTCGTTCTCCATCTTCATCGCCTCGACGACCACGACGGGCTGGCCGAGCGTCACCTGCGCACCCTCGTCGACGAGCACGCGCACCACCGCGCCCGGCATCTCGGTGATCACCGCGCCCACTGCGCCCGCCTTGCCGAGCGCGAGCGCGTCCTTGCGCGGATCCGTGACCTTGACCCGCATCGGATGCCCGCCGATCACGACGTGGACCTGCCCCCCGTGCACCGCGGCGCCGATGGTGCGGCGCGCACCGTCCTCCTCGATCTGCCACTCGGCCGCGCCGACCCTTCCGCCCCGCAGCAGGCGCTCGACACCACCGTCGACCGAGACCCAGTAGCCGCCCGCCGCCGCACGGCGAACCGTCACCGCGCGATGCGCGCCGCCGACCTGCACGTCGTACTTCATCGCCCCCCCACGCCCGGCTGTCCCCACCGGCCGCTCCACTTCCACGCAGACCCGCCGCCGCTGCCCTGCGCGGCCGCCGGCGCGGCCGCCGCGTCCACCTCGAAGCGCACCAGCGCCGCGATCACCGCCGCGTCGTCCTCGAGCTCGGGCTGCGGCGTGAGGTGCCGCTCGAGCCACTCGGTGCGGATGAAGCCGGTGTCGTACGTTCCCGCCTGGAACGCCGGATCGTCGAGCAGGGCCAGGAAGAACGGGATCGAGGTCGGGATGCCGACGACGCGGTAGTGCTGCAGCGCGCGTCGCGCCCGCTGCAGCGCCTGCTCGCGGTCGGCGCCCCACGTCACCAGCTTGGCGACCATCGGATCGTAGTGGATGGGCACCTCCATGCCCTCCACGACGCCGCTGTCGACGCGCACGCCCGGGCCGCCCGGCTCGCGGTAGCCGAGCAGCGGCCCGGGCGACGGCCGGAAGCCCGCCAGCGCGTCCTCGGCGTAGATCCGGCACTCGAAGGCGTGCCCCGTCACCTTCACGTCGTCCTGCTTCAGCCACAGCGGCTCGCCTGCGGCGACCCGAAGCTGCGCGTGCACCAGATCGACGCCGGTGATCGCCTCGGTGATCGGGTGCTCGACCTGCAGGCGG
>CAYQSE010000432.1:0-1847 GCA_964419905.1 uncultured Enterobacteriaceae bacterium
AGGTCCTGCCGCTCAAGCGCAAGCGTGAAGCCATCCTGGAGCGCGCCCGCCAGCGAGAAGGCCAGCGGACCTTGGTAGCAGCTGTCGAGGAGCGCCTAGCCGAACTCCTGGGCATCGTGGACACGCTCGATGACGAAGGGCGCCGCCGGGTCGTGGATGAACTTGTCGAGGTGGTTGTACTCGACGGCGAGCAGCGGTCGATCGAGATCCGCGGGGCGCTTGGCGATCTGGGCGGCGGCAACGGCGCCGCCTCAGGTGGTTCCGAGTTTTACGGAACAGACTCTTCTCCCCGAGCAGCAGCACGGGCGCGTCGTGCGCCGCCATGCGGCCGAGCACGCCGAACAGGCGCAGCATCACCGGCGCGCGGCCGGCGAGCGCACCAAACGAGGCGTCCTCCTCCTCCTCCTCCACGGTCTGGAGCTCGAGCACGAACGCGTGCTCGCCGACGCGGACCTCCTCGCCCGGGTAGACAGGGGTCAGATCGCGGACCCGCGCGCCGGCCAGCACGACCGGCCCGGCACCCGGCTCGATCATCACGCGACCGCGCGTGACCCGGAGCAGCGCGAGGGAGGGGGGCAGATCGCGCGCGAGCAAGGTGTCGCTTCCCGGGCCCCCGAGGCTGATCAACGCGCGCTTGAGCACCACGATCTCCGCTGCGCGGGGCCCCTGCGTGAAGCGCAGGCGGGCGTGGGTCGCAGTGACGCGGCCCTCGCCGACCTCGACCAGCTCCTCGTGCCACGCGGGGCGTACCTTGCGGGTGGTCCGCTCGGCGTCGCCGCGATCGGGCCGAGCCTGGAACAGCGCGGTGTAGGCGCCGAGCGTGATCCGATCGCCCTCGACCAGCGCGTGGCGCTCGACGGACTGACCGTTGATCAGCGTGCCGTTGCGGCTTCGGTCCGTGACCCACCACCCGTCCGCACGCCGCTCGACGAAACAGTGCACGCGGCTCACGCTGTCGGACGGCAGCGCGACGTCGCAGCGGTCGGAGCGACCGAGCACGGTGCGCCCCGGGCGCAGCAGGTGCACGAACAGCGGCTGATCGCCCTCGAAGAAGCTGAGGTGGGACATCGGCCTCCCAGCGAGGGAGTGTACCGCGGTTGGAGCGGGAGGAGACTCGGCGAGCAGGGTCATGGCAGGACCTCCGGTCTCGAAGACTGCCCGCTCGACCGGCTCGCGCAAAGGAAGTCCGAGCCGGGTAGTCGGTGGGCGGAAGTCCGGGTGCCGTGGTTCGGTCGGGCCTTGAGATCGGTTCGCCGCCCGGTGCATCATGGTCGGGTTCGTCCAGGGAGTTGCCGTGGAGGAGACCGGTCGGCGTCAGTTCCAGATCGCAGCCTGTCTCGGCCGGGGCGGGTTCGGCGAGGTGTACCGCGCGGTGATGCGCAGTCCGGGGGGGCTGCAGTCGGATGTCGCGGTCAAGGTGCTGCGGGAGGGGCTCGATCCGGCGGGGCAGGCCATCCAGCGCCTGCGCGACGAGGGGCGCCTGCTCGCGCGCCTCGACCACCCCACCATCCTGCGCGCTCACGACCTCGTGCTGCTCGAGGGGCGCGTGTCGCTCGTCACGGAGTTCATCGACGGGCAGGACCTCGGCGAGGTGGTGCTCCCGCCGGACCCGATCCCGACGCGCGCGCTGCTCGAGGTGATCGGTCCCGTGGCCGGCGCGCTGGACTCGGCCTGGAACGCGCCCCTCGGGGACGGTGGCCAGCCGCTGCGGCTGGTGCATCGCGACATCAAGCCGTCGAACATCCGGCTCAGTCGGCACGGTCAGGTCAAGCTGCTCGACTTCGGCATCGCGCGCACCGACACGGTCGACCGCGAGGCGCGCACGCAGACGAACCTGATGGTGGGCA
>CAYQSE010000433.1:0-1846 GCA_964419905.1 uncultured Enterobacteriaceae bacterium
GGACGCCGACCCCGAGGTGCGCGCGGCTGCGGTCGCCACCGCGCGCCGCGTCGGGGTCGCCGAGTCCGAGGCGCTCTCCTGTCACGCGCTGATGCGCGATCCGGATCCGCGCGTCCGGCTCGAGGGCGCGAAGGCGCTCCGCGCGAGCCGCACCGACACCGGGATCGCCTGCCTGCGCGAGCGCCTGCTCACCCGTGAGGACGACGGCGCGGTGCGTGAGGCCGTGGTCGAGGGGCTGAAGGCGAGCCCGGCCGACGGCGCCGCCGACGTGCTGTGCGAGGCGATCGGCCCCGTGCTGCGGCTCTACGTCACCGGCGAGCAGACCGCGCAGTCCATCCCCGGTGCCGACATCGCGCGCGCCCAGAACGACCGGGACTGGCCGCGGAGCAAGGCGTGCGTGCTCGCGGCGGTGAAGCAGGGCGGCTACTCGTGCTACGCGAAGAACTACCTCGGCTATTGGGCGCGCGAGCTCGGCGGGAGCGCGCCGATGCCGTGGTGTCCGGGCATGGTGAAGATCGGCGGAGAACCAGGCGGAGAAGTGGAATGACCCTGGTCGAGGTGCTGGCCGATCCGTCCAGGCGCCAGCAGGTGGTCCAAGCGGGGGCCCGACTGGTCGAGGCCGAGGTGGCCCGCAAGTCGGGGCTGTCGGGCGCGGCGATCAAGGGCGGGTTTGCGACCGTTCGACGCCTGCACCCCGCGTTCGTCGAGCGGGCGATGGGGGTGCTGATGCCCGAGTTCGCGCCGCGGATCGACCCGCTGTACGCCGAGGCACGGCGCAGCGGGGACGTGGCCGCGTGGTTCGGCGCGCACGCGGGCGAGATCGCGGACGCCCTGCTCGCGGTCACCGACGCGCGCGCCGCGGGGGGCGCCCATCCGTTGCTGGTGCGCGTCTACCGCGGACTCCGCGGTCGGGCCCGTGAGCACGTGATCGAGGCCGTGCCCGGACTTGCCCAACTGGTACTGCAGCACGTACCCTGACGTCCTGAGGAGCCGTCGGGGATGAAAGAGAAGCAGAAGCCCTTCCGCGTCTTCGTCCGTCGCGAGAGCGGATACGAGCCGGTGCTGACCATGCGTTTCGAGGTCACCGACGGCCACGGCGTGCTCGTGATCCAGAAGAAGGGGCGGCGCTCCGAGCCGAACCCGGCGCTGGTTCAGGAAGAGCGCGACATCACGCCCAAGGCCTTGCGCGCGGGCCGGTTCATCCATGTGCTCGCGGGCACGGGGCGTCGCCAGAGCTACGCGCTCTCTCGGATGACCGACGACCTCCTCGCCCGCGTGCCCGAGGAGCGGTGGACCGAGGTCGAGCCGCTGACCGAGTACGGCTTTCGCTACCTGATCCTCGACGAGGCGTCGCTCGAGCCCGAGACCGAGGCCTCGCCCGCGGCGGTCGCGGTGCCTGCGAACGCGCAGTCGGGGGCCTCGGCCGCCCCTACCGCCAGCCGGGTGATGCCGGTCGCCAGCGCGGGCAAGCCGGTCGGTGGCGACGGCTCATCCGCGCTGAAGCGTGCGATGGCGGCCATCCGCTCGGGTCGCCCGGGCCAGGACGCAGAGCAGGTGCTGCGAGGCACGCCGCGCCCCGCGCCGACGGCGAAGGTGTCTTCGGGCGCGCCCGACGCGCCGCCCTCGCTGTCGGGCGACGCGAGCGCCGACGTGCGCATGCTCCAGGCGAGGCTCGCCGAGCTCGAGCGCAAGCTCGCCGACAGCATCACCCGTGAGAAGGATCTCCTGGAGATCCTCGGTCGGTGGCAGGAGCGCGAGATCCGCAGCTGATCGCGGGGCGGCCGGGCGTCCCGCCTGTCGATCCTACACATCTCGGCTGCGGCCCGAGATCATGTGGGGCGGGCGT
>CAYQSE010000434.1:0-1816 GCA_964419905.1 uncultured Enterobacteriaceae bacterium
GCGGCCCAGCGGGCCATGCCCTCGAGGTTGGCCTTGAGCACGCGCGAGGCGGCGGCGTCTGCGCCGGTGGTGAGCGCCTTCCACTTCAGGAAGCCGACGTCCTCCCGCTTCGGCGCGGAGCCCAGCGCGTAGCCGAGGACGCCGGGCGCGGCGATCCAGCAGCCGTGGTTGTAGTCGCTGCGGTAGCCGTCGCGGGTGGAGAGCTTGTCGGTCTCGGCGCGCAGGACGTCCCACGCGGCGATGTGGAAGCCGTCGCGCTCGCCGAGGTGGTAGAGCACCATCTCGTGGTGGATCGCGCCCAGCAGCGGCAGGTCGATCTTCTGGTAGAAGCGCACCGCGTCGGGCGCCGCGAACCGCGCGTCGGGGATCGACCGGCACACGGCGACGTGCTCGACGTTGCCGACGTAGTGGTCGAGGTCCATCACCGCGGCCATCACCTTCACGGGATCGAGCCCGGGGATCGGCATGATCGCGACGGCCTCCTGGGTAGGCCGCCCCTGGTGGTCCCACGACGCGGACTGAAACGCGCTCGGGGTGCGCGACGGCAGGTGCGCGAGGACCCGCGTGACGAAGGCTTCGTGTTCCATGTTCCCTCCTGGTGCGCGCATCCTACCCGCTGCGCGGCGCGCGGTCGTCGGTGTTACCCGAGGGGCATGCGGTGGAGCAGCGCGGCGCTGTTGTGGTTGGGGCTGGGCGCGCTCGCCTGCCGCGCGCCGTGGCCCGACGACACGGCGTCGCCGGACACCGCGGAGGACACGGCGGTCGAGGACACCGAGCTGCCCGGCGTCACCTGGCTGCCCGCGAACGACCGCGCCTACCTGCCGGCGGCGCGCGGGCTGATCGGGGCGGCGACCGAGCGCGTGGTCGTGGTGATGTACCTGGTGCAGCCGGTCAGCCCGGTGACCACGCTGCTCGCCGATCTCGAGGCGGCGGCGGCGCGCGGTGTCGCGGTGCGCGTGCTGCTGGACGAGGAGGGGAACGACGTCGACGATGTGCTGCTGCGGCTCAACGCGGCGGGGGTGGACGCGCGTCTCGACAGCCCGGTCACGACGAGCCACAACAAGCTGCTGATCGCGGACGACGCGGTGCTGCTCGGCTCGCACAACTGGACCGGGCCGGCGATGGACCGCAACGTCGAGGGCGCGGTGCAGATCCATGCGTCGGCGGTTGCCGATCACTACGTCGCGTACGCCGAGGCGCTGTGGGACGGTGTGACCCCGGCGCTCCCAGCGCTCGAGGTGGAGGGCGTCGTGCCGCTCCATGATCGAGGTGTCGAGGGGGCGCTGATCGCTTGCGTCGACGGCGCGACCTCCGCGGTCGATGTGCTGATGTACGCGGTGTCGTGGCGGGCGGAGTTCGAGGACTCGGCGGTGGGGGACGTGCTCGACGCGGTGGAGGCGGCGCACGCGCGCGGCGTGACGGTGCGCGTGCTGCTCGACGACAGCGACTGGATCCGCGACAACGCAATCAACGACGCCGCGATCGCCCGGCTGGAGGCGGCGGGCGTCACGGTGCGGCACACCCCGAACGATCGGGTCACGCACGCGAAGGTGCTTCGCTGTGACGATCAGGTGATCGTCAGCGACGCGAACTGGTCGCACAGCGGGCTGCGGCTGATGAACGGCACCAGCGTCTCGATCACCCGCGCGCCGCTGGCCGCGGCGTACCGCGCGTGGTTCGACGGGATGTGGGAGCGGTAGCGAACCACCGCCCGCTTCACCCACGGCGCGTGATCGGATGAGCGTGGTTGTCCGCGAGGTAGGCCGGCCGGGACGGCTGTCGATCCTACACATCTTGGCTGCGGCCCGAGATCATG
>CAYQSE010000435.1:0-1815 GCA_964419905.1 uncultured Enterobacteriaceae bacterium
CCGGTCGCGCTCGCCGCCGCGTTCGGCGTGCGCGCGGTCGAGGTCGACGGAAACGACGCGAGCGCGGTGCGCGACGCCGTCACCGCCGCGCGCGAGGCGGGCGGCCCTGCGCTGATCGCCGCGACCCTGCGCCCCGGCGCTCCGATCCTCGCCTAGACGCCGGCGCCCGCTCGGCGCCCGAACTCCGAATCCGACTCGAGGAGAATCTCCCTTGGCACACGACTATCAGGCCATCGTCATCGGCGCCGGCCCCGGCGGCTACCCCTGCGCCATCCGGCTCGGCCAGCTCGGCCTCAAGACCCTGATCATCGAGAAGGAGAGCTGGGGCGGCGTCTGCCTCAACGTCGGCTGCATCCCGAGCAAGGCGCTGATCACCGCAGCCAAGCGGTTCGAGGAGATCCAGCACGCCGAAGTCATGGGCATCCGCATCGCCGGCGACGTGTCGATCGACATGGGCACGCTCCAGTCGTGGAAGGGCGATGTGGTGAAGAAGCTCACCGGCGGCGTGTCCACGCTGCTCAAGGGCAACAAGGTCGACCAGCTCATCGGCACGGCGAAGCTGAAGGGGCCGAACACGGTGGTCGTCCAGACCGCCGACGGCGAGCGCACGATCACCGCGGATCACCTGGTCGTCGCCACCGGCTCGTCGCCGATCGAGATCCCCGGGTTCTCCTTCGCCGACGCCCGCGTCCTCGACTCCACCGGCGCGCTCGCGCTCACCGAGATCCCGAAGAAGCTCGTGGTCATCGGCGGTGGCTACATCGGCCTCGAGCTGGGCGGGATGTACGCGAAGCTCGGCAGCGAGGTCACCGTCGTCGAGATGATGGACCAGCTCCTCCCAGGCTTCGACCCCGATGTGGTCAAGGTGCTCGCGCGGCGCCTGAAGAAGCAGGGCGTCACCACGCTGCTGAACACCAAGGCGCTCGGCTGGGAGGCCACCGACGACGGCGTGAAGGTGATGCTCGAGAACGCCGACGGCAAGCTCGCCGTCGACGGCGACTACGTGCTCGTCACCGTCGGGCGCCGCCCGAACACGAAGGGCATCGGGCTCGAAGACGTCGGTGTGAAGCTCGACGGGCCGTTCATCGGCGTCGACGCGCAGCGTCGCACGAACGTCCCGAGCATCTTCGCGATCGGCGACGTCGCTGGCCAGCCGATGCTCGCGCACAAGGCCACGCACGACGGCGAGGTCGTCGCCGAGGTGATCGCCGGGCACGACGTCGCGTTCGACGCGCGCACCGTGCCCGCGGTCGTGTTCACCGACCCCGAGGTCGCCACCGCGGGGCTGTCCGAGCCCGAGGCGCGCGCGCGCGGCGAGATCAAGGTCGGGAAGGTCCCGTGGGCGGCGATCGGCCGCGCGATCGCGAACGCCGAGACCGAGGGCTTCGTCAAGGTCATCCTCGACGCGCAGTCCCACGAGATCCTCGGGGTGACGATCCTCGGCTACCACGCGTCCGACCTCATCTCCGAGGCGGCCCTCGCGATCGAGATGTGCGCCGAGGCGCTCGACGTCGGCCTGACGATCCACCCGCACCCGACGCTGTCGGAAGGCATCATGGAGGCGACGAAGGCCGCGCTCGGCGAGGCGATCCACGTCCTGAACCGGTAGCGCTCCGACCCGACCCGACGCTGCCAGCCTGGTTCAAGACGACCCGTCACCGGACCAGGCCACGCAGGCGAGCGCGAGGAGGGTCTCTGCGAACGAACCCCATCGCAGGGAGGACGCAGTCCGACCGGAGCTGGGGTGAGACGA
Source organism: uncultured Enterobacteriaceae bacterium (assembly GCA_964419905.1). GTDB lineage: Bacteria > Myxococcota_A > UBA796 > UBA796 > JAFDJI01. The sequence continues at coordinate 1,754 of CAYQSE010000435.1, forward strand.
GCAGAGAGCCTGTCGATTGATCACATCTCGGCTGCGGCCCGAGATCATGTGGGGCGGGCGTC
>CAYQSE010000436.1:0-1730 GCA_964419905.1 uncultured Enterobacteriaceae bacterium
TGTCCATCGTCGACATCGCGAGCCCGGCCCCGTTGACCATGCACCCGATGTTGCCGTCGAGCTTGACGTAGGAGAGCTTCCACTCGCCCGCCTCGAGCTCGGACTCGTCCTCCTCGTGGGGGTCGAGCATGTCCGCGATGTCTTTGTGGCGGAACAGCGCGTTGTCGTCGAAGGTCATCTTCGCGTCGAGCGCGATGCACTGGCCATCGCCGGTGATCACCAGCGGGTTGATCTCGACCATCGACGAATCGGTGCCCATGTAGGCCGCGTAGAGCGCGCCGACGAACTTCGTGAACGCGCCCACGGTCTTGCCCGACAGCCCGAGCCCGAACGCGAGCTTGCGCCCCTGGTAGGCCGAGAACCCGACCGCCGGATCGACCCACACCTTCTTGATCGCGTCGGGATCGGAGTGCGCGGCGTCCTCGATCTCCATGCCGCCAGCGGCCGACGCGAGGATCATGATCTTGTTGTTGGACCGATCGAGCAGCATCGACAGGTAGAGCTCGCGCGCGATGTCGCAGCCCGCCTCGACGAAGATGGTGCGGACCGTCTTGCCCTCGGGGCCGGTCTGCTTGGTGACCAACGTGTCGCCGAGCATCGACTCGGCGGCCTCACCGACCTCCTCGATCGAGCGCGCGAGGCGCACACCGCCCTTGCCCTCGGCCTTCTCGCCGCGGGCCGCCTTCTCGATCTCGGCCTCGGAGACCTGCTCCTTGAACCGACCCATCCCGCGGCCGCCCGCGTGGATCTGCGACTTGACCACCCACAGGCCGCCGCCGATCTCGCGGGCGATGTTCATCGCGCTCTGCGGCGAGGTGGCCGCTTGTCCTGCGACCAGCGGCACACCGAAGCGACGCAGGATCTGCTTGGCCTGAAACTCGTGAACCTTCATGCGTTCTCCCTCACATCCGCGCGATGACGGCGTCGCCGAACTCGCTGCACTTCAGCAGCGTCGCGCCGTCCATCAGCCGGTGGAAGTCGTAGGTGACCTGGCCGTCGCCGATCGCGGCCTCGATGCCCTTCACGATCAGATCGGCGGCCTCGTTCCACCCGAGCCGCCGGAACATCATCTCGCCAGAGAGGATGACCGAGGACGGGTTGACCTTGTCGAGCCCCGCGTACTTCGGCGCGGTGCCGTGCGTGGCCTCGAACACCGAGATGCCGGTGTTGTAGTTGACGTTCGCGCCCGGCGCGATGCCGATGCCGCCCACCTGCGCCGCGAGCGCGTCGCTGATGTAGTCGCCGTTGAGGTTCAGCGTCGCGATGACGGAGTACTCGGCGGGCCGCAGCAGGATCTGCTGGAGGAACGCGTCTGCAATCACGTCCTTCACGATGATCTTGCCCGCCTGCTCGGCGGCCTTCTGCGCGGCGTTGGCCGCGGCCGAGCCCTCGGACTCGACGAGGCGGTCGTACTGGGCCCAGGTGAACACCTTGTCGCCGTACTCGCGCTCGGCGTACTCGTAGCCCCAGGTCTTGAACGCCCCCTCGGTGAACTTCATGATGTTGCCCTTGTGCACCAGCGTCACCGAGGGCTTCTTCTGCTCGATGGCGTAGCGGATCGCCGCGTCGACGAGGCGCTCGGTGCCCTGGCGCGACACGGGCTTGATGCCGATGCCGCTGGTCTCCGGGAACCGGATCTTCGTGACGCCGAGCTCGTCCTGGAGGAACGCGATCAGCTTCTCGACCTCGGGCGTGCCCGCGGCGTACTCGATGCCCGCGTAGATGTCCTC
>CAYQSE010000437.1:0-1627 GCA_964419905.1 uncultured Enterobacteriaceae bacterium
CGCCGTGCTCGCGCCCGCCGCCGGCAGCGCGCGGGACGGGCGCAGTTCCGGGGTGCGGCGCGCCGCCGCCCACGCCTCGAGCGCCGCAATCCGCGCCGTGCGCTGGTCGGGCAATGCCACCCCCACCGAGGACACGATGTCGGCCGGCGACATCCCGTCGTCCAGCATCGCGCCGAGCTGGGTCAGCGACACGTCTCCCGTCAGCCGGCGTCGGCCTCCCGGCGTCAGGGCGCGCGAATCGACCAGTGTGCCCTTGAACACCTGCCGCACCGTCTGCTGGGCCTGCGCTTCCCGCGCAGCGCGAGACTCCTGCGACACCGCGCGCGGCACCTCGACCCCCTCCGCCGGCACCACCCGCGCCGACGCCGTCGTCATCCCGTCAGCCTTGACCGCCAGGTCGGCGGTCGCCTCGCCGGCGAGTCCTTCCAGGTGCCCGCGCCACGCGCGTCCGGGCGCGCCGAGCACGCCGGCCGCGCCACGGAACGCCCCCCGCAGCCCGAGCTCCGCCCCCGGCCCGATCAGCGCCCCGAACGCGAGCTCGTCGCGCACCGCCGGCAGCACGTCGCGTCCCGTCGCTTCCGCCTCCTGCGCGCCCCGCACCGCCGCGACCGCCTGCCCCTGCGTTGCGCCCGTCAGCAGGGCGCTCGACACCTGGTCCACCTCGCGCGCCGGCAGCGTGCGTCCCAGCTTCGCCGCCCGCATCGCGCGCAGTTCGCCCGACACGGTCGCCGGTGCGAGCACTTCGAGGTCGCGCCCGGTCAGGTTCCGCGCCGCGAACCGTGCGCCCGCCGCCGTCTTCGCCGCGGTCGCCGCGTACCGCCCGCCCGACGTCACCAGCCGGGACGCCTCGAGCGCCTCGCCACCCGTCCGCAGGAGCGAGCCGACGTACCGCCCGCCCGCGACCTGCATCGCCGCCTCCCCGAGCGCCATCCCCCCGAACTGCGCCATCCCGAACGGGGCCGCGAACGATAGTGGTCGCCCGTCGTCGTCGAGGATGCCCAACATCGCCAGCGCCTCGGGGAGCTCCGCCGCGCCGCGCGCGAGGTTGGCCGCAACGGTCGGACTGCCCAACGTCGTCTCGATGTTGGTGCCGGCCGCGCCCATGACAGTCGCCTGCTGCTGGTAGCTCTTGAGGAACGCATTCACGTCGGCGTGGAGCCGGCGATAGTGCGTGGCGCTCCGGTGGTCGTTGCGTGTCTCGGCGTCCTGGACCTTGGCGAGCAGAATGTTGCGCGCCCGTTCGATCTTCTCCGCAGAAAACTGCGCCTCCTCCGCGGCGAGCACCTCGCGCCCCGGCTCCGTCAGCACCTCCGGCCCAGTGAGCGCCGCGACTTCCTGCCCCACCGCCCCCGCTCCCTGCTGGCGTGCCACCTCGCGCCGGGCGCGCTTCGCCACCTCGGGGTCGCGCTCGCGCTCCCCCATGACGACCACCGGCTCGCGCTGCGGCTGCGGCCGAACCGCCGGCATCGGTGGCTTGGACACCGCCTCCGATCCGATCCCGAACTTCCCGCGCCGCATGGCCTCGCTCGCGTCCATCGACCGCGACCGATGGGTCGGCGTTGGCACCGGCGGCGGGTCGGCGGGACGGCCGACCGTCACCGCCGGGAGACGGGCCGGCGCGACGGGC
>CAYQSE010000438.1:0-1616 GCA_964419905.1 uncultured Enterobacteriaceae bacterium
GCGCCTGCATGCGGTACCTGTTCGAGCGGGACCCGAAGCGTACACGACGCGGCGGCGTCGGGGCGAGCCCGCGCGGCGCGCGCTGATTGTAAGTGAAGCGGACGCAATCGAATCAAGAATAGATTGCTTCTCGTTTACCATCTCCTCGGGCATGTTGCGGAGCACCGACAGCGGAGATCCCATGCCCAACCTGCACCCTGGTCGACTCCCCCTCCTCGTCGCGCTCGCCGGACTCGGCGCGTGCGCCTCGAACCCCGACGCGGTGTCCCTCGACGGCGGAGCGCCTTCGCGCCTCGCGTCGTGCTTGATCGAGGGCGGCGCGCTCGCGCTGGCCGCCGATGTCCCGCTCGACGTCGCGTTCGCGACCGCGCTCGGCGTCGCCCCGGATGGCGACGTGCTGATCGGTGAGGGTCTCGGCGCGACGAACATCGCGCCGGCGTTCCTCGACCACACTTCGTATCCGCCCGCGATGCACCTCGTGCTGCCGGCCGACGGGCGCCCGCTGCGCGCCGCCGCCGCGTCGTCGGACGGCGCGCGCTTCGTCATGGGTGACGATTCGGGTCAGCTCGCGGTGTACGCACGGGCGTCGGGCGACCTCGTCGCGTGGACCGCGCTGCGGGACGCCGCGATCCGCGCGCTGGCAGCGACCGCGGACGGCCGGGTCGCGTTCGTCGACGCCGACTACAGCGGCACGCCGACGCTGTGGGATCCGGCGCAGGAGGGGGTCCCTGTGGGCGTGCAGACGAAGCTGTGGAACGCCTGGACCACCTCGTTCTTCGACAGCGATCGCCAGTGGCTCGTCGCGGGCGACTGGTACGGCGTCCCGATGATCGAGGTGCGCGACGTGGCCGCGCCTGAAGCGGTCGCGTTCGAGTGGCTGTACGAGATCGGTCGCATCGGCTCGGGCACGATCACCGTGGCGGTCGCGTCCGGCGACGGCGTCGTGATCGCCGGGCCCATCGCGTTCGAGGACGACGGCTTCCTCGGCGTCGTCGATCGCGCGACGGGCGAGGCCGTCACGCACCGCCTGACGGGGCACCGCCCGCGCTTCGGGGCGCTGCTGCCCGGCGGGCGGGTGCTGCTGACGGTTGGCGAGCAGGCGCACCTCGTCGCGTGGGACGTCGCGTCGGGCGCCGAGCTCGCGCGGATCGCGGTGGACGACTACCGCGAGCTCACCGGCACCGATGGCCTCGGCGTCCACGAGCTCGCCGCACCCATCGCCGCGCACCCCGACGGCGAACACGTCCTCGTCGGCGCACACCGCGGCGTCCACGTGGTCGCCTGCGCCGACTGACGCGGACCTCGCCAGCCGGGGGGCGAGATCCCGTGGGCCGGCTGTCCCGCCTCTGGATCCATCACATCTTGGCTGGGGCTCGAGATCACGTGGGGCGGGCGTCCCGCCCGCCCGTCCTGCCGGGAAGCCCATAATGCCTATTAAACCAGCGTAGTTTCCGAAACGAGCAACGCAGTTCTTCACGGGCGGGCGGGACGCCTGTCGATTGATCACATCTCGGCTGCGGCCCGAGATCCTGTGGGGCGGGCGTCCCGCCTGTCGATCCTGCACATCTCTCGAGATCACCCTTCTGGCGCCACTATCGAAGACCTCCGTGCAGCAG
>CAYQSE010000439.1:0-1561 GCA_964419905.1 uncultured Enterobacteriaceae bacterium
CTTCCCGTCAGGACGGGCGGGCGGGACGCCCGCCCCACATGATCTCGGGCCGCAACCAAGATGTGTAGGATCGACAGGCCAACCAGCCCAGCCCCCCCGCGCGCCGCCTGCCATGCCACCACCGCAGCGACCCGCGCGCTGGCATCGCGCCTGGACCGGTCGTCCGGGAGATCCGCCCCCATCCCGCGGTCGCCCTGCGCTACAAGTCAGGTGTGGGGGGTGTGGCATGCAAACTGATCGTGGGTCCGGCTCCCTCCTGTCGGCGCTCATCGCCGTTGCGCTCGCCATCCCACGCGTGGGGCTCACGAGCGAGGTCCTGTTCGACGACTTCGAGCACGGCGACTTGTTCGCGAAGTGGAGCACCGGCGCCGAGGGCTGGTCGCTCGTCGATGGCGCCGCCTGTCAGGACGGCAACGCCTGGCCGCTCGAGAGCCGGATGACCTTCGCGACCGGCGAGGACCTGTTCGCGACGGTCGAGATCTTGCACACCAACGTCGCCGAGGTCGGCGGAGCCGTCGTGATGGCGCCGCTCGCGTACATCTCGGACGACTTCCAGCAGCAGCACGGCTACGCGGCGATGATCGTGGGGAGCGGCGATGGCACGCTCACCGCGGAGATCCATCAGGTGGTGATAGACTACGACGCGGAGCGCTGGGACGTGGACTTCACGTCGTTTCCGATCTCGGAGGTGCCGACGCGCTTCGGGCTCGAGGTGCGGTCGTCGGACCTTCGTCTCTGGGTGGACGGCGCGCTGCTCGGAACGGCGCCGCGCATCGTCTTCGACAGACCCTTCACGACCGGGCGGGTCACCTTCGGAAATGGCGTGGTGCCGGACTTGGAGACGTGCTTCGACGACATCGAGGTGGTCCGCTCCCTCGAGACCGCGTGCGATGCCACCGCATCGTGGCGAAACCACGGCGCCTATGTGTCCTGTGTCGCGCGCGAGACGCAGGCGTGGGTCGCCGCGGGCGTGATCACGCACGACGCGCGGGCAGCGTTGGTGCGCGACGCGGCGCAGTCCAAGATCGGCCGCTAGGAGCCCATCGCGCGTAGCGCGCGGGCTCCTCCCGTGACCGTGACCGTGACCGTGACCGTGCCCGTTCGGGGCGCTGGAGGGGCTGAGCCCGCGTTCGACACCACAGACTCCGACCATCGCCGAATACACCGCCTGCGGCCTGAAGCATGGCGGACAGACCCTGCGCCAGCGTGGCGATCTACGCCCTCTTCTGGCCGCTGCCCAGGTGCGCTACAGCCAGTCCGCGCAGCCCAGGGCGCTCGGTACGGTCGCCGTGCTGGCCGGTAGACACGACGCTGACGGTGACGGACGTGCTTCGCGATCAACGACCCGCAGCGTAGGGTCCGTGCCGCGCTCGCGGGCACGAAGGTCGTACTGGTCAGACCTCCAGGTCCGCCGGACGGCCTCGACGCCGCACTGCATGCCGCCCTTCACGTCGACGCCAGCGACCGCGCGCCCCACGTGCGCGCTCCCTCGTCGGCGCCCACCGTAGTCAGCAGCGCGATCGCGTCCTCGCTCCACTCCTCGCGCTGCCAGAACGTCGAC